>CAZAWM010000135.1:0-9007 GCA_964488605.1 uncultured Steroidobacteraceae bacterium | reverse complement strand
GCGATACCCGCGCGTCCCGCTGCCCGAGGGTATGCGCGCGCTCGGCGACCGCTGAACCGCGTCGTCGGCGCGCGCCGGCGCGACGCGCGGCATGAAATGGCCGGCGAAAGCGCCTAGAATTCGCGCGCCCCAAACCAGCCAAGAGCGTCGTCACTTCATGAAGACCCCGGTCAATGTTGCGATCACCGGTGCCGCCGGCCAGATCGGCTACGCCCTCGCCTTCCGCGTCGCCTCGGGCGCCATGCTGGGCCCCGATCAGCCCATCAACCTGCACCTGCTGGAGATCACGGCGGCGCTGCCGCAACTCGCGGGCGTCGTCATGGAACTCAACGACTGTGCCTTCCCGACTCTGAACAACATCGTCGCGACCGACGATGCGCGCGTCGCATTCCGGGATCTGCACGTCGGGCTGCTCGTCGGCGCGAGGCCACGCGGTCCGGGTATGGAACGCAAGGACCTGCTGCTCGCCAACGCCCAGATCTTCTCAGCGCAGGGCAAGGCCTTGAACGAGGTCGCGAACCGCGATGTGCGCGTTCTCGTCGTCGGCAATCCGGCCAATACGAATGCATTGATCGCGATGAAGAACGCGCCTTCGCTGCACCCGAAATGCTTCACGGCAATGACCCGCCTCGATCACAACCGCGCACTGTCGCAGCTAGCCGCGAAGACCGGCCGACACGTCAACGACATCCAGAGAATGATCATCTGGGGCAACCACTCGGCGACGCAGTATCCCGACATCAGCCACTGCCTCGTGGGCGGCAAGCCCGCGAGATCACTGGTCGATCAGGCGTGGATCGAGAACGATTTCATTCCGACCGTGCAGCAGCGCGGCGCGGCGATCATCAAGGCGCGTGGTGCCTCGTCTGCCGCCTCGGCCGCCTCGGCCGCGATCGACCACATCCGCGACTGGGTCAAGGGCAGCCCGAGCGGTGACTTCGTTTCGATGGCGATCCCGTCGGATGGCAGCTACGGCATACCGGAAGGCGTGATCTACTCCTATCCGGTGGTCTGCCGCCATGGTCAGTACGAGATCGTCCAGGGGCTGTCGATCGACGAATTCAGCCGCCAGCGCATGGATGCCACGCACGCGGAGCTGCTCGAGGAGCGTGACGGCGTCAAGGACCTGCTCGGCTGAGCACTGTCGCTCGGATACCACAACCGGCGCCTTGAAAAGACGGCTTCGGTCCTCGTCCCTTACGCGGACCGACGAGGCAGGGCTATAGTCATCGGCATCCGAACGCTTGTCGGTGCACTCGAATGATCCGTGCGGTTGTCGTCATCGCGCTGCTCGCCGGCGCACTCTATGCCCTGACCACGCCGGGCGGCGTGATCGCGTTGCTGTTCGTCGCGGCGGTGCTCTACCTCGCCTACCGGCGAACGGGTCTGCTCAGCTTCACGATCACCTTCACCGTGCTGCTCGCGGCGTACACGCTGTTCGGTGCACCCGCGGGCGCGTGGAAGGGCTTTCTGTGGCTGCTGCTCGCGACGCTCTGGCTGCTGAACCTGCGGCCGCTTCGCAAGGCGCTGATCACACGCCCTTTCCTGCGCACCTACCGGCGACTGCTGCCGGCCATGTCGCAGACCGAGAAGGAGGCACTCGAAGCAGGCACGGTCTGGTGGGACGGCGAGCTGTTCACGGGTAAACCCGACTGGTCCAAGCTCATGTCGGCCAGGGCGCCGCAGCTCACGACCGAGGAGCAGGCTTTCCTCGACGGTCCCTGCGAGGAACTCTGCCGGATGATCGATGACTTCGACATCACGCACCGGCGCGGCGACATGCCGCCGGAGGTGTGGCAGTTCCTGAAGTCGAAGGGCTTCTTCGCGATGATCATCCAGAAGAAGTACGGTGGCCTCGAGTTCTCGGCGTACGCCCATTCATGCGTGCTCGCCAAGCTCGCGAGCCGCAGCGCGACCGTGGCTTCTACGGTGGCGGTACCGAACTCGCTCGGCCCCGCCGAACTGCTGCAGCACTACGGCACGGAGGAGCAGAAGAACCACTATCTGCCGCGGCTCGCGCGCGGCGACGAAATACCCTGCTTCGCGCTGACAGGCCCGCGAGCGGGCTCGGATGCCGCCTCGCTGCCAGACACGGGTGTGGTTTGCAGAGGCCTATGGCAGGGCCGCGAAATCATCGGTCTCAAGCTCAATTTCTCCAAGCGCTACATCACGCTTGCGCCGGTTGCGACCGTCATCGGTCTCGCATTCCGCATGTTCGATCCCGACAGGCTGCTCGGCGAGAGGACCGATCTCGGGATCACGGTCGCGCTGATTCCGCGCGATGTGCCGGGCGTGACGATCGGCAGACGCCATTTTCCGCTGAACATTCCGTTCCAGAACGGGCCGATCCACGGCAAGGACGCGTTCGTCCCGCTCGACTTCATCATCGGCGGACCGAAGATGGCCGGCCAGGGCTGGCGGATGCTCGTCGAACAGCTGTCGGTCGGCCGTTGCATCTCGCTGCCGTCGAACGGCACTGGCGGTGCGAAGGCAGCCGTGTTCGCAACGGGCGCCTACGCGCGCATTCGCCGTCAGTTCAATATGCCGGTCGGCAAGTTCGAGGGCGTCGAGAGCGTGATCGCGCGTATGGTCGGGTACACCTACGCGATGGACGCGGCACGCTCGGTCACGGCGGGCGCGATCGATGGCGGTGAGAAGCCGTCGGTCCCCTCGGCCATGCTGAAGTATCACGTTACCGAGATGAGCCGTCAGGTCGCCAATGACGCGATGGATGTGCACGGCGGCAAGGGCATCTGTCTCGGGCCGCGCAACTACCTCGGGCGCGGCTATCAGGTCGTGCCGGTGGCGATTACCGTCGAGGGCGCAAACATCCTGACGCGTAGCCTGATCATCTTCGGCCAGGGTGCCGTACGCTGCCATCCGTTCGTGCTCAAGGAGATGGAGGCCGCCCGCAATCCCGACCGCGTGCGCGGTATCGACGATTTCGATCGCGCCCTGTTCGGGCACATCGGTTTCACGATCAGCAACGCAGTGCGCTCGCTGCTGATGGCGCTCACCAACGCACGCTTCACGCGGGTGCCCGATGCCGGACCGGCGAAGCGCTACTACCAGCATATCGTGCGCTTCTCGGCGTCGTTCGCGTTCGCGGTCGACGTCGCGATGCTGACGCTCGGCGGATATCTCAAGAAGAAGGAGAACCTCTCGGCGAGGCTCGGCGACGTGCTCTCGAACATGTACATCGCTTCGATGGTGCTCAAGCACTACGAGAACCAGGGGCGGCGTCTCGAGGATTTGCCGATCGTCGAGTGGGCCTGCCGCCATCTGCTGTATCGCGCGCAGGAGCAGTTGCACGGCTTCCTGCGCAACTTTCCAAGCCCGTTCATCAGCGGCTTCATGCGCTTTTTCATATTCCCGCGCGGCCTGCAGTACTCCGCGCCCAGCGATCGCCTAGGCCGCCAGCTCGCGGAGCTCGTGTTGAATCCGACCGGAGTGCGCGACCGCCTCTGCTACCCGGTGTATCGCGAGATTCAGCCGCGCAATCCACTCGGCCTGCTCCAGGAAGCGCTCGAGCTCGCACCGGGCGCCGAGCCGCTCGAGAAACGAATCCGCGTCGAGGGCGTCAAGACGGGGCGTGTGACGGCGCTCGACGTGCCCGGGCAGATCGACCAGGCACTCGCTGCCGGCATCATCTCCGAGACCGAGGCGGCGCAGCTGCGCGACTACGATCGCAAGGTTATGGAGCTGGTCCACGTCGACGACTTCGCGCCTGACGAACTAGGGACCCGACAAGGCACGGCGCCCCAGTCCACAGTGTCGCACTCCGCGGCGTCGCAAACCGTGAGTGGTCTGCAGGTGGCATGAGCGGCGCCGACCCGCGCGCGATTCTGCATGTCGACATGGATGCGTTCTACGCATCGGTCGAACAGTTCGATCGTCCGGAGCTGCGCGGCAAGCCGCTGATCGTCGGCGGCACGAGCGGCCGGGGCGTCGTCGCGGCCGCGAGTTACGAGGTGCGTCGCCACGGCGTGCGCTCGGCCATGCCGATCCGGCGCGCGCTCGCCTTGTGCCCGCAGGCGATCTGCGTGCGGCCGCGAATGGCGCGCTACAAGGAGGTCTCGCGCCAGGTCTTCGAGATATTCCACGAGTTCACGCCGATGGTGCAGGGCCTGTCTCTCGATGAGGCTTACCTCGATGTGACCGCGAGCCGGCGCCTGCTCGGCGACGCAGTGTCGATCGCGCGCGAAATCAAGCGCCGGATCCGCGAGCGCACCGGCCTGACGGCATCGGTGGGCGTCGGACCCAACAAGCTGGTTGCGAAGATCGCATCCGATCTGGACAAGCCGGACGGGCTCACCGTCGTTACCCCCGAGATCGTGAACGCGGTGCTCGATCCCCTGCCGGTCAGCCGGTTGCCCGGCCTTGGCCGCAAGAAGGGCCAGCAGGTCGTTACGGCCGGCATCGCGACCCTCGGTGCGCTGCGCCTCGCCCCCGACGAGCGACTGTGGCCGCTGTTCGGGCGCGATACGGTACGTATCCGAGCGCGCGCCGCGGGAATCGACGACAGGCCCGTGATCGCCGATTGGGAGGAGAAATCGATCAGCGCCGAGGAGACCTTCGACACTGATATCTCCGATCCCGCGAGACTCGAGGCCGAGCTGCTCGCGCTCTGCGACCGCATGACTGCGCGGCTACGCACCAAGGGTCTCGTTGGACGCTGCGTGACCGTGAAGATCCGCGAGCACGATTTCGCCACCTGTACACGGCAGCGGCGCTTCACGCCGGCGAGCTGCGAATCGGCCGTGTTCGCGCCGCTGGCTCGTGCGCTGCTCGCGCGCTGGCTCCACCAGCACCCCGGCGCAAAGCTGCGGCTGCTCGGCATCGGTGCCAGCGAGCTGTCGCCGGCCGGCGGCAGCGCTGGCTCGCAGGCCGAGCTGTTCGCGCCGACGCCCGCTGGCGCCGCGACCGGCGTGCCGCGCGAGCCGGCTCTCGACTCGGTGCTCGACCGGATCCGTGAGAGGTTCGGTCATCTTGCCGTGACACGCGGCAGCCGTCTGCAGGCGACGCAGGCCGCGCGCGCCGGTCAGCCATGGCGACGATGAGCCTGGAGCCGCGAGTCGATTCTGCAACGCTGCGCGAGTGCTACCGATGGTGCGCCACCACCGATGAGACCACGCTGCAGCGCGTGCTTGCCGAGTCGACGCTACTGCACCTGTCCGCGGGCGAAGAGGTATTCGCCGAGACCGGTCCGTGCACTCACTTCCCGCTGGTCCTCGACGGCACCATCCGCGTCCGGAAGCTCTCGCCCCATGGCAAGGAACTGCTGCTCTACCGCGTCGAACCCGGCGAGAGCTGCATCCTCACGAGCAGTTGCCTGCTCGGCGCGCGTGACTATACGGCCAGCGCGATCGCCGAGACCGACCTGCGCGTGCTGGCGATCCCGCGCTCGCTCTTCTTGAAACTGCTCGATAACGTGCCGGCTTTCCGCACCGAGGTATTCGAGCTGTTCGCGGCGCGCATGACCGAGCTGATGTCGCTGGTAGATGCGGTCGCGTTCCAGAGACTGGACCAGCGGCTGGCCAGGCGGCTCCTCGGCCATGGCCGTTTGCTCGAAACCTCGCATCAGCGGCTCGTGCAGGAGCTCGGCACTGTGCGCGAGATCATCTCGCGGCTGCTCGGGGAGTTCGCGCAGCGTGGCGCATTGCAGCTCGGCCGCGGTCGCATCGAGATCCTCGATGCCGCATTGCTGCGGCGCGTCGCGGCAGGTGACGTCGACGTACCCGGACGAGGCCCACCGGAAAATCCTTAGCCGCCTGTGTAACCACGGTTACATACCTTCGCGGCTCGAGTGCGTAACCTTGCCTCGCATCGTCCCAACGGGAGAGGATCATGAAAGCCAATGTCGGTGGAATCGATCGCGTGCTACGCATCGTCGCGGGTCTTGGAATACTGTCTCTCGTTTTTCTGCTGCCGGAGCCGAACCGCTGGTGGGGCCTGCTCGGCATCGTGCCACTTGCTACCGGGCTGCTGCGCTTCTGTCCGCTGTATTCTCTGATCGGCGTCAACACCTGCCCTGCCCAGCGAAAGTCGGCCTGACCGCCATCAGGGCCCGGGCCGCCCCGCGCGGCGGACGGGCCCGCTTTCCGCGGGTCGAGGTGACCCAGCGCCCCACGGCTGCCCGCCGCCGGAGCGCCGTGCAATACTTCGACCATGTATCTGTCGTTTTTCGGGCTCAGCGAAAAGCCTTTTTCGATCACGCCCGATCCTCGCTACCTGTTCCTCAGCGAGCGACACTCGGAAGCGCTCGCACACCTGCTTTACGGCATCAACGAAGCCGGCGGCTTCGTGCAGCTGACTGGTGAGGTCGGCACCGGAAAGACAACGACGATACGCTCCCTGCTCGCGCAGACGCCGAAGAACGCCGAGGTCGCGCTGATCCTCAACCCGCGCATCAGCGCACCCGAGTTCCTGCTGACGATCTGCGAGGAGCTTGGAGTGGGGGTGCCCGATTCGGCCGTCGGTAGCGTCAAGGAGCTGGTCGATATCCTCTACAGCTACCTGCTGCGCGCCCACGCGCAGGGCAAGCGCGTCGTGCTGGTGGTCGATGAGGCGCAGAATCTGGCACCCGAGGTGCTCGAGCAGGTGCGACTGTTGACCAACCTCGAGACGGAGACGCAGAAGCTGCTGCAGATCATCCTGATCGGACAGCCCGAACTGCGCGAGATGCTCGATCGCACCGAGCTTCGCCAGCTTGCGCAGCGCGTCACCGGCCGCTATCACCTCGATCCGCTGTCCGCCGACGAATCGGCATCGTACATCCGGCATCGCCTGCGGGTGGCCGGCGCGACCAGTGACATCCTCTCACCGGCCGCGCTGCGCGAGGTCTATCGGCTGTCGCGCGGAGTGCCGCGGCTCATCAACATCATCTGCGACCGCGCGTTGCTCGGCGCCTACACCCAGGATCGTCATCGCGTCACGCCGTCGATCGTGCGCCGCGCGGCGAGCGAGGTGTTCGACCGTCCGATCGCACCGGCCTGGCTGCCGTGGGCAATGGGTGCGGGCGGCCTCGCCGCTGCCGTGCTGACCGGTCTGCTGCTCTGGAGGATGTCGGGAAGCGGCGGCGAGGCTGCATCGACAGCGCCGGTCGCAAAAGAGGCCGCGCCGGCGCAGTCCTCGACACCGTCGCGAACCGCGTCGACCACCGCGGCGAGCGCCAGCGACACCGCGCCATGGCAGGATGCCGTCGCTGCCATCGATGAGCTGCTGCGCCGGTTTGCCACCGAGACGGATGCCGACAACGCCTTCAACAAGTTGTTCGCGCTCTGGAACGCCCGCTACGTCGTCGGCGAGGTCGATCCGTGCAGCCAGGCGCTGCAGCAGGGCCTCGCCTGTCTCGCACAGCGCGGCACGCTCGCCGAGCTGCTGCAGTTCAATCGACCGGCCATACTGACGTTGCGCGACGCCAATGGCACCGACCATCAGGTCGTGCTCGCGGCCCTCGATGGCGAGACGGCGCTGCTTAGCCTTGGGGGCATGGCGCGGGCCGTGCGCCTTGCGGATCTGACACGCAGTTGGTTTGGCGACTACGTGCTGCTGTGGCGCGCCGGCCCCGAGGAACCCCGTCCGCTCGAACCGGGGTCTCGCGGCCCGGCCGTGCAGCGACTGCTGCAGAACCTCCGCGCATTGAACGGCCCGGCTGCGGCCGCGACCGGGGCATCGACCGTCGCCCCGGCGTCAACGGTCTACGACGCGGAGCTGATGCGCCTCGTGGCAGACTTCCAGCGCCGGCATCGCCTCGAGCCTGATGGCGTGGCCGGCATCGCCACCCAGGTCATGATCGACAGCGCCTTGCCGGGTGAATCGCCGCGGCTGGTCGCGCCGCAGGCACAGGCACCGGGAGTCTGAGATGTCGTTCATCCTCGATGCACTGAAGAAGAGCGAGGGCGAGCGGCAGCGGCAAAGCGGCCCCGGCGTGTTCCAGCCGCGCGTCGCGTCGCCGCGGGCGCGCTTGCCACTCTGGGCGCTCGCGCTCGGTGCGCTGCTCGGCGTGAACCTGCTGGTGCTGATCTGGCTGGTGACCCGTCCGGACGCGGCGCCACCTGCGTCCGCCGCGCTCGACGCCTCGACGCAGCGCTCGGCGACGGCCGCAGTCCCGGTCGCGATGCCGCCGTCAGCCGTCGATCCGCCAGCGCCGGCGCCTCGGGCGGCGGCGGCGACCGCGCCTGGCCCGGCAATCGGCGCGGCCACGCCGTTCAATCCGCCGCTGATCGTCGAACCTTCCCTGCGCACTCCGGCGACCGCCGCCGGCGCCCCGGGTGCCGTGGCGCCAAATCCGAACGACTTTCTGCCGGCGCAGCCGCCAGCCATTGGCGATTCGGGCGCCCCGACCCCGGCCGGTGGAGTCGTCGCCAGCGCGGCAACAGGCAGCGTCGCGACCCGCGAGTCGCTGCTAGCTCGCGGGCAGCAGGTGCCGGAAGCGGCGCTGAGCCTGCACGTCTATGATCCGGCGCCGTCGCGTCGCTTCGTCTTCGTCAACGGCCAGCGCGCCGTCGAAGGCGACGCTTTGCCCGGCGGTCTGCGCGTCGAGCAGATCGTGCCCGAGGGTGTGATTCTCGCGTGGAATGGCAACCGCTTCCTCGTCCCGCTGCCGTGAGCGCGGTACTGGGCCAGACACTCGATGGCGCGCGGCTCGCCGATGCGCTGCGCGCTGGAATCTATCGCCTCTTCGCGCGCACGGACCACATCAACAAGATCAACGTGTTTCCGGTGCCCGACGGCGACACGGGCACGAACATGTCGATGACGCTCGCCGCCGTGCTCGGCGTGCTCGATCGCGACCCGCCGGCGCACGCAGGCCAGCTGCTCGTGCGTGTCGCCGACGCGGCGCTCGACGGCGCCCGCGGCAACTCGGGAGCGATCCTCGCGCAGTTCCTGCTAGGACTAGGTGACCGGCTCGGCCAGCTCGAGCAGATCGGCGCGGACGACCTCGCCGCGGCGGCGAGCGCCGGCGCAGCCTATGCGCGCGACGCACTGACGCAGCCCCGCGAGG
>CAZAWM010000134.1:0-9021 GCA_964488605.1 uncultured Steroidobacteraceae bacterium | reverse complement strand
GCGGGCACGGTCAAGAAGCTCTCGCTCGAACTCGGTGGCAATGCGCCGTTTATCGTTTTCGACGACGCCGATCTCGACGCCGCAGTGCAGGGCGCCATCGCCAGCAAGTACCGCAATACCGGTCAGACCTGTGTCTGCGCGAACCGGCTGTACGTGCAGTCGGGCATCTACGACGCATTTGCGGCCAAGCTCGTCGAGGCGGTCGCGAAGCTGCGCGTCGGCCCCGGGCTCGAGGGTCCGAGCGATCAGGGGCCGCTGATCGACAGCCGCGCCGTCGCCAAGGTCGAGGCGCACATCGCCGACGCCGTCGCTCAGGGCGCGCGCATAGCGCTGGGCGGTAAGCGTCACGCGCTCGGCGGCCAGTTCTTCGAGCCGACCGTGATCACCGGCGTGACGCCGCAGATGCGCATCGCTCGCGAGGAGACCTTCGGGCCCGTGGCACCGCTGTTCCGCTTCGAGACCGAGGCGGAGGCGATCCGCATGGCCAACGACACGGAGTTTGGACTCGCTGCCTACTTCTACACGCGCGATCTGGCGCGCTCGTGGCGCCTCCAGGAGGCGCTCGAGTACGGCCTGGTCGGCGTCAACACAGGGCTGATCTCCACCGAGGTAGCACCTTTCGGCGGCATGAAGGAATCGGGGATCGGACGCGAGGGCGGACGCCAGGGCCTGCTCGACTACACCGAGATCAAATACGTCTGCGTCGGCGGTCTCGGCGCGTGAGCGCCCGCACGTGAGCAAGGCAGGATCGCGCGGAGCGTCGGCCGCGCTCGAGGCGCGGACCTTGCTGCTGCTGCTCGCCGGTTGCAGCGCGCTCGGGCCCGTCTCCAACCTGCTCGTGCTTCCGGCACTGCCCGTGATCCGCGCCGATTTCGGCGTCTCGACCGCCGCCACCCAGACCGTCATCAGCTCCTCGCTGATCGCCTTCGCGATCGGCATCCTGCTCGGCGGTCCGCTCTCGGATAGTTACGGCCGACGACCGGCGATCCTCGGCGGTCTGCTGGTCTTCGTGCTCGGCACGCTGCTGTGCGCTCTCGCGCCGACGCTGATGTCGCTGGTCGCCGGCCGCGTGATCCAGGCGCTCGGCGCGTCGATGGGCCTGATCGTCGCCCGTGCGATCGTCAGCGACCTGTACCGCGACTGGCGGCTGGCGCGGGCGCTCGCCAATCTGACGCTGTTCATGATGATCGGTACCACGGTTTCCCCGTATCTCGGCGGCCTCGGTGCCGAGTACGCAGGCTGGCAGGCGGTGTTCCTGATCCTGCTCGCGACCGGACTGCCAATCCTGATCGCCTGCTGGCGCGCGCTGCCCGAGACCCGCCCCGGCACCGCGGGTGCGGCGTCGCTCTCGGCGCTGGCGCGTGCCTCGCTCGAGGTGCTACGGAACCGGACCTTCTTCGCCTGTGCGCTCGACTCGAGCGTGATCTACGCCGTTTACATCGTGTTCATCTCGATCGCGCCCTACGTCATGAGCGAAATGCTCGGCAGGCCAGCGACCGAGTTCGGCTTGTGGTGCCTGCTGATCTCGGCCGGCTATTTCGCCGGGAACCTCTACGTATCGCGGCGCGGCAGCGCGCTGAACATGGCGCGTCTCGCGCGCCTCGGTTCGCTGCTGCAAGCCGGTTCGGCGCTGGTCGCGCTGTTGCTCGTGTTCGCGGGTTTTACGCATCCTGCGTTCTGGTTCCTGCCGATGGTGCCGCTCGCGGTCGGTCAGGGACTTGCGCTGCCGCACATCATGGCGACCGCGGTCCAGTTGTCGCCCGCCAACGCCGGGGTCGCTTCCAGCCTGATCGGCTTCTCGCAGCAGGCGGTGACGGCGCTCTCGGTGCAGGCGATGGGTTTCGCGCCGACCGGCAGCCCGCTGCCGGTGCTCGGCTTCTGCGCGGCGATGTCGCTGCTATCTTTAGGTCCTTTGCGCAGAGTCGAGCACGCAAGAGCCTGAATCCAAAGGGGCGTCTGCTTCGAGCGACGCGGCCACCGATGGTCAGGCTGGCGCGGCTCCGGTATCTTTCGCGTATGCGCTACAAGGCTGTCCTGGACTTCGATCACGAGTCGACCGAGCGGCTCGGCATCCTGCTCGTCAACTCGGGCACCCCCGACTCGCCGCGTACCGGCGACGTTCGCCGCTTCCTCGCGAGGCTGCTCGGCGACCCGCGCGTCGTCGAACTGCCGCGCGCTCTCTGGCTGCCGCTGCTGCATGGCGTGATCCTGCGCACCCGGCCGTTTCGCAGCGCCCGCAAGTACCGCCGCATCTGGACCCGGCAGGGCTCGCCGCTGCTGCTGCACACCGCAAGGCTGCGCGACCGGCTGACCCAGGAACTTTCCAAGCGCGTGATCGCACCGACCGTGGTCGAGTACGGCATGCTGTATGCGAACCCGACCGTGCCGGCGGCTCTCGAGCGGCTGCGCGCGGCAGGGGCGCGCCGCATCCTCGTGCTGCCGATGTTTGCCCAGTACTCGGGCGCCTCGACGGCGCCGGTCTTCGATCAGGTGACCGCCGAGCTGCGGCGCTGGCGCTGGGTGCCAGAGCTACGCATCGTCAACGAGTATCACGAGCATCCTGGCTACATCGCAGCACTCGCCGCCAGCATCCGCGAGCACTGGCAGCAGCAAGGTCAGACCGAGCACCTGCTGATGTCCTATCACGGCATCCCGGAGAAGTACTTCCGCCAGGGCGATCCCTACTTCTGCAAATGCCAGAAGACCTCGCGCCTGCTCGCCGACGAGCTGAACCTGCCCGACGGCGACTGGACGGTCTCGTTCCAGTCCAAGTACGGTCCCGGTCTCTGGCTCAAGCCCTACACCGAGGATGTGCTCGCGGCGATGCCCGCACGCGGTATCCGCAGCGTCACCGTCGTCTGTCCCGGCTTCGCGGTCGACTGCCTCGAGACGCTCGAGGAGATCGACATGGAGAACCGCGAGCGATTCCTCGAGGCCGGCGGCACGACCTTCCAGTACGTGCCCGCATTGAATGCGCGGCCAGATCACGCCATCGCGCTCGCGGACCTGATCGCGCAGCACGTGCAGGGCTGGACCGCAGTGCAGGTCGAGTGGCTGTCGCGCGCGGCCGTGACGCCGGATTCCTCACCGCCGCGGACCGGCTGAGTCCGCGGCCGGCTTGAGCCGCGGCGGATGCTCGGCCAGTTTCACGAAATCAGCATTTCGACCCACGACATCCGCACGTCGGTCGAATTCTACGAGCGGCTCGGTTTCAGCCACTGCCGTACCGGTGATACCTGGCCGCATCCGTATGGCGTACTGACGGATGGCCGCATCGATCTCGGGCTGCACCAGTACCGTTTTCCCTCACCGTCGATCACCTGCGTACGCGCGGGCGTCGCGAGGCATGCCCTGGCGCTCACCGCGCTCGGCATTCACCTCGAGTTCGCCAAGACCGGCGACGACTGCTTCAACGAGATCGGCTTCCGCGACCCGGAAGGCCAGATGATCACGATCCTCGAGGCACGGACCTACTTTCCGTCCGAGCGCCCGTCGCGCGAGCTCTCGCGCTGCGGCTATTTCCTCGAGTTCAGCATGCCGGCGACCGACTTCGAGGCGACGGGCGTATTCTGGGAGCGGCTCGGCTTCGTCGCGCACCCGTGCGAGGCAACCCCGTATCCGCGTCGCCCGATCACCGGCGACGGTCTGTCGCTCGCCCTGCACCGGCCACGCACGCTGGACCGGCCGATGCTCGTATTCAGCGATCCGGCCATGGCCTCGCGACTCGAGGCGCTCGCCGCCGACGGTCTCGTGCCCAGTGCCGAACTGCCGCCGGGGCTCGATCCAGCCGCCAATGCCCTGCTGATCGCGCCCGAGGGCACACCCTTGCTGCTGCTCAGCGGCGAGGCGTGAAGCGGCGCCGCCGTCAACGCCGTCTCAGCAGCAGCCAGGCGCCGAACACCATGATCCCAAGATTGATGGCCGCGATCAGGAAAAAAGGTCCGCCCTTGCCGATCGAGTCATAGAGCCAGCCGCCGAACGCGGTCGTGAACAGGATGCCGAGCGAGGCGCAGATGCCGGCCAGCCCGAACACCGCACCGCGCACCTCGATCGGCGCCTCCTGCCCGAGGACGGTCTGGCTGGCGATGATGGCCGAGATCTGTCCGAGCCCGAGCAGGATCGCGACCGGGACGATGCCCGGGCTGGTCGGGTCGCCGACCAGCCCGCCGGCGAAGTAGCCAACGCCCGCGATCGCCATCGCCACGACGCCGGCCATGATGCGGTTCATGCGGTCGAGCAGCAGACCGAAGACGACCGCGAACAGCAGCCCTGACACGCTAGCGATCACGTACGGCTTGGTCGCGAGCGACGCCGCCTCGCCGACCGACAGACCCTGCGCAATCGCAGTCTGCTGCAGCCGCGCCGAGAAGAACGTGCCGAGGACGATACGATCGGCGAACGAGACGAACTGCAGCATGCAGGCGAACCAGATCCTTGGATTGGCGCGGGCCGCCGCCACGCCCGTGCGCAGCAGCACCCGCAGCGGCTCGCGCTCGCCGACCTGGCTGGGCGTACCGCGTTTGAGGCCTAGCCAGCACAGCAGCGCCGTCAGCAGGCACAGTCCGGCCGCGATGCCAAGCGTCACGCGCCCGGCCATGACCGCGTCCATGCCATCCGCGGCGAGCCGCTGCGGCACACGGCCGAGCACGAGCACGGCCAGCGTGGCGCCCAGTCCCTGGCAGAAGCCCGTAATGCCGACCAGCAGACCGCGCGATTCGTCCTTCGGCGTGTCCGCGAGTACGGTCGCGAGCATGGTGCCGACTGCGGCGACACCGACTGAGAAGAACAGCGCGCAGGCCAGCAGTTGCGGAAAGGTGCGCGCCAGCGGGTAAAGAAAGAAGCCCGCGGCGAGCCAGACGAAACCGAGCGTGTAGACGGGTCGACGGCCGATTTTGTCGGCCAGTGCGCCGAATGGCGCGACCAGCAGTAACGAGACGATCTCGTTGCTGAAACCGAGCAGGCCGAGCGCCCGACCCTGCGCGTCCTCGCGAATCTGCAGGTTCGCGTTCAGCAGGTAGGGCTGGATGAAGCTGACGAAGGCCAGCATGCCGATGGTGATGAAGGCTGCGAACAGGTAGGTCGCGGCATTCATCGGCGTGTAGCCGGGCGCGAGGCGGATGGGGCCGAAGCGACGGTCGATGCTGGAGTTCAAGCGCAAGCTTCCCTTTCAGTGACCGCATGCGATGCGGTGGAGATCGCCAACGGTAGCGAGTCTGCGCGGCGACGGCGAGCCGCACGCGCCCGCGACTGACCTGCGGCCAGAGCCTCCAGTGCCGGCGTCAGGAGTCCATCGCCCGAGCCGCCAGGACGACCGGGCTCGCGGGGCGCAGCAGGCTGACGAGCCAGATCGCAAACAGCGAGAGCAGGAAACCCGGCACGAGTTCATAGAGCTGAAACAGCGGACCCGCGCCACGTTTCCACAGAATGACCGTCAGGCCGCCCGTCACGATTCCCGCAAGCGCACCGGCGCGCGTCATCCGTCGCCAGTAGAGCGACAGCAGGATCGCCGGTCCGAATGCCGCGCCGAAACCGGCCCAGGCCCAGGCTACGAGGTCCAGCACCTTGCTGCCGGGATCGAGCGCGATCGCGAAGGCGAGCGCTGCAATCGCGAGCACCGCGAGACGCCCTGCCCAGAGCAGCTCGCCGCGCGCGGCCGCCGGGCGCAACAATCCGCGATAGAGGTCCTGCGCAAACGCCGATGATGCCACGAGCAGTTGCGCCGATGCCGTGCTCATGATCGCGGCCATGATGCCGGCGAGGCAGATCCCTGCAATCGCGGGGTGAAACAGCGTGGTCGCCATCACGATGAAAACCTTCTCGGTGTCGGTGCCAGTGAGCGTCTCGATGAGCAGCAGGCGTCCCGACAGGCCGACCAGGACGGCCGCGGCCAGCGTCACGCTCACCCAGCCCATCGCCACGCGACGCGCGATCACGAGATGCCCGGTCGAACGCGCCGCCATGAAGCGCGCGAGAATGTGCGGCTGGCCCGCGTAGCCGAGCCCCCAGCCCAGCAACGAGATGATGCCGATCAGGCCGAGCTGCGTGCCATCGTCGGCCGCCAGCGGATCCAACAGCGCGGCATCTAGGCGCTCCAGTCGCACGAACATCTCCGCAGCGCCCCCGGCGAGCCCGACGCCGGCGATCGCGACGAGCACGAGCGCAACGAACATCAACGTGCCTTGCAGTACGTCCGACCAGCTCACGGCGAGGAATCCACCGAGAAACGTATAGGCGAGCATGACCGCCGTGCCCCACAGCATTGCCTGCACATAAGGCAGGCCGAACAGCGACTCGAACAACCGACCGGCCGCGACGAAGCCCGAGCTCGTGTAGAACACGAAAAATACGAGAATGAAGACCGCCGAGAGCGTTCGCAGCAGCCGCGAACGGTCCGCAAAGCGACGCTCGAGATAGTCGGGCAGCGTCAGTGCGTCGTCGAGCCGCTCGGTCGCGGCACGCAGCCTCGGCGCGATCAGGCGCCAGTTGAGCCAGGTGCCGGCCGCGAGGCCGGCGAGCAGCCAGACGGAGTCGAAGCCCGAGGCATAGGCCAGGCCCGGCAGACCCATCAGCAGCCAGCCGCTCATGTCGGTGGCCTGTGCGCTCAGCGCAGTGACCCAACTGCCGAGGCTGCGGCCACCGAGAATATAGTCGCCGAGATCGCGAGTGCGTCGCCAGCCGACGAAGCCGAGCCAAAGGCAGATGCCCATGTAGAGCGCCATCGTCGCAATGGTCAGCGTCTGATCGTTCATCGGGCTCCGGGAGCGCGCCGCGACGGCGCAGCGCACCCCTGCGCGACGCCCGCCCGAAGTCTAGCCGATGGCCTTTCCTCGAGCGTCACGATCGACGTCGAGATCCCGACGTCGCGGCACGCCGGCGAGCCCGCGAGTCGCGGGGAACCGTTCCGACGGCGGCTGGTCGCACGCAAGACCGCTCGAACCCGATAGAATCGCTCGCTCGCAAGGAGGCGACGATGACGATTCTGATGCTCCTGGGCGGACTTGCCCTGCTGATCGCCGGCGGCGAGGCGCTGGTCCGCGGAGCTTCCAAGCTCGCGATATCGCTCGGCATCTCGCCGCTCGTCGTCGGCCTGACGGTCGTCGCCTTCGGGACGAGTTCGCCGGAATTCGCCGTTTCGTTGCAGGCCGCAATGGCCGGCAGGGTGGACATCACGCTCGGCAACGTCGTCGGCAGCAACATCTTCAACGTGCTGTTTATCCTCGGGCTGTCGGCACTGATTGCGCCCTTGATCGTCGCGGCACAGGTCGTGCGCCAGGAAGTTCCGGTCATGATCGGCGCCTCATTGCTGTTGCTCGGGACGTCGCTCGACGGCCGGATCGTCCGACTCGAAGCCGCACTGCTGTTCGGACTGCTGCTCGCGTATACTGGATTCCTGATCTGGCAGAGCCGGCGCCAGACGCAGGCGATCCAGCGCGAGTACGCCGCGGAGAGCCACATGGCAGCGGCTCGTGACTCGGACGACCGCCTGCCCGTACAGATCGGCATGATCGTGAGCGGGCTTGCGCTGCTCGTGCTTGGCTCCCGCTGGCTGGTTGCCGCCGCCGTTACGATCGCCAAATCCCTCGGGGTGTCCGAGCTCGTCATCGGCCTGACCATCGTCGCGTCCGGCACCTCCCTGCCCGAGGTCGCCACCTCCGTCACGGCGGCGCTCCGCGGCCAGCGCGACATCGCGGTCGGCAACGTCGTCGGCAGCAACACCTTCAACATCCTCGGTGTGCTTGGGCTCTCTGGCCTGGTCGCGCCGCTGCCGCTTGCCGTACAGCCGGCGCTGCTCGAGTTCGACATGCTGGTCATGCTCGCGGTCGCGATTGCGTGCCTGCCGGTATTCTTTACCGGCGCGACGATCGCGCGCTGGGAAGGCGCGGTATTTCTCGGGTACTACGCCGCGTACACGGCCTTCCTCGTCATGACTGCACAGCGGCACGCGGCGGCCGCGACTTTCGCGCTCGCGATGCAGACCGTGGCGCTGCCGCTGACCGTGATCACGCTGCTGATCGTCACGCTGCGCGCCTGGCGCGCCCGACGCGCCGTATGAACGCCATGCCCCTGTTCGGGGCGTTCGCGCTGCCATGGCTCGCTGCGCTCGCGTTGTTCGCGCTGCCGAACGAACGCCGCAACGCGGCAGCCGGGATCGCAGGCGCGGCAACAGTGCTCGCCGTCGTACTGCTCGCGACGCTCGGGCCGGCCGTTTTCGCCGGCACGGTGTCCCAGCTGTCCTGGCCCTGGCTGCCGTTCGCGCGCGCGGACTTCGGCCTGCGCGTGGATGGGCTCGCCTGGACGTTCGCGATGCTCGTGGCGGGCATTGGCGCGCTGGTCGTGC
Organism: uncultured Steroidobacteraceae bacterium; assembly: GCA_964488605.1. Lineage (GTDB taxonomy): Bacteria > Pseudomonadota > Gammaproteobacteria > Steroidobacterales > Steroidobacteraceae > UBA964. The sequence goes on along the minus strand of CAZAWM010000134.1, from coordinate 683 downwards.
TGTACGCGCGCTACTACCTGTCGGACTCGGATCCGATGGCGCGGTTCTACGCGTTCTTCATGATCTTCATGGGCGCGATGCTGGGCGTCATCCTCGCCGACAACCTGCTGCTGCTCGTCGTGTTCTGGGAGCTGACCAGCCTTTCATCGTTCCTCTTGATCGGCTACTGGCAGGGTCGCGCAGACGCGCGACAGGGCGCGCGTCTGTCGTTGACCATCACGGGGCTTGGCGGGTTCGCACTACTCGCTGGAGTCCTGCTGCTGGGCGAGATCGTCGGCAGCTTCAGCCTCGACGCGGTGCTCGCCGCCGGCGAGACGATCCGCACGCATCGCTGGTACGCGCCGGCCCTGCTGCTGATCCTGCTCGGCGCCTTCGCGAAATCGGCACAGTTCCCGCTGCATTTTTGGCTGCCGCAGGCCATGGCGGCGCCGACGCCGGTTTCCGCCTACCTGCACTCGGCGACGCTGGTGAAGGCCGGTGTGTTCCTGATCGCCCGGCTGCATCCGGCACTATCGGGTTCGGACCTCTGGTTCTACGTCGTATCGCTGACCGGTCTGGCGACGCTCGTGGTCGGCGCCTATGTCGCCGTGTTCCAGCACGACCTGAAGGGCCTTCTAGCCTACTCGACGATCAGCCATCTGGGCCTGATCACGCTGCTGTTCGGGCTGGACGAACAACTCGCG
>CAZAWM010000133.1:0-9023 GCA_964488605.1 uncultured Steroidobacteraceae bacterium | reverse complement strand
GCTTCGGGCCGCTCGCCTAGCCTGGCTCGCGCGCCAGCGCGAAACGGTAGCCGCGGCCACGCAAGGTCTCGATGGGCCTGAGCCGATCCTCGGGATCAAGCTTGCGGCGCAGCCGGCCGATGAAGACTTCTATCGTATTGCTGTCGCGCTCGAAGTCCTGGTCGTAGAGCCGCTCGGTCAGCTCGGTCTTGGAGATCACTTCGCCGGCGCGCAGCATCATGTGCTCGAGGATCCGGTACTCGTAAGTCGTCAGCTCGATCGCCTTGCCGTCGACGGTGACCGTCTGGGCGCGGGTGTCGAGCACCACCGGACCGCAAGTCAGGCTCGGTGAGGCCCAGCCGCCCGCACGTCGCAGCAGGGCCTGCAGACGCGCGAGCACTTCCTGAAACTCGAAGGGCTTGGCGACATAGTCGTCGGCGCCGGCCTGCAGCCCCTCGACTTTGTCCTGCCAGCGATCCCGCGCCGTGAGCACTAGGATCGGAAAGCTGCGCTGCTCGGCGCGCAGGCGTCGTATCAGCTCGAGCCCCGGCAACTTGGGCAGTCCGAGATCGATGACGGCCACGTCGACAGGGAACTCACGACCCGCGTACAGGCCCTCCTCGCCGTCCGCAGCGGTGTCGACGGTGAAACCCACGTCAACAAGCCGGCTGCGCAGCGACTCGCGCAGCGCTGGCTCGTCCTCGACGATCAGCACCCTCACTGCATCGCCCCAGTCGCCGCGTCGACACTGACGGTGAACACTCGCCCGTCCTCATCGGACAGCAGGCGCAGCACGTAGACGAGGCGCTCGCCCTGTCGAGTCTGTTCGGCGCGGACGACGCGGGCGCGATAGCGCTTCTGGGCACGGTCGATCGCCTCATCGAGACTGAGTTCCTCACGACGTGCGGCGGCGTCCGCCATGGGCGCGGCGGGAGCGATGATCGACGGCGCCGACTCGGAAGCGGAGACGTGGCCCGCCGCCGCGAGCGCCAACAGTGCCTTCGCGGCGAGCGCCCGACACGATCGTCCGACCCGCAGCTTCGCCGCCTGCCGATGCATGGTCCTGTCCTCAGAGCTCACGACAGCAATTCTACCCTTCGTTCGACCGCGCGGAACGACGTCGGTCGAGCTCACGCTCCACCTGCGCATCGACTGACCGCGACCCGACCGCGTCCTGGTGCGCGTCAATACTCGGCCGGCCGAACATCGACCCGCACGCGGACCCGCGAACCGGGGTCGTATGGCAGGGTCATCCGGGCGCGTCGGCCGTTGTACTCGTAGGTCACGTGATAACCGTCGATCCTCTCTTCCCACGATTCGACGTGCCGTAGCTCGCAGCGCTCCACCGTATACGGCCGCGCCGCGTAATAGTCATCATGACGATCGTCGTAACGCCCGGCGGTCCGCCCGTCGCGGCGCGCGGCGACGTCGTGTCCGATCGCCGAACCGATGATCGCACCGGCGACCGTCGCAGCGCGGCGCCCATCGCCGCTGCCAATCTGGTTACCGACGGCAGCACCGATCAGGCCACCGAGGATCATCGAGCCTGCGCTCGAGGAGCCGGCGCGGGAGACAGTGCGCGGTCCGTAGGGGCGTTCGTACTCGTAGCGCGTCTCCTCGTAGCACTCGCGTCGCGGCTCCGTCACGCGCACGCGACGCACGATCGGGTCGACGTCGACGACGCGGGCATAGTCGTACTCGGGGTACCCCGGATCGTCCCATTTCGGTCCCCAGCCGCGATGCTTGCCCGGACCGGCGAGCGCCGGACCGGCCGTCAGCGCGCCGATCGTGATGGTCGTCAGAGCCAGAACCCAGCTGCGATGTGCTGCAAGACTTGACATGGAGCCTCCTTTCCAATGCGTCCCAGGCCGCTTCGGACGGACCTTTCTCCAGACGCGGGACCAGCCTACTGGAGGATCAATGAATACCGACTGAACCGATGGCGGCCGGTCACGGCTCGCCGGGCGAGTGCGACCTCTCGTGCTCTTTGGCCTGCTGCCAGAGCGCTTCCCAGCGCTCGGCATCGAGCTGCTCGAGCGATTCCCCGCGCGCCGCGACGGTCTGCTCGATGAACGCGAAGCGACGCTCGAACTTCGCATTCGCGGCACGCAGCGCCGCCTCAGGATCATGGCCGAGGTGCCGACTCCAGTTGGCGATCACGAACAACAGGTCGCCGAGTTCCTCGAAGGTCTGGCTGGAGCCGGCCCCGTTCGCAACCGCCGCGTCCAGCTCCGCGAGCTCCTCGGCAACCTTGTCGCGGACCCCGGCAACCGAAGGCCAGTCGAACCGGACCGCGGCCGCGCGCTGGCCCAGCTTGCCGGCGCGGGTCAGCGCCGGCAGCGCGCGGGCGATGCCGCCGAGCACCCCGTGTTCGCCGCGCTGATGTCGCTCTGCGGCCTTGTGCCGCTCCCAGTCGGCCCGCCGGTCCGCTTCGCTCGCGTGCGTACTGCCCGCGAACACGTGCGGATGCCGCCGCCGCAGCTTACCCGCGATCGAGGCAGCGACCTCACCGAAGCCGAAGGCCCCCCGCTCCTCGGCAAGGCGCGCATGGAACACGACCTGGAACAGCAGATCGCCGAGCTCGTCCCGCAGCGCCACGAGGTCGCGCCGCTCGATGGCATCGGCGACCTCGAAAGCCTCCTCGAGCGTGTACGGCGCGACCGTCTCGAAGGTCTGCTGTCGATCCCAGGGGCAGCCGGAGACCGGGTCGCGCAGGCGTCGCATGACTTCGAGCAGGCATGCGACCGCATCGAGCGGGTCGACCGGTTCTGCAGGCGTCTCGGACATCTCAGCGGTCCTCGCCACGCAGCACGCGGTAGAGCGTCATCAGCATGCTGGCCGTCGCTCCCCAGATGTTGCGCGACCCGTAGGGCATATCGGTCAGCTCGACCTCGTGCTGCGCAAAGCGGCGTCGGCGGCGCACGTGGTTGGAGGGGTCGAGAAAAAACGGCAGCGGCACCTCGAACACGTCGGCGACCTCGCTGCGATCGACGGCAAGCGAATAGCCGGGCCGCACCAGGGACACCACCGGCGTGACGCGATAGCCGGTGACGATCAGGTGGTCGGGCAGCAGCCCGACTACCTCGACGTGGCTGGCGGGCAGTCCTATCTCTTCCCTGGCCTCGCGCAGCGCTGCGTCGACCGCACCGGCATCGCCGGGTTCGATGCGGCCACCAGGGAAGCTGATCTGCCCCGCATGCTGCCGCAGATTGCTGGCGCGCTCGGTCAACAGCACGGCCAGCGTATCGTCACGATCGACAATGGGCACGAGCACGGCGGCAGGTACGGGAGCCGCCGGAAAGTAACGCCGCAACGCGATGCGCTGACCGGACGGTACTGCGCCGAGCCGCCAGTCGTCGCCGTCCGCGGTCGGGCGCTGCCCGGACAGGCGCGTGCGGATCAGTTCGCGCAGAACGGCCGCCGGCAGGCGCGCGAGATCGGGCATTCCCGGTTCGACGCGCAATTCAGGACTGAACGAAGCTGGACACATACCGCTATCATCCGCAGTCTAGCACCGCGCGGTGCGCCATCCCGATGCTCCCATGACGTCCGCCCTTGAAGCACTCTCACCGGTCGATGGCCGTTATGCCCAGGCTGCGGCTCCGCTGCGCGCGATCCTGTCGGAAGCCGGTCTGATCCGGCAGCGAATCCGCATCGAGGCTCGCTGGCTACTGTTCCTGCACGAACACCGTGTCCAATTGCCGGCGCTGGTTGCGCTGTCCGGGGCCGGTCTGCCCCTACCGGTGCTCGACGCGGCGCGCGTCCTCGCGACCGAGCCACCCGCCGACGCCACCGAAGCGGTCAAGGCGATCGAGTCGCGCATCAACCACGACGTCAAGGCCGTCGAGTACTTCGTCCGCGGGCGGCTTGCCGAGGCCGGCGCATCGGCCGCGCAGCTCGAGCTGGTGCACATCGGCTGCACCTCCGAGGACATCAACAGTCTGGCCTATGCCTGCCTGCTCGCGGCTGCCCGTCAGACGCTGCTTGGCGTGGTCGATGAACTCTTCGAGACGCTGCGCTCGCTCGCTAACAAGTATGCGAGCGTGGCGATGCTCGCTAGAACACATGGCCAGCCGGCCAGCCCGACGACTCTGGGCAAGGAGTTCGCAAATGTCGCGTCCAGAATCGGCCGTGCGCGTGCCCGTTTCGCTGCGGTGACCATCCTCGGTAAATGGAATGGCGCGGTCGGCAACTTCAATGCGCATTGGGCCATCGACCCGGCGGTCGATTGGCCATCGCTCGCCCAGCGCTTCGTCGAATCGCTGGGACTCGCCGTGAATCCGCATACGACACAGATCGAGCCACACGACTGGATTGCCGAGTACTGCGACGCAGTTGCGGCGATCAATGTCGTTCTGACCGACCTGGCGCGCGATTGCTGGGGCTACATCAGTCTCGGCTATCTGCGCCAGCGCGCCGTGGCCGGCGAGGTCGGCTCCTCGACGATGCCGCACAAGGTCAATCCGATCGACTTCGAGAATGCCGAAGGCAATCTCGGCATCGCGAATGCTCTGCTGCGACATTTTGCCGAGAAACTGCCGGTTTCACGCTTCCAGCGCGACCTGACCGATTCGACCGTGCTACGCAATCTTGGCGTCGCGCTGGCGCATGCCCTGATCGGATGGCGCTCGCTGGCGCGGGGTCTCGCGAAGATCGAACCGGATCCGGCGCGCCTCGCAGCCGACCTCGTAACCGCGTGGGAGGTGCTCGGCGAAGCGATCCAGACCGTACTGCGCGCCGCTGGCGTACCCAGTGGCTACGAGCGGCTCAAGGAGTTCTCGCGCGGGCAGGCGATCGATCGACAGGCCCTGCATGCATTCATTGCGACATTGCCGCTTGGCGCAGCCGAGAAGGATCGGCTCCTTCGGCTGACACCGGCGGATTATGTCGGTTTCGCTACCGAGCTCGCCTCAAAGGTCTGAGTGCTTCATTGGCCATAATCCCTGACGGAATGAGACCTGTCTCCCGATTCGTACGCCGCGTGTCATAAGTGCGAGGCAAAGCGTGACGCAGTCATCTGTCCGGTTCCGACCCTTGGCCGACGATCGCCGCGTCGTCGGCCGAAGAGCCGCGTCAGGGTGCATCTGCCGTGGAGAACACAGGGGAGTTCGAGCTCAAGATCTTGACCGAGGGCGGCGAGCAGCGAGTCCCGGCGGCATTGGCTGCGGGCTCCTCGACGCTGACCGTGGTGACATCGCTCGCGGAGATGCGAGCCGCAGTCAATCGGATCGCCGCGAGCGCACAGCGCCTGCTGTCGATCTACACGCCGGATCTCGAGCCCGATCTGTACGATCAGACCGACTTCCTCGACATCGTCAAGCGCTTCGTGCTGGCCCGCAACTTTGCCAAGGTGCGTGTCATACTGCGTACGCCAGGACGCGTCCAGCGCGAGTCGAATCGCTTCATGGCGATGGGACGCCGGCTGACCAGTTACATAGAGATCCGCGCCGAACTGCATGCCATCCCACAGGGCGCGACCTCGTACATCGTCGCCGACGACCGTGCCGTGGCCCTGCGTACCAGAGCGGACGCCTGGGAGGGGGTCGCCGATTTCGATAACCGAGCCGTCGCGCGCGCCCAGCTCGATCAGTTCGACGTCCTGTGGCAGGCTCATCAGCCAACGACGACACTGCGCGTAGCCACCCGCTGACGAGGCTCCTTTGTCACTGCGCCCAGAGATCACAGTCGCCGCGATCGTCGAGCGACACGGGCGCTTCCTGATCGTCGAGGAGCGGATCCGTCATCGTCTCGTGTTCAACCAGCCCGCCGGCCATGTCGAGGACTGCGAGACGCTGGTCGACGCGGTGAGCCGCGAGACGCTCGAGGAGACGGCCTGGCGCTTCCGTCCGCAGGCACTGCTCGGCACCTACCTCTGGCGTAATCCGGCCAATGGCGTTGCGACCATGCGCTTCGCGTTCATCGGCGACGTCGTCGACTTCGACTCCGCGAGGACCCTTGATGCCGGCATCGTCCGGACGCACTGGCTGACGCGCGCTGAACTGGTCGGCCGCGCCAACCGTCTGCGCAGTCCGCTCGTGATCCGCTGCGTCGACGACTACCTCTCGGGCCAGCGCCTGCCGCTCGACTCGGTCGCCTGTCTGGACCTCGAGGCAGCTGCCGCCGTCCGCGCCGTCAATCTCTGACGCTAGGGCCGCGCACGCAGGCACGGGCTTCCGCCGTCCGTCGCGCTGGCCGTGCTGCCCGCTACAATGCCGTATGCGCTACGCTCACGGCTCCAGGCTCCGGGTCGTCGTCGGTCTCTCCGGCGGCGTCGACTCGGCCGTCGCCGCCCTGCTGCTGCTCCGCGCCGGCCATGCGGTCGAGGGGCTCTTCATGAACAACTGGGATGCCGACGACCGCTTCTGCACCAAGGCGGAGGACTACCAAGACGCCCGCAGCGTCTGCCAGCATCTCGGCATTCCACTGCATCGCGTCAACTTCGCCGCGGAATACCGTCGACGGGTGTTTGCCGACTTCCTGCGCGAGTACGCCGCCGGCCGGACGCCCAACCCGGACGTGCACTGCAATCGCGAGATAAAGTTCGGCGTCTGTCTCCGGTATGCGCGTCGACTCGGAGCGGACTGTCTGGCCACGGGACACTACGCGCGGCTCACGCCCGCCGCCGACGGACCTGCCCTGCTCAAGGGCCTCGATCCCGCCAAGGACCAGTCGTATTTCCTGCATGCGGTGATGCGGTCGGACCTGACACGGGCGCTGTTTCCGCTCGGCGCGCACACCAAATCTGAGGTACGCGCGATCGCGCACGAGGCCGGTCTGCCGGTGCACGACAAACCCGACAGTACCGGCATCTGCTTCATCGGCGAGCGGCCGTTCCGCGAGTTCCTGCGACAGCATTTGCGTGCAACCCCCGGGCCTATTCTCTCGGACGCTGGCGAGGTGCTCGGTGAACACGCCGGCCTTCCTTTCTACACACTCGGGCAGCGAGGCGGACTCGCGATCGGCGGCCGTGCCGGCGCGGTCGAGCAGCCTTGGTACGTCGCTGCGAAGGACAGCAGGCGCAACGCGCTGATCGTCGTGCAAGGTCACGACCATCCGCTGCTGTTCAGCCGCGCGCTCGAGACCGGACCGATGCACTGGCTTGCGCCACCCCGTAGCGCACCGTTCGCGACAGCCGCCCGTCTCCGGCATCGCCAAGCGGACCAGAGCGCCCGCGCCACGCCCCTGCCCGGCGGGCGGCTGCGTCTCGACTTCGAAGAACCGCAGCGCGCGGCGACACCCGGCCAGTTCGCCGTGCTGTACGACGGCGAACGTTGCCTCGGCGGCGCGGTCATCGAGCGAACCATTCCGCTCGCTGCGGATTCCGCGGGTACATCGGCAATGAATATAATCACTGGCTTTCCGGTGGAGGTCGCATGACGAATAGCTTCAAGGCGCGCACCCGCCTCGGCGTAGGTTCGCGCAAGTACGAGATCTGGAGCCTCGCTGCCCTACCGGCCGCGAAAGTCTCCCGCTTGCCCTTCTCGCTGAAGATCCTGCTCGAGAACCTCCTGCGTTTCGAGGACGGTGTGAACGTGACACGTCGCGATATCGAGGCGCTCTTGGACTGGGACCCCGTTGCGACCCCCGATCACGAGATCTCCTTCACGCCGGCGCGCGTGATCATGCAGGACTTCACCGGCGTGCCCTGCGTCGTCGATCTCGCCGCGATGCGCGAAGCCATCCGCAGACTCGGCGGCGATCCAGAGCGCGTCAATCCGCTCGCCCCGGCGGAACTCGTGATCGACCACTCGGTCCAGGTCGATCACTACGGTACGCCCGATGCGCTCGCCCGTAACACGAAGATCGAGTTCGAGCGCAATGCTGAGCGCTACTCGTTCCTGCGCTGGGGTCAGAAGGCTTTCAAGAACTTCAAGGTCGTGCCGCCCAATACCGGCATCGTTCACCAGGTCAACCTCGAGTATCTCGCGCGCGTCGTGTTCGTGAGCAAGGGTGGCGCCTTGCTGCAGGCCTACCCGGACACCCTCGTCGGAACCGATTCGCACACGACGATGATCAATGGCCTCGGCGTGCTCGGCTGGGGCGTAGGCGGCATCGAGGCGGAGGCTGCGATGCTCGGCCAGCCGGTGACGATGCTGATTCCGCAGGTCATCGGCGTCAGGCTGACCGGAGCGCTCAATCCCGGCTGCACGGCGACCGATCTCGTGCTGACCCTGACCGAGTTGCTGCGCAGTAAAGGCGTCGTCGAGAAATTCGTCGAGTATTTCGGCGACGGCCTTGCCTCGCTGCCACTCGCCGATCGAGCCACGATCGCGAACATGGCGCCCGAGTACGGCAGCACCTGCGGCATCTTCCCGATCGATCAGGAGACCTTACGCTATCTCGAGCTGTCCGGTCGGCCGAAGGCACAACTTGCGCTGGCCGAAGCGTACGCGAAGGCGCAGGGACTGTGGCGATTCGATGGTGCGAAGGCTGCCGACTACACGGACGTACTCGAACTCGACCTCGGTAAGGTCGAACCGTCGCTCGCAGGTCCGAAGCGGCCGCAGGACCGGGTGCCGTTGCGCGCTCTGAAGACGGTCTACAGAAAAACCCATGCGCAGATGGCCGAAGAGCGCGCCAGGAAGAATCCGGCTGCAACCGGCGTGGGCGTCGTCCGCAATGGCAGCGAATACGAGGTGCGCGACGGCGCCGTGCTGATCGCCGCGATCACGAGCTGCACCAACACCTCGAATCCCTCGGTCATGCTCGGTGCCGCGCTGCTCGCGCGCAATGCACGCGCGGTCGGCCTGCGCGCCAAGCCGTGGGTCAAGACCAGTTTGTCGCCGGGCTCGAGGGTCGTCACCGACTATCTCGAGAAGGCCGGACTGCTCGACGATCTGGAGGCGATCGGATTTGCCGTGACCGGCTACGGCTGCATGACCTGCATCGGCAACTCGGGTCCGCTCAAACCGGAGATTTCTGCTGCTGTGAAAGCCGGGGACGTGATCGCGAGCTCCGTGCTGTCGGGGAACCGCAACTTCGAAGGCCGCGTGCACCCGGAGGTGAAGATGAACTTCCTCGCCTCGCCGCCGCTGGTGGTCGCC
>CAZAWM010000132.1:0-9036 GCA_964488605.1 uncultured Steroidobacteraceae bacterium | reverse complement strand
TAGCGGATCGAGAACGCCGCGGTCCAGTCGAGGTGCGGGAAGATCCCGAACGGCACGGCCTCGCTCCAGCTTCCCATGAGGATCGGGCGGATGAAGCCCAGCACGAGATAGAGCCAGATCGCCGCGGCAAAGGCCCATGTTACGTGCGTGCCGAGCCCCATCGCCCGCGCCCGGCGATACATCCGCACCGCCCACAGGATGATCGAGGCGGTCAGGAAAAAGCCGGCCATGAGCCACCACCCGCCTTTCGCGAGCGGCGGAATGCTGAGACCGTATTCCGGCGCGGGCGGTTCGAGAGCGAGCCAGGGAAGCTGACGCACGAACTGCACCGGATCCCAGCCCACCGAGGCCCACATGTTCATGCCGATGATGACGATCGCGATCGCGCCGAACAGCAGCGAGGTGACCCCGGTCCAGCCAAGGTAGATCGGCCCGACCTGCGCGTCGCCGATCTTGCCGAACCAGTAACTGAAGAACGGTTTTCCCTGGCGCGTCCAAGTACCGCGCTCGATCGGTGGTCCGGCGTAGGCCGGCGAGCGGACCTGCACCGCCGTGAAAATGTTCTGATACTCCGCCATGTTCGTCCCCTAGTCCGATGCGCGCGCCGCGCGCGTGAGAGCTTGCGCCGGTTCAGCTCCAGATCGGCAGCTCGAGCCACCAGTTCCACCACTCGGGCCAGCCGCGGGTCCAGAACGGCCCGCTGATCACGATACAGACCGCGCTCCAGAACACTGCGTTGATCGCGAGGAACCAGCCTAGCCGATGAATGCCGAGAGCGCCGATCGAGTAACCGATCGCGTCGCGGAAGAAGCCGTTCTCGTGTTCGCCAGTCTTCACCGGCTCACCGTTCTTGGGGTTCGTGACCGAGAGGATCAGCGAGCCGTGAAGCGCGAGCGCGAGGCAGGTCGTGAAGAAGAACGACACCGCGAGCATGTGCGCCGGGTTGTAGTGGAAGTGCAGGTACTGGTAGCCGACGTTCGAGACCCAGTCGAGATGACTGAAGATGCCGTATGGAAACCCGTGGCCCCAGGCGCCGAGCAGCAACGGGCGGATCACCACGAGCGTCACGTAGGCGAGGATCGCGAATCCAAAGGCGATCGGCACGTGAAAACCGATACCGAGCTTGCGGCAGATCTCCACCTCGCGCAGCGCCCACGATACGAATGCGCCGATCGCGCAGATCGTGATGATCTGGTAGAGCCCCCCCTCCCTGAGCGGGGCGAGTCCGAGACCGTACTTAAGGTCCGGCGGCGCGATGTTGATCTGCCAGAGGTTCCAGGTCGGCCCCAGGGCCGCGCCCCAGATGATCAGCGCCGTACCCAATACGGAAAAGAACAGGGTCGTGACTCCGAAGAAGCCGACGTAGAACGGCCCCACCCAAAAATCGAACAGGTCGCCGCCGAGCAGCGTGCCGCCGCGCACCCGGTACTTGCGTTCGAAACTCAGCATTGCCATGGATGAAACCTCCGTCGGAGGGCCTGCGGTCAGCGGACGAGGCGAGCAACGACCCGGCCTCGCCCGCTAACCGGAAGCGGATCTCGTCAGTTGACCTGCGCAACTCTCTCGGGAGATGCGTCCTGCGTCACGGCCGCCGCCGGAGCGCTGCCGCCGCCCTCGAGCCAGTTGAACTTGTCGGTGCTCAGCAGAATGAAATGGATCAGCAGGGCGAGCGTGAGCAGGAACGTCGCCATGGCGATCAACACTCTGCGGGGGTCGAACAAAAGCCACATACGCCACATGTTGGGGGCTCCTAGATGTTCAGATAATGTGTCAGTTCAATCAAAACCACGGACGCCACTGCCACACGAGGAAGTGGGCAATGATCGCGATCACCGTGAACACGATGAACCCCGTCATGAAGGCGCCGTGGAACTCCCGTGCCTCATTGGCATTGAGCCCGGACAGCGTGCTTCGTTTTTCGTCAGCCATACTCACCCTCCAGAAAAGGCCCGAAGGCCGTTACCGCACAGATCCCGCGCGGCCAGGACAGCCGCGGCTCGTCGCCGCAGCCCACCACGCACCGCCCGTCGCCGGACGGGCACGCGATTCTCGCATTCCGCCGGGTCGCTGCTCACGCGGCCCTCCCCTGTCCGAGCAGGCGCAGCGCCTGCGTCACACGTTCGGCGGTGACCCGATCCTCGCCGGCACTGCGCGCATCGCGCTCGGCGAGGTCGCGCAACCGCTTGGCTGCCGAGATGCGCACCAGCACCGGCTCGTTCGCAACGTGCCGGTCGAGCATCTGCTGGGCCTCTTCGTCCCAGACGACCGCATCGATACGGTTCAGCCGTGCCGGCGTCGCCTCGACCCGGTCCATTTCGGTCGCGAGCGGCAGGATGTTGAAAAGCGCGTCGAACAGCGCATTGCAGTACTCCTGCACGATATAGGTCGCGCCCGAGTAGCCCATGAAAGGCGTACCCGTGTGCCGACGAACGATCGCTCCGGGGAACGATGCCGGGATGTACATTCCGCGGCCGCCGGCCTCGGCGAGGTACATCCTCTCGTTATAGCTGCCGAACAGCACGAGCGGCGTCTTCTCGCGTACAAGCCGTCGCACGATCTCGTTATCGGTCTTGCCGCCCGGCACGCGCGCGATTGCGAAGTTGCAGGGCAGCCCCAGTTCGTCCTCGAGGAAGTGACGGACGCCGCGTACGTAAGTTTCGTTGGCGACGATACCGAAACTCGCGGTACCGAAAAAATCCTGGGTCACGGAGCGCCACAGATCCCAGAGCGGCTTGATCGTCGTGTATTTCTCGCGCTCGATGAACGGCTCCGGATCGAGCCCGAGCAACTCGCCGAGCTTGCGCAGGAAGCGTGTCGTGCTGTGTAAGCCGATCGGTGCCTGCAGATAGGGGCGCTCGAGCGCCTCGCAAAGCATGCGCCCATATTCGCGATACATGCAGACATTGACGTCGGCCTGCGCGAGCTGCGCGATATCGGCCAGATGGCTGCCGAGCGGGAATACCATGTTGATCTCGGCGCCGATGCCTTCGACCAGGCGCCGGATCTCGGCAAGATCCGATGGCGTATTGAAGTACCCATAGGCTGGACCGATGACGTTGACGCGCGGCTTCTCGCCGTCCTTGCGCGGCTTGCGCGCAGGCACCTTGCGTGGGCCAAACTCGGTCCAGAGCCAGTACATCGCGCGATTGGCGCTCTGCCACTGATCCTCGTCGATCGTACGCGGTAGGAAACGTTTGATGCTCGTGCCCTCGGGCGTGACACCACCACCGATCATCTCGGCGATCGAGCCGGTCACCACGACGCTCGGGAGATTCGGGTCGAGCACCTTGTGCGCACGGCGCATCGCTCCCTCGGTGCCGTGCTGCCCGAGCTCCTCCTCGGCGAGGCCCGTGACGACGATCGGCAGCTCGTGCGGCGGCAGCGCATCGGTGTAGTGCAGCACCGACGTGACCGGCAGGTTCTCGCAGCCGACCGGACCGTCGATGATGACCTGCAGGCCCTTGATCGCCGTGAACACGTAGACCGGGCCCCAGTATCCGCCGGCGCGATCGTGGTCGAGCACGAGCATCAGATCATCTCCTCGGCCTTGCGGGCCCTGGCGGCGCGCGCGAGCTGCCGCGCGTACTGCTCGCGGAACTCGGGCCGCAGCTTCGGCGTATCGTTCCAGATCCCGGCCCTGTCGCCGGAGCCGGTCTCGCCGAAGAAGTCCCTCATCGCATCGAAACGCGACTTGCTGGCCAATGCAGCGTTGATGACCTGAGCGAGCGAACCGGCGCCCGCGGGACCCATCAGCGGCCGCGCCGAGATCAGGTTCGTGAAGTACAGGGCCGGAATCGAGCGTTCCTTGGCCCTCTGCACCACGGGCGTCGTGCCGATCGCGACGTCCGGCCGGAATTCCTCGAGCGCCGCGAGGTCCTGTTCGAGCGAGGCCCGATACGTGACGTGCACGCCGCGCGCCTCGAGCCACTCCCGGTCGGGATCGCTCCAGCGCGTCCGCGGGCAGGCGGTACCCACGTAGCGCAAGTCGGCACCGCTCTCTACGAGCAGTCGAGCGACCAACAGCTCGGATCCCTCGTATCCCGACAGCGTGATCCGCGCCCGGATCGGGCTGCCGGCGAGCGCGGCGCGAATCGCCGGCAGGATGCGGTTCTTCGCCGCATCAACGCGGGCCTGCGCGATGCCGCAGGCCGCGCCGATCGCATCGAGCCAGGCGGCCGTGCCGTCGACGCCGACGGGCGCCGAGCCGACGACAGCGCGGCCAGCGGCCTCGAATTCGCGCACCGCGGCCGTGTAGAAAGGATGGATCGCCGCGACGGCGGCGCAATCGAGCGCTGCGTACAGCTCGCGCCACTCGCGGGTCGGCACCGTCACGCCGGCGGTGAGCCCGAGCGGCTCGAGCATCATGCCGATTCCCATCGGATCGGCCGGGAACATCTCGCCGAGCAGTGTGACCGTGGGCAGCTTGGCGCGCCCGTTGCGTGGCGCCTGGACCGGCCCCTGCTCGGCCTCGCCACGGGCGTAGCGCAGCATGGCCCCTGCGAGCACGTCCTTGGCCTCGGCATGGGTCGGCACGCCGAAACCGGGCACATCGATACCGATCACGCGTACCCCGTTGATCTCCTTCGGCAGCAACTGCAGCGGCACGCCCGAGGCGGTCGGCACGCAGAGATTGATGATGACGACCGCGTCGTAAGCTTCGGGATCAGCGAGCCTGAAGACAGCCTCGCGGATGTCCTCGAACAGCTTGCCGGTAACGAGTGTCTCCGAGTTGAACGGTACGTAACCGACCGTGCGCCGCGCGCCGTAGAAGTGCGAGGTGAACGTCAGGCCGTAGACGCAGCAGGCCGAACCCGACAGAACCGTCGCCGTGCGTCGCATGCGCAGACCGACGCGCAGCGAGCCGAAGGCCGGGCACATGCTCTGGGGCTGGTCGTGCGGGCCACGGCCGTCGGCCTGCGGATAGTCGCGTGCGTACTGCTCGAGCACCGCCGCCTTGCCAGCGGCCACGGCCGCGCGTTGCATCTGCTCGCGTCCCGCATGGCAGCCCAAGCCGTCGGACGCGGCGGCGGCGGCGTTGAAGCTGCCGGGCACCGGGCTATCGGAGTCTTTGCTCAGGTCGTTCATGATGCGGCCTCAGGCCTCGTCATAGACCACTTCGAGCGAAGGCTTCCTGACCTGCGTCGTCCCGCACATGTCCTCGAAGGTCGCCGGTTCGAGCACGACGTCGCGGCCGACCGCCTCGCCTTTGAACAGTCCCAGAAGACCATCCTGGGTCAGCGGAGTCGGACGGACGGGCGGCGCTTCGGCGACGCGGGTCGCGAGTTCGGCGAACAGAGGCCCCCAAGGGCCATCCGGCCGACCGATGATTTCGTAGTTGGCGCTCTTGCGACGGATCTCCTCGTGCGCCGGAATCGCAGCGAGCACGGGAATGCCGGCGGCTGCGGCGAAGGCTTGCGCCTCGCCGGTGCCGTCGTCCTTGTTGATCACGAGGCCCGCCACGCCGACGTTGCCACCGAGCTTGCGGAAGTACTCGACCGCGGAGCAGACGTTGTTGGCGACGTACAGCGACTGCAGATCGTTGCTGCCGACGACGATGACCTTCTGGCACATGTCGCGCGCGATCGGCAGGCCAAAGCCCCCGCAGACGACGTCGCCGAGAAAATCGAGCAGCACGTAGTCGAAGCCCCATTCGTGGAAGCCAAGCTTTTCGAGCGTCTCGAAGCCGTGGATGATGCCGCGGCCGCCGCAGCCGCGGCCGACCTCGGGCCCGCCGAGCTCCATCGCAAATACTCCATCGCGCTTGAAGCAGACGTCACCGATCTCGACCTGCTCGCCCGCAAGTTTCTTGCGCGAAGAGGTCTCGATGATGGTCGGGCAGGCGCGACCGCCGAACAGCAGCGAGGTCGTGTCGCTCTTGGGATCGCAGCCGATCAGTAGGACCTTCTTGCCCTGCTGCGCCATCATGTAACTGAGATTGGCGAGCGTGAAGCTCTTGCCGATGCCGCCCTTGCCATAGATCGCGATGATCTGCGTGGCCTTGGTTGCCGGGCCGGTGGAGACCGGGCTCGGATCCTCGGCAGCCTCGCTGCGTAGCGAGCGCTTGAGCTTCTCGATCGGTACCGATGCGGTCACGGACGGTGGAGTCATCCTTGCGCTCTCCAGTCGAGCACCATCTTCAGACAGCCGGGGTCGTTGAACGCCTGGCGATAGGCCAGCGGAGCGTCGGCGGCACGCTGGCGATGCGTGATCAGGCCCGCGAGCGAGAGCGCGCCGCGGCGCACGAGATCCTGCACCGCCTGGACGTCGCCGCTCTTCCACTCGGCAGCGACTCGTAACCGGGCCTCGCGCATGAAAGCGGGTGCGAATGAGAACGCCAAGCGCTCCGAGTAGAAGCCCGCGAGCACGATCTCGCCACCGGGGGCGAGCCTCGCAATCAGCGAATCGAGAATCCGCGCATCGCCGCTGACGTCGTAGATGGCGCGATAGTCACGGCGAGGGTCGGCCTCGGGATCGAGCACCTCGTAGCCGATGGCCCCGTCGCGGCGCGCGGCCTGTGTCTCCCAGACGCGCGGCCGGACACCCTGCGCCACCGCGATGCGTGCGAGCAGGCGCCCGAGGACGCCATGACCGACGATCAGGTCGGGTAGCTCCGCGCCCGGGAGCGCGAGCGCGTGGTAGGCGGTTGCGGCGAGCGCGAGCAGCACGCCCTCCTCGCCGAGCGTCTCGTCGATCGGAATCACCTTCTGCGCCGGCACGACGAGCTGCGCCGCCGCACCCCCGAACAGTCCACGGATCGAGCCGAAGCAGCGTGCGCCGGGAACGAAGACGCGACGGCCGATCGCATCGGCATGAGCAGGCGACGCGGTGCGCACGCGGCCCACGGACTCGTAGCCCGGGATGAGCGGATAGCCCATGCCTGGGAACGACGGCATGCGGCCTGACCAGAGCAGTCGCTCCGTCCCGGAGCTGATACCGCTCCACTCGACGTCGATCACGACGTCATCGGCGGCGGGCGGCACGAGCTCCACCTCGGCCAGCGACAGGCGTTCCGGTCCCTCGAGTACGACCGCGTATGTGTTCATGTCCCCTGCCTGCGGTGTCGTGCAGGTCATTCTCGCTCAGGTGTCAGTGTAGGCTTACTCATAATGGTGTCAAGCTAGGTTAACACCTATGAAAGCTTCTGACCCGAGCGACCAGCAGGCCGGTCTGCAGAGGCAGGCGCGTCCGCACACGCTGCGGTGCAGTAAAACCGGCCTCCTCGAGCAGCGTGGCCAGCTCGTCGGTGGTGCGGGCACGGCCGCGGCCCATCGCCAGCAGGTAGAAGCCGAAATAGGCGGCCCCGACGGTCTCGGCGCCAGGAGCGTCCGCGAATGGCTCGGCGATCAGCAGCGTGCCGTTGGCGGGCAGTGCCCGACGGGCGGCCTGCAGCAGGCGACGCACGCGGTCGTCGTCATGGTCGTGCAGCACGCGCACGAAGATCGCGGCGTCGGCGCCGCGCGGCAGCTCGTCGACGAGAAAGTCGCCACCGAAGGCCTCGGCGCGGTCGAGAAGTCCCCCACGCTCGAACCGTGCGCGGCCGAGCGCCGCGACGGCGGGCAGGTCGAACAGCTGCACGCGCAACCGCGGGTAACGCGCCGCCACGGTCGCGAGGAAAGTGCCGTCGCCGCCGCCGATGTCGAGCAGGCAGCGGTAGGCCGAGAAGTCGTGCACGGCGAGCACCTCCTCGACGATCAGCGCCTGCGAGGCGGACATCAGCGCCGAATACGCGCCGACCTCGTCCGCCGACGCCGCACGCGGCGCCGCCGTACCCGCGTAGGGCCAGTAGGCCGACAGGGCGGTCGCCGGCCGTTCGCCGCGTAACAAGGCCACCGGATCGCGCAGATCGTCGTACAGCAGCGCATGGTGTTCGACCATCGCTACGATCCCCGGCTGAGCGACGATCGCGGCGCCGAGCGCGCCGAGACCGAAGCGCTCGCTGCCGCGCCGCTCGAGCAGCTTCAGCGAAACGGCGGCCTCGAGCAGGCGTCTGGCGCCGTCCGTTGGCAGCCGCGTTCGTGCGGCAAACGCCTCGAGCGGGAGCGGCGCGGTCGCAAGCAGCCGAAAGACGTCGAGACGGACGCAGGCCGCGAGCACCTGCGAGTAGACGAAGCCGGCGGCGAGGTCGAACACGGCGCGCGCGTGCCGGCGCGCGAACGGTCGCGTCGGCGGGAAGGCAATCGCCCAGCGGATGAATCGCGGACTGGCCAGCAGGCGGTCGCGCCAGGCGCGCAGCGCATCGAGCATCGGCATGGCAGTGAGCGTCGCGTCCACGTCGGCGCCAGCGAGTCGCGCCGCGCCGGCTTCAGGCCGCCTCGCGGGCCCACTCGGCCGGCAGCAGCCGCTGCGCTTCACGGCGCAGCAGACCGCGTAGCTGAGCCGCGCCGGGGACTGCCGGGATCGCTTCGAGTGCGTTCTCCATCAGCGCATCGAAGCGACGGCAGGCACCCGCCACGCCGAGCGCGCTGACCCAGCTCGGCCGATCATGCGCTGCGTCCTGACCCGTCGGCTTGCCGAGATCATCGCGCGAGGCGACCACGTCGCGGATGTCGTCGGCAACCTGATCGGCCTCGCCGAGCCGCTCGGCGAACGGTCGCCACGGCGCGGGATCGGCACCCGCGGCGATCGCGCCGCCCCGGACCGCGGCAACGAACAAGGCGCCGGTCTTCTGCTGCTGATACCGCGCGAGCGGCGGCGCCGGTTCGCTCTCCCAGGCCTGACCCGAGGCGATGCCGTGCGGCGCTCCTGCCGCCGACGCGAGCTCGCTGACGAGCGCCGGCAGCCGGTCGGCACTGCTCGCGCCGGCATGCCGGGCCAGCGCCTCGAACGCGAGCACGATCAGGGCATCGCCGGCGAGCACGGCGATGCGCTCGCCGAATTTCCGGTGCACGGAAGGCTGGCCGCGGCGCAGTTCCGCGTCGTCGAAGCAAGGCAGATCGTCGTGAACCAACGAGGCACAATGCAGCAGCTCGACAGCCACCGCCATGCCGAGCGCCGCATCCTCGCCACCGCCGCAGCAGGCCGCGACGGCGAGCGCGA
>CAZAWM010000131.1:1776-9090 GCA_964488605.1 uncultured Steroidobacteraceae bacterium | reverse complement strand
ATCCCCGGCGGCAACTCGAGATCAGGATCGGCGATCGCTGCGCCGGCGGCCGCAGCCTCGAGGCAGGCGGCAGCGTCCCGGCGCGCCGGGTCCAGCATCAGCGCCGCCCGTCCGAGCCGAAGCGCGGCGAGGGCACCGAGCGCGGCCTGCCGACGCGACCGCGAAACGATCGCGAGCGTGCTGCCCGCGACACCGATCGGCTCGGCAGCAGCGGCCAGAAGCTCGACGCGCGCAGCGAGTTCGCGGTAGCTCCAGCTACCCCCTGGCCACGCCAAGGCGGGCGCGTCGCCCGGCCACCGCGCGAGCGCAGCGACGGGAGTGACCGAGCCGTACCCGCTCATGCCCTGCTCAGCGCGGCCGCGTGCCGACGTGCAGCGCAGCGATGCCGAAGCTGCAGTTGCGGTAGTGCACGTCGACGAAGCCGGCGTCGCGAAGGATCGCACACATCGTCTGCTGGTCCGGGAAGCGCTGAATGGATTCGACGAGATAGCGATAGGCTGCGCGGTCGCCGGCCACGAGCACGCCGATCAGCGGAATCACCCAGCGGCTGTAGATCTCATACGGGTAGCGCAGCGGACCGACGACGCGCGAGAACTCCAGACAGAGCAGCCTTCCGCCGGGGCGCAAGACACGCAGGATCTCCGCCAGTGCCTGGCCCATGTGCGTGACGTTGCGGATTCCGAAGGCAATGGTCAGCACGTCCACGCTCGCATCGCGCAGCGGCAGCTGTTCCGCTGCGCCCGCAACCCAGCGCAACGCGGCCGGACGGGCGCGGCACCCTACCCGCATCATCTCGAGACCCGGATCCACCACGATCACCAGCCGGTCGGCGGCGGCGAGCCGCTGCGCGATATCGCCTGTACCACCGGCGAGGTCGACGATGAGCTGCCCGCGTGTCGCCGCGACGGCGCGCGCGAGCCGGTTCTTCCATAACCGGTGAATGCCAAGGCTCATCAGATCGTTCATCAGGTCGTAGCGAGGTGCGATCCGGCGGAACACGTCCCGGATCATTCGCTGCCGCTCGCCCGCATCGACAGCTCTACGGCCAAAGGTCTTCGACAGATCGGTCATCGCGCCGAGATCGCTTAGGCAGGAAGCGCCGCAGGTGTTCGAGCGCGGCTCCAGTTCCCTCCTCCTGCGGCACATGGCCCACGCCCGGCAGGGTGACGAGGGTCGCACGCGGGAGCGCTCGCTGGTAGTCCGCCGCATTACGCACCGGAATCATCGCATCCTGCTCGCCCCAGAGCAGTAGCGTCGGCGCTTCGATACGGCGCAGATAGGGTAGCGGATCCTCGAGTACCGTCTGCCGCATACGCTCGAGTAGCGCGCGGCGCACGCCCGGAGCACGAATCAGATCGTGATAGCGGGTAACCAGACCGTCGGTCAGAGAACCGGGATCGGCATAGCCGGGCGCGAGGTTCATGCGCAGCAGCGCTTTCGGCAGTATCCGCGTCATGATTCCGACCAGCGCTGGAACCTTCGGCGCCTTGCCGTATTCGAAGCCCGGGCTCGCGAACCCGTCCGGTGCGACGAGTATCAGCCGGTCGACACGCTCGGGATGCGTCGCCGCGAACTTCCACGCAATGCGCCCGCCGATCGAGTGTCCTACCAGCGTCGCCCTTACGATGCCAAGATCGTCGAGCAGCGCCTCGAGGACGGCGAGGCTGCGCGCATCGCTGTAGTCGCCGGTGGGAT
Organism: uncultured Steroidobacteraceae bacterium; assembly: GCA_964488605.1. GTDB lineage: Bacteria > Pseudomonadota > Gammaproteobacteria > Steroidobacterales > Steroidobacteraceae > UBA964. The sequence goes on along the minus strand of CAZAWM010000131.1, from coordinate 7,395 downwards.
CGGGACCCGTCAATCCTGAGCCCGGGAGATCGAAGCGCACCACCCGCGACTGTGCGAGCGCGTTCGCCCAGGCCTCGAAGGTATGCAAACTCGCTCCGAATCCGTGCATCATCACGATCGCCGGCGCATCCCGGGGTCCGCTGTCGCGCACGTGCAAACGCACCCCGGCAATTTCACGGAAGTCCGCCGCGGACTGCGCGTAGCGCGCCTCGAGCTCGGCCCGGGAGAGATCGGGCGTCCAGAGCCAGGTAGCGAGCAGCAGCGACAGCAGAACGAGAATCACGAGCGCGGTCTTCACGGTCTGTTTAGGGTCTTGCAGGACAGGCAATTGGCGTCAGACGCGCTCCAGCGCCTGCGCGAGATCGGCGATCAGGTCGTCGGCGTTCTCGATGCCAACCGAGATCCGTATCAGCGAGTCGTCGACGCCGAGGCGCTCGCGGATCTCGCGAGGCACGCCGGAATGCGTCGTGGACGCCGGATGCGAGATCAGCGTCTCGGTACCTCCGAGGCTCACTGCCAGCTTGATGACCTCGAGGGCATCGAGCAGCCGGAAGGCCTCCGCCTCGCCGCCGCGCACCGCAAACGCGAACGTGGAGCCCGCGCAGGCGCACTGGCGACGAAACACTGGATACGCAGCGTCCGATTCGGCAAGCATGCCGAGGTAACTGACCCGTGTCACCTTCGGGTGAGCGACGAGGAAGGCGGCGACCCGCGCAGCATTGTCCGCGGCCGCACGCATTCGCAGCAGCAGCGTCTCCATCGACCGCATCAGCATCCATGCCGTATGCGGGTCGAGCTGGGTGCCGAGCGCGCTGCGCAACTGCCGGATCGGGCGCAGCGCGGCTGCGCTACCGACCACACCACCCGCGACCAGATCGGAATGTCCGCCGACGTACTTGGTCAGCGAATACAGCACGAGATCCGCGCCATGCTCGAGTGGCCGCTGGAAAACGGGACCGAGGAAGGTGTTGTCGACCGCGAGCAAGGGGCGCGCACCGCCCTGCTCCGCCGCGAGCCACTCGGCGGCATCGCGCCACAGCCGCAGATCGACCAGGCTGTTGGTCGGATTGGCCGGAGTCTCGGTGAGGAGCAGCGCGACGCGCCCACCCGAGCTGCGCGCCTGTTCGAGCGCCGTGCGTGCGCCCGCCATCACGGCGCCGCGGTCACAGGCGTCGACCACCGCCACCGAGCGCATGCCGTACTCGGGCAGCGTCCGCTCGACCAGCGTCTCGGTGCCACCGTAGAGCGGCTGGCTGGCCAGCAGCGCGTCACCGGGCCGCAGACATGCCCACAGTGTCGTCGAGATCGCGGCCATACCGCTCGAGAACACGCAGGCCGTCTCGGCTCCCTCCCAGAGGGCCAGCCGGTCCTCGAGCACTTCGAGGTTGGGATTGTTGAAACGCGAGTAGACCAGCCCGGGCGGCGTCCCGGGCGGCGGTTCACGCCGGCCGGCCGAGTAGTCGAAGAAGTCCTTCCCTTCCTGCGCGCTGCGGAACACGAAGGTCGACGTCAGGAAGATCGGTGGCTTCAGTGCACCCTCGGACAAGGCGGGGTCGAAACCATAGCCCATCATCTGCGTCTCGGGGGCGAGCGTGCGGTCGCCGATGCGACGCTTGTGATAATTCTCGTAGCTCATGTCCTGCTCCGGCGACTGAAGTTGGCCGGCATTATGCGCCAGCGCATCACGCCCGGCCCGCGGAGGAACACCGATCAGCGACGAGTCGAGGATCGATGCGTTCGAGATCCGCATCGCGCACCTCGAGCGCCGCAGACCGCAGCCCGGCGACGCGGCGACGCGCGAGATACCTCCGCACTGCTGGTACGCGCGGCTAGCGCGCCGGTCGCACGGGTATCAGTACCTCGTTGCGACGCAGGAATGCCGGCATGAACGGCGCATTGTAACGGGCGATCAGGGCCTCGCCGGTCGCCACGAGGCGGCGCGCCTCGAGCTCGCGCCGCAGCCGGGCCTCGGCCTCCCGGAAGTTCGATTCCGTCCAGCGCCCGCTGTAACGCCATGTCGCGACCAGCCCGCCCGGAACCTCGCGGATGCGGATGCGCGCGTCTGTCGGCCGCGGCACGGTCTCGAGTGTGTACTGCCGGGGAACGATGAATCCGACCACGTACTCGTCGCCCTCTGCGACCTGCTGCACCGGCGCCGTCATCGCGATCTTCGTGCCCGGCCCCTGGGTGACGGGCGCGGTCATCGCGATCTTGCGCCCCGGGACGTTTGCGCCGCTGATGTAGCGGAACAGCCGGCCAAAGGCGATGTTACCGGCGGCCATGAAGCCGGCATCGACACGGGTCTCGGCGATCAGATAGGGGGCATACTCACGGAGCTCGAAGGCGCCCGCGCGCTCGACCGACCGATAAACGGGTTCCTCGATTGCCACGGCCAGAGAGGCTGGCAGAACCAGCGCCAGCCACGCAAGCAGCCCACGTAGCAGGGGCGGACTCGCCAGTCGATTACGCTGCCGTCGAAGCGGTACCATCGCCGCGATCCCTCCACGATAGCCGATCGAGCATACGCATCACGCCGCTCGCGCTCGTGTCGATGCTCGGCTTATGGCAGTAAAGGCCGGAATGAGTCTACGGGTATGCTGCGAACCAAGCGACCCGAGCGCCGATTCCTGCCACCTTCTTGAGACTCCCGGCGCGTCGATGCGGCACCCGCTCTCCGTGTACTTCTGCGTCCACAACAGGCCGAGACCGCGGCTGGCGGCGTTCACAAGCACGCTCGGCGGCTCCGATGACGCCACCGCCGCCGCCGATGTGGCCGGTCCGGGCAGGCAGAGCGGTACGAAGCGTATCGACAACATCGAGCGAGACCTCAGCGTCTCGGGTAGACATGCATGCCGGCAAGGAACGCAAGGTCGTAGTGAAACCCTAGCAGCTGCATCGCACGCTTTCCGAGCACGGTCGCCCTGACGGGCCGCGGATGGCGGCCTTCGACTTGCGTACGCAGTGAATCGACGCTGAGCACCGCGAGCGCGACGCCGCTCTCGGGCCGACGGTAGGCGAACGGCACGGCGGCGATGAAGGGCGCGAGCGCCAGCATCAGGACTATCTCTGCCGGAGACATCGTCCCCCGATTTCGCCACAGGCTCGGGCACGGAACAAGCGCTCCAGCCACGCTATCGATACGCAGTCGTGCGTATTGCCAGCGACTGGCCTCGCGCACAGAGTGTTCGTATGGTGCATAAAAAGATTTCTTTTGGCCCGGCCGCGCGTGAGAAGGTCCTTCGCGGCGCCACACAGCTCGCCGAAGCCGTCCGTCTGACGCTTGGACCGAAGTCCAAGTCCGTCCTGATCCAGAAATCATGGGGTGCGCCCCTGGTCTGCAACGACGGCGTAACGATCGCCAGGGAGTTCAGCCTCAAGGATGCGGAGGAAAACCTCGGCGCACAGATGCTGCGCCAGGCAGCCGAGAAAACTGGCGATCTTGTCGGCGATGGCACCAGCACGTCGACCGTGATCGCGCATGCGATCCTCGCCGACGGAGTCCGGAACGTCGCTGCAGGAGCGAGTGCCATCGACATCAAGAGGGGCCTCGACCGCGCGCTCGGCACTGCGGTCAGACAGCTGCGCAGCCTGTCGAAGCCAGTGAGCACGCGACTCGAGAAGGCGCAGGTCGCGACGATCTCGGCGCACAACGACGCCTCGATCGGCGAACTCGTGGCCGATGCCATGGAGAAAGTCGGTGGCGAAGGCGTCATCACGGTCGAGGAGTCGAAGACGACGGAGACGGTCCTCGAGGTCGTCGAGGGCATGCAGTTCGATCGCGGCTACATCTCGCCGTATTTCGTCACCGACACGGAGAAGATGGAGGCTCGGCTCGAGGACGCCTACGTCCTGCTCGTCGATCGCAAGATCGGAGCGATCAAGGACCTGCTGCCGCTGCTCGAGCAGCTGGCCAAGCACGGTCGGCCAGTGCTCGTCGTCGCCGAGGACGTCGAGGCCGAGGCACTGGCGACACTGATCGTCAACCAGGTACGGGGCGTACTCCGGAGCGTGGCGGTCAAGGCACCAGGATTCGGCGACCGTCGCAAGGCGCTGCTCGAAGACATGGCCGTGCTGACCGGCGCGGACGTCATCTCCGAGGAGCTCGGACGCAGGCTCGAGGCGACCGAGATCGCGCAGCTCGGGCGCGCACAGCGCGTCATCGTCGACAAGGAGCATACGACAGTCATCGGCGGTGCCGGCGAGCGCAAGGCGATCGAAGGCCGCATGGCGCAGATCCGCCGCGAAATCGACAAGGCGACCAGCGACTACGATCGCGAGAAGCTCGAGGAGCGGCTCGCCAAGCTCGCGGGCGGTGTGGCCGTGATCCGCGTCGGCGCTCCGTCGGAATCGGAGATGAAGGCGCGCAAGGATGCCCTGGACGACGCGATCGCGGCTACCAAGGCGGCAGTGGCCGAGGGCATTGTGCCGGGCGGCGGACTCGCACATCTGAAGCTCGTTTCCGCGCTCTCGCGCGAGGAAACGCTGTGCGAGGGTGACGAACGGACCGGCGTTCAGGTCCTGCGCCGCGCCCTCGAGGCGCCAGCGCGACAGATCGCCGAAAACTCGGCCGCTGACGGTGGCGTCGTCGTGAGCCGGATGCTCGAGTCGACCGGTGCCGTAGGCTTCGACGCCGCACGGAAGCTCTACGTCGACCTGCTCGAGGCCGGCATCGTCGACCCGACCAAGGTGATTCGGATCGGACTCGAGAACGCTGTCTCGGTTGCAAGCACCTTGCTGCTGACCGAGGCGGTGCTGACCGAGATCCCCGAAGAGAAGAAGGCGCCCCCAGGCACGGGCGAGCCCGAGCTCTGAAGGGCGCATTGACGTTCAGGCACATCACGACAAGGAGGATAGTCATGGCGATCAAGAAGTGGGAGCCTTTCGGCGACTTCGACGACCTTTTCAATCGGCTGCTGCCCGCCACCCTTAGCCGCTTCCCGCGGCTCGAGCCGGGCATGAAGGTCGACTGGGCGCCGTCCGCCGACATCAGCGAGAGCGAGACCGAATACCTGATCCGCGCGGAGCTACCGGGAGTCAAGAAAGAGGACATCAAAATCACAGTCGGCGATGGTGTCATCACACTCGAGGGTGAACGTCGCCAGGAGAAAGAGGAAAAAAGCGAGAAGATGCACCGCGTGGAACGCTTCTTTGGCAGCTTCAAGCGCTCGTTCGCATTGCCCGACAACGTCGACGTCCATAGCGTCAAAGCAGAGAGCAAGGAGGGGCTGCTGACCGTCAAGATCCCGAAGCTCAAGAGCACGGCACCGAAGTCAGTCGAAGTCAAGGTGGAATGAGCGAAGAGCCGCTGCCGGCGCTGGATGCCGGGTCTTTCCCGCATCCCGTCCGGCGGCTCGAGCTCGTCGAAACGCACCTGTCGTGGGTCGCCCTGACCGGCGACTACGCATACAAGATCAAGAAGCCGGTACGCTTCGAGTTCGTTGACACGACGACCCTCGAATCGCGCCGCGCACTCTGCGAGGCGGAACTGGAGCTGAACCGGCGGTTGGCGCCTGAGCTGTACCTCGACGTCGTTCCGCTGCGCAAGGCGAACGGGCGCCTGCGCTTTTTCGGCAATGGCAAGATAGTCGACTACGCGGTTCGCATGCGGCAGTTCGACCG
>CAZAWM010000131.1:0-1766 GCA_964488605.1 uncultured Steroidobacteraceae bacterium | reverse complement strand
GGCGCGAGCAGCTGTCCTCGCTGCTCGCGCGCGGCGATGTCGACAGGACGGAGATCTCCGCCCTTGCCGAGCTGCTCGCCGACTTCCACGCCGCGTCGGTCCCCGTCGGGCTCCCCGCCGACTTCGCCGGTCCGGCCGACGTGCGCGCCATGATACAGCGCAATCTCGACGAGCTCGCTGCAGTCTGCCCCGCGTCAGCTGCAGCACGCATCGCGCGGCAGCGCGAGTGGCTCGAGGAGCGCCTCGCGGTACTCGGGCCGCTGATTGCCAGTCGTCGTGCCCACGGCCGCGTGCGCGAAGGTCACGGCGACCTGCACGCTCGTAACATCGTCCGCTGGCAGGGCCGCCTGGTGCCATTCGATTGTCTCGAGTTTGACGCGGCACTGCGCCGCGGCGACGTCGCGCTAGATCTTGCATTTCCGTACATGGATCTCGAGTCGAAGCGGCGTGCTGACCTCGCGGCCGTCCTGCTCGACAGCTACTGCGCGCGCAGCGGCGACTACGAGGCTCTGACCGTGCTCGACCTTTACGCCGTGCACCGGGCACTGGTGCGCGCCAAGATCGATGCGCTCGAGTTAGCCGGTGCTGTGCGACCGCACCTGCAATCGAAGGCACGAATGGGCCTCGACGAGCGGTTGGACGTCATCGACAGGCTCATTGCGCGGCGCGATCCCGCTCTCGTGCTCATGCACGGGCCCTCGGGCTCCGGCAAGTCGTGGGTCAGCGAGGCCGCCGTGCCGGTCCTGCCAGCGGTGCGGATCCGCTCGGACGTCGAGCGACGCAGGATCCTGGGCGTCGCGCCGGGTAGGCGCACCGGCTCGCCGTTGCACGGCGGCGCGTATGCGGCAGACGTCAGTGATCGAACGTATCAGCGGCTGCACGACTGCGCCCGCGCTGCACTGCTCGGCGGACGACATGTGATCGTCGATGCGACCTTCCTGGAACCTAGACGCCGCGCGCCGTTCATCGCACTCGCAGGCTCGCTCGGCTGCAGGCTATTGATCGCAAGCTGCCACGCCGAAGCAGACGAGCTGCGCAGGCGCGTCGCAGCCCGCAGCGCTCAGGGTAACGACCCTTCCGAGGCAACGGTCGACGTGCTCGAGGATCAGCTTCGCTGCGACGATCGCCTGATGCCGGATGAGCAGCCGTATCGTTTCCCGATCGACACGGGTCAGATCCGTTCCGCCGAGACGGTGGCGCGGGCACTCGCGGCGGCCCTGGATTCTGCGCCGCGTCCCGCGTCAGTCGGCTAAGCCGGCCGGCGACTCAGTCCTCGAGCCACCAGTCGCGGAACTCCGCGAAACTGATGCTGCCATTGCGATTGCGATCGATGGCTTCGAAGCCGATCTGCATTTCTTCTTTCGACATCCCGGCTTCGAGGTTGCGCAGCAATTCTGCGAACTCGGCGAAATCGATGCGCTGATCGCGATTGCGATCGCACTGTGAAAAATGCTCGACCAGCTCCTGCAGCTCCCGCGCAGTGGGTCTCATAATCAATAGCATAGCAATTCTGACCTGGCCGTGGCGTCCGTAGTTGCCGAGGGCGCGTTCCTGCCCGGCAGCGTACAGACTCGAGCGTTGCAGGAAGTGGTCGATGCCTGTACACAACGAGGACATCGCGAGCGCTTTCGACGAGGTCGCGGACCTGCTGGCGATCCAGGACGCAAACCCGTTCCGGATCCGCGCCTATCGTCGTGCGGCCCAGGTGGTGCGCGCTCTGCCCGAGGAGCTCGCCAATCGCGTCGAGGCGGGTCTCGATCCGGATG
>CAZAWM010000130.1:3835-9116 GCA_964488605.1 uncultured Steroidobacteraceae bacterium | reverse complement strand
CGACAGCGAGTATGTGGGCGCATGCCTCGATACGGGCAACAACATTGCGCTGCTGGACGACCCGATGGAGGTCGTCGAGGCGTTCGCGCCGTGGGCGCATTCGGTCCACCTCAAGGACGCGGCGGTGAAGGAATGCACGACCGGGTTTCTGCTCATCGATCTGCCAACGGAGCATGCCAATCAGGCGGGCCTGCTGGTTGAACTCGCCGCCCTGGTATTGAGCGGTGGGGGCGAGCTGTTCGCACACGCGCCAGCTGGCAGAGTAGCCGGCCTTGAACCCGGCACCATCGCTGCGGGCATGCTGATCGCTAAGTGGTCGGACGGCGCACGGCTGCGCGCCGTTGCTCGCGAGCGAATCATTCCCGTTATCAAGGCGGCAATGCCCGTCGAAGCAAAGCCGCTAGTACTGGCAGCGGAGGCGTTACCGGACGAAGGATTACCGCAGAGTCCCGACATCCCAACCATAGCCAGCGTGAGACGACCGCCCGCAGAGCCGCGCAATGCCTTCTTGGTCATTCGCGGATCCGCATGGAATCAGACCAAGCTGGACCAGTACCGCGACGTCATCCTGCCGATGCATTTCGAGCGTGGCGCCTATTACGAGTCTTTCGCGGTCAATCCGGGTCAGGTTGAAGCCTTACTTGGTGAATGGCGCGACGGAATTTTCGCCATCTCGCGCTGGCCAAGCCGTGCGCAAGCTGAAGACTTCTGGTACTCCGAGCGATACCAGAAGCTCGCGATTCCGATTCGCCTCGGTTCGGGAAGGTTTACCGTCCACCTGCTGGAATCCTCCTTGCCGTGAGCGCGCCTGCGGCCGATTTACCTGCGGACGCGAAAATGCTCGGTCTGGCCTTCTTGCAGGCTTTCTGGGACGGCGCTCCGGAAAAAGGCTATGCGCTATGCGCGCCGGACGCGCTCTGGCGGTTCCAGCGTTCCTTGCACGATCCCGTTGAGGTGCCGGTGCGGGACGCGGTGCGGTGGTTGATGGATACGCTGGTCGCCGGGTTCGAGCCTGGTACCCGCTACACGGTCGAGCTGCTCAGTGTGATCGGTGAGGGCGACGAGGCGTCGTTCGAGTACTCGGCAACCGGCCAAGCCCGCGGCGGCAAGAGATACCACAACCGCTACCACGTCAGAGTTACCACCCGTAACGGCCGCATCGTCTCCATACGGCCCTATTTCGACACGCTCTACGTGCACCGGACGCTGGTATCGCTCGATGGTCATGGCGGCTGATCTCGAATTCCCTTTCGGCGATCGCGAGGCAAGCGTGATGCGCGTCTGCCATGTCGCGCCAGACTTGCTTGCACCGCGCGCACGATACCTGATTCACTGCGCAGAATGCGGTCGCGAAGGCCCCCGACACCGATCGCCATTGGCAGGGAAGACATGTCGGACGGGAAAGGTACAGCGATTGCCGCTGTATCCGGGAAAACCCCCTCGGCGACCATTGCAAAGCCCCGCTCCCGTACCAGGTTCAAAGCACGTTGAACGGTCGCGAGATCAACGCGGTCCGAGCGGCGTCTGACGCGCGTGTTGATGCGGTCGATGACGGCCGCGACCTCCTCGTTCGTAAGTTGCGAGAGAATTGCCATCCCGACCGCTGTCGTCGTTAGCGGCACGACGAAGCCCTCGGTCAGGCGCAGCGAGATCGGAAAAGTACCCGGCAGCACCTTCAGAAACCGACAGTGCGTATCGGACTGCACACAAAGCGTCACTGTCTCCTGAGTCGCCGCGTGTACTTCAGTGATGATCTCGAACGCGTCGCCCGAGGCTAGCACCATAAAGGGAATCCAGTCGCCGAGCAGGGTCACTGACAGCGACGGGAAGTACCGCAGCGTGCGCATATCCAAAGTCAAATAGCCCAGAGTGACGAGACTGCGCAGCAGCACATTGGTACTGGACTTGGGATAGCCGAGCGCAACCCCGATCTCGACCGCCGACAGCGGTCGGCGCGCCTGCCGGAAATAGTCCAGCACCTCGAGTACACGTCTTGCTGACTTCACAACGCCTTGGACTTCGCTGCCGTTCTCGGTATCCATCGGGTAGGGATGTCAGGTAATCATAGCTGCCGCAGTTCATATACATGAATTCGTATTCCATGGCCAGGAACTGTTTATTGACGGGCCGAGCGCAGCGTCGCTACCATCGATGGCGCTCTTGGCGCGGCCGCCCAACGAGAGAACGACGATGATCAAAGACGCCTCTTACGCGCAGCTCATGCTCGGCTTCTACAAGACGATGGTACGAATCGCCGAAGCGGACAAAGCCATCCAGCGCGGCCTATCCGCAGGCGAGCTGCAGTTCCAGTATTACCCGGCAGGCGGTCAAGAGGCGATATCGGCCGGCATCGCGCCGCTGCTGCGTCGCGAGGATTACGCTGTCATCACCTACCGCTGTATTCACGACATCGTCGCGAAGGGCACGCCGCTCACGGAGATCATGGCCGAGATGTATGGCAAGGCCGCAGGAACCTCAAAGGGTAAGGGCGGGCCGATGCATCTGTCCGATCCCAATTCTGGTCTGATGGTCACCACAGGCATCGTAGGCGCCGGATTGCCGATCGCCAACGGCTTGGCACTCGCGGCGCAGCTGCGCAAGAGCGACCAGGTGACGGTGGTGAGCTTCGGCGATGGTGCGACGAGCACAGGCGCAGCGCACGAAGCACTGAATCTTGCAGCAGTGTGGAAGTTGCCTGTGGTGTTCGTTTGCCAGAACAATCAGTACGCCGAATACACCGCAGTGCAAGAGTACACCCTCTCGAAGAGTTTCGCGCAGCGCGCGGACGGTTATGGGATGGCAGGAGTGCGGGTGGACGGTACCGATCCGCTCGCCGTTTACGAGGCAACCAAGGCAGCGATCTCGCGAGCCCGCTCAGGCGAGGGGCCAACGCTGATCGAAGCGGTCTGTCATCGCTTGCAGGGTCATGCTTTCGGCAGCGATGACACCCACATGGATAGGGCAGCGTTGGCAGCAGCAAAAAAGGCCGCACCGCTGATCACTTTCCGCGCCCGTCTGCTCGCCGAGGGCTTGGCCGCGGAAGAACAACTCACAGCTATCGAGGCGGCGGCGCGTCGGGAGGTCGATGAAGCACAGGCGTTTGCGCGTAACGCGCCGCAACCGCCCCCTGAAGAGCTGTACAGCGACGTCTTTGCGCCCTCCGTGCCGATCCCGGAAATCGATTCCCGTTCTCCCACGAGGGCCACTGTCGCCGCGGAGCCGACGACATCACGCAGAATCACTTTCGCAGCGGCCATTACCGAAGCGCTCGATATCGCGCTCGGGCGCGATCCCGATGTACTGCTGCTCGGTGAGGATATCGCTGACCCGGCTGGTGGCGTCGTCAAGGCGACTTATGGGCTTTCGACAAAATATGGTCGCGCGCGTGTGCGTCCAACACCGATCGCCGAGTCGGCGATCGTGGGCGCCGCGACGGGTGCTGCGCTCGCCGGATTGAAACCGGTCGCGGAAATCATGATCAATGACTTCCTCGAAGTCTGCATGGATCAGCTAACGAACCACGCGGCGAAGCTGCGCTACATGTCAGGCGGCCGTACTAACGTGCCCATGACAGTTCGGACACTCACAGCCGGTTTCGTTGGCAGCTTCGGCGCACAGCATTCGCAGTCGTTGGAGGCATGGCTCACGCATTCACCAGGCGTGAAGGTCGTGTATCCCGCGACCCCTTACGACGCAAAAGGGTTGCTGCTTGCCTGTATCGACGACCCTGATCCTTGCGTGTTCTTCGAGCCGATGCGCTGCTACTTCGGTCAGGGGTCGGTGCCGGAAGGACATTACTCGATTCCACTTGGTGTTGCGGACATCAAGCGCCCGGGTAGCGATCTGACGTTGATTACCTGGGGCTGGCCTCTGCTCGATTGCCTTGCAGCGGCGGAGAGGTTGAAGGAAGACGGCATCGACGCCGAGGTACTCGATCTGCGCACATTGGTGCCGCTCGATAAGCCTGCGCTGCTCGAATCGGTACTCCGAACACGGCGGGCTATCGTGGTGCATTCAGCTGTCGAGTTCTGCGGTTTCGGTGCGGAGATTGCCACGATGTTGCATCAGGCGCTCCATCGTGACCTGAAGAGTCCTGTCACGCGTGTGGGTGCACGCTACACGTCGGTACCGTTCAGCCAGGCGTTGGAGCCATTGCATTTTCCGAGCGAGGAAAGGATCGTTGCCGCGGCACGTGCGTCGGTAAGGTGAGCTCGCGGGCATGACGATGCTATTGAGAATCCCAAAGGCTGCGGTATCGATGCAGGAGGGCATCCTGACCGCATGGCTCGTACCTCAAGGTGCCATCGTCCGCGAGGGTGAACCCCTCTACACGCTGGAGCTGGAAAAGAGCACGATGGACGTTGAGGCGCCTGCTGGCGGGAGGCTTCATCAGATCGGCGTGCCTGGGACGACCTATAAGGTCGGTGACGTGATTGGCGAAATATCTCCGATCGAGGCGGATACGCCCGCAGTTTCGACGCCGATGGAGCAGACCTGATTGCGCGTCAGGCACGATTGGCGTCTCCTTTGGTCGGTACGGCGTGGCGTGGACTGGGCGATGAAGTTTCCTGACAGCGCGCAACAACGTGCCTGTAACCGGGGGCAAGTAGCCCGCGCTGCTAGTCCGTCTCGGCCTTGATCGGGCGCGTCATAAGGCCGTGCACGAGTCCGGGCGCCGGGGCGTTCTCATAGAGCACCTGATAGACGCTTTCGCAGATCGGCATGTCGACCTCGAGTCCGCGGGCGACCGCGCGCACCGCGCGGGCCGCGGGATAACCCTCGACGACTTGACCGATCTCGCGCCTCGCGTCCTCGAGACCGCGACCGGCAGCGAGCAGCAGACCGAAGCGCCGGTTGCGCGACTGGTTGTCGGTGCAGGTCAGCACTAGGTCGCCGAGCCCGGCGAGGCCCATGAAGGTCTCGCGGCGTGCGCCGAGCGCGACGCCGAGCCGGGTCATCTCGACGAGGCCACGCGTGATCAGTGCGACGCGGGTGTTGGCGCCGAAACCGAGTCCGTCGGCGAGCCCGGCGCCGACGGCAAGCACGTTCTTGACGGCGCCGCCGACTTCCACGCCGACGATGTCGCTGGACGTGTAGGCGCGGAAATGAGTCGAGGACAGAGCGTGCGCGAGTTCGCTCGCGAACAGCGGATCCGGCGACGCGACTGTCATGGCCGTTGGCAGCCCGGCGCCGACTTCCCTGGCGAACGTCGGTCCGGAGAGTACGGCGATCGGCCGTGCGGCGCCGACGACCGTTCGCCCGGCCCGGTCGGTCCAGGTGT
>CAZAWM010000130.1:0-3825 GCA_964488605.1 uncultured Steroidobacteraceae bacterium | reverse complement strand
TGCGGCAGCAGGCCGGTCGCAAGCTCGAAACCCTTGGTCGCCCAAGCTACGCGCGTCTCGTCGCGCAGGCAGGGCCGCAGTAGTGCGAGTGTCTCGCGCAAGGCGTGACTCGGCACGACTACGAGCACGTCGCGGACGTCGGCGAGCGCCGCGCGCAGGTCGGTTGCGACCGTCAGACCGTCAGGGAACGGCGCATCGGGCAGGTAGCGCGCGTTGCGTCGGTCGCGTGCGAGCAGCGCGAGCTGACTGGCGTCGCGTCCCCACAGGCGGGTCGGGTGACCGGCGCGCACGCACTGGATCGCAAGCGCGGTGCCCCAGGATCCCGCGCCGACCACTGCGATCGGCAGCGGACTGCCGGCACCGCGCGGAGTCGGATCGGACACGGGGCCGGAACCGCGTCAGTTGCGTGCCGCGCTCGCAGCCTGGGCCTCGGCGAGCGAGCGCGCGTAGAGCGCGTCGAAGTTTACGGGTGGCAGCAGCATCTGCGGGAATCCGCCGAGCGCGACGAGCTGCGAGACGATCGCTCGCGCATAAGGAAACAGTACGGTCGGAGCGACGCTGGCGATCGCCCGACGGTGATCCGCCTCGCTGAGGTTGCGCACGCCGAACAGACCAGCCTGTTTGACCTCGACGAGAAAGGCGACGACGTCGTTGAGCTTTGCGGTCACGTTGACCGTCAGCACGACCTCGCGCGTCTCCGCATTGACGGACTCGGCCGAGGTGTTCAGATCGAGAGAGATCTGCGGGTTCCACTCTCCCGTAATGCGCGGCCCTTTCGGCGCCTCGAACGAGCAGTCCTTGAGATAGACGCCCTGCAGCGAGAATTCGGGTTCGTTGTCCGCGGGCGACGCGGCACCCGTGTTGTTCGGTTCAGCCATGTATGCTCCTGGTTCAGCCGTTTCCCGCGAGCAGCGGATCCAGCGCGCCACGCGCTTCGAGTTCGTGCAGGTCGTCGCAGCCGCCGACGTAGGTTTCGCCGATGAAGATCTGCGGTACCGTGCGGCGGCCACTGCGGGCGATCATCTGATCGCGCAGACCGGCGCCGCGCTCGATGTCGATTTCCTCGTAGGCGACTCGCTTGGCATCCAGCAGTGCCTTGGCCCGTGCGCAGTATGGGCACCAGCTCGTCGTGTAGATCACCACACGCGCGCTCATGCCCGCTTGCCCTGCGAGTCGCCGCGTCGCATGCTGCCCTTTGCGAGCGGCAGGCCTTCGGCGCGCCAGGCGGCGATGCCGCCGCGCAAGTTGACCGCCTTCGTGAAGCCCTGTCGGGCGAGCTCGCGCGCCGCCGAGGCGCCGAGCGCTCCGGAGTCGCAATAGACGACCACGGGTTTGTCCTTGTATTTCTTGAGAGACTCGCCGGCTTTGAGGATGTCTGCCGAGTCCATGCGTCGGGCGCCGCCGAGATGTCCCGCGTTGAAGGCGTCCTCGGGCCGCAGGTCGAGCACGAGCGCGCCCTGATTCATCAGACGGATGGCATCCTGCGCCGAGATGGCCGCGAACTCGGTCTGTCGCAGACGCAGCTCGAACACCAGGACGAGCACGGCCGTGAGCACCGCGGCGCTCACGAGCCACGGGTGGTTGGCGGCATACTCGAGCAGTCGGTCCATCGGCAGCCGGATCCCCTTGAGAAAAGGCCCGCGAGTATAGCCGTTCCAGGCGGGCGCCGCGCCCTGCGCTACACTGCCGAGCCGCGCATGAAACCCCGGGATATCATCCACTTGCACGCCGCGGGCCACGTGGCCGTAACGCTGCTCGCCGCGCTGCTGGCGGCGACTGGATCGGCGCCGGCGTCGGGCCAGCGCACCGATCATGCCCAGGCGGAGGCGGATCTCCAGAAGGTCCGCGGTGAGATCGACCGCGTGCGCGCCCAGATCTCGCGCGACGCTGCCGAGCGCGACCGGCTGACGCGCGAGTTGCGTACTGCCGAGCAGTCGGTGGCGGCTGCGCGCAACGGACTCGCACGGATCCAGCACGAGCGAAATGCAAGTCGCGAGCGCCGCGCGCAGATAGCGGCCCAGAGTCGTGAACGACGGCGTGCCCTCGAGGCGGAACGCGAGGCGCTCGCCGGACAGCTGCGCGCTGCCTACATGATAGGTCGCGAGGAACCGCTCAAGTTGCTGCTCAACCAGCGGGACCCTGCGCGCGCCGGCCGCATGTTCGCCTATTACGGCTATTTCGGCCGGGCCCGCGCCGAGCAACTCGAGCGGATCCGCGTGCACATCGCCGAACTCGATTCGCTGCAGACGCAGCTCGAGGCTGAGGACTCGCGCCTCGCCGCGCTCGAGGAGGAACGCCGGCGTGAACTCGAGCGGCTCGAAGCCGCTCGCACCGAACGCGGGGCGGTCCTCGCCAGGCTGCAGGGCGAGGCCCGCTCGCGCGTCGCCAGTCTCGAGCGCTTGCAGCGCGAGCAGGCAGCGCTCGAGAAGCTGCTGCGTGAGTTGCGCCGCGCGCTCGAGCGTTTCCCGACGGACAGCCGCGACCCGTTTGCACAGCTACGCGGCAAGCTGGCGTGGCCTGTCGAAGGCAGGCTGGTCGCGCGCTTCGGCGAGACCCGAGCCGGGGGACTCAGGTGGGAGGGTGTGCTGATCGCTGCCGCACGCGGCGCTCCCGTACGGGCGATCTATCACGGCCGTGTCGTCTACGCGGACTGGCTCGCCGGCCTCGGACTACTCGTGATCGTGGACCACGGCGGTGGTTTCATGAGCCTCTACGGCCACAACGACTCGCTGTTCCGCCGCGTCGGCGAGCGCGTGACGGCGGGCGACACGCTGGCCGAGGTCGGCGACAGCGGCGGCCGGCCTCGGCCCGAGCTCTACTTCGAGATCCGACGCAGCGCCCGGCCGGTCGATCCCCGGCCCTGGTTCCGGACGCCGGCGCCCGGCCGTCCGTGATCGGACTCACGAAATGGGCCCCTAAAACCTGATTGTGCCCTGGCCATCGGGCTCCGCCGGCGGGCAGGCTGTCGGCGACTGGCCAAGAAACTGACAAATTGCCAACTTCATCCACGCCACAGCGGTCGCTGGCCGGCATCGTAAGCCTCTGCCGGGCCGAGTGAGCGCGTGCCCTGCCCCCTAGGCCAAGGACGACATGACCCAGAACGCCAACGACCGGACCTCCGAGACCACTGGCTGGCGTGCGCTCGAGCCCTACGCCCAGCTGCTGCGCTCGCTGATGCCGCGCGCCGAGCATGTCTGGGTGTTCGATGCCGCGAACCAGCTGCGCTGGACCACGGAGTCGATGACCGGTCCGGACCTGCCACTACTGATCCAGGCCGCCGCGGACCACGCCCACGGCGACGCCTCGCTGCAGGGCGAGCTGCTGCTCGCCGATAGCGGCGCCGCGCCTATCTACATCTGGTGGCTGCGCACCGACGCTGGCCAGCTGCTGGCAACCGTGGCGGTCTCCGCGCGCCGGTACGGCGATACCGAGCCGCAGCAGTTTTCGCTCGTCAACTCGCTGCTGCGACCGGCCATCGAGTGCCTGCGTCGGGAGCTCGTCGCCCAGTCCAGTCTCGTGGGGCTCGCACACCGGCTCGCGACGCGAGACAAGGATATGGATCTGCTGCTGTCCGTCTCCGATGTCGATTCGACGGGCGAGCGTGCCCACGTCGACGAGCTCAAGGGCATGCTGCAGCGGGCCGCCGATCACCTGCACTGCGTCTTGAGCGCGCTGATCGTGCCCGAGAAGAGCATTGCAATGATGCGCGCCGGCACGGGTCGCGAGGCCAACGGCTCGCTGCTTGCGCGCACGCATCGGCACCTGCTGCAACTGATGCAGACGCGGCGCGAGGCCGTGATCATCAATCGCGTGACGGCGGGCAGT
>CAZAWM010000129.1:0-9226 GCA_964488605.1 uncultured Steroidobacteraceae bacterium | reverse complement strand
CCGAGATGTTTGGGCGGGCCACGGGCTGCTCGCGGGGCCGCGGCGGCTCGATGCACCTTTTCGACGCTGCCACGCGCTTTTACGGCGGCAATGCGATCGTCGGCGGCGGTCTCCCGCTTGCCGTGGGTCTCGCGCTCGCCGACTTGCAGCTCGGACGCAGACAGCTCACAGCCTGCTTCTTCGGCGAGGGCGCAGTCGCGGAGGGCGCCTTTCACGAGGCGATGAACCTGGCGGCGCTCTGGCGGCTGCCAGTGCTGTTTTGCTGCGAGAACAACCGCTATGCGATGGGCACGGCGCTCGAGCGCTCGCAGGCGCAGACCGATCTGTGCGCACGAGCAGCGAGCTATGGCATACCGGCCAAGCCGGTCGATGGCATGGACGTTGTCGCGGTGGTGCAGGCCGCGCGCACTGCCGTAGCCGAAGTGCGCGGTGGCGGCGGCCCGGCGTTCCTCGAGCTGCGGACCTACCGGTTCCGCGCGCATTCGATGTTCGACCCCGAACTATACCGCGACAAGGCGGAAGTGGAGCTCTGGAAACAGCGCGGACCGCTGCATACGTTCACCGACCGGCTCAAGGCCGAGGGCGTTTTCAGCGAGCATGACTTCCAGGCAATCGAAGCCGAGGTCGCAGCCGAGATTCACGACGCGATCGAGTTCGCCGAGGGATCGCCGCTCGAACCGGTGGAAGACCTCCTGCGGGACGTGTACACGCCGGCGGAGCAGCCTTCATGACGGCCGTCAGTGCCCGCGAGGCGATGCGCGAGGCGCTGCGCGAGGCGCTGCACGGCGATCCGCGCGTCCTGCTGATCGGTGAGGACGTCGGTCGCTATGGCGGCACTTACGCCGTCAGCAAGGGACTACTCGAGGAGTTTGGTCCGGAGCGGATCAGGGACGCACCGCTGTCGGAACTGGCGTTCACGGGCGCCGGGATCGGCGCGGCGCTCGGCGGGCTGCGACCGATCGTCGAGATCATGACGGTCAACTTCAGCTTGCTCGCCCTCGACCAGATCGTCAACACCGCGGCCGCCATTCGCCACATGTCCGGCGGCCAGTTCAGCGTGCCGCTCGTGATCCGCATGGCAACCGGCGCCGGGCGGCAGCTCGCCGCTCAGCATTCTCACAGCTTCGACGGCTGGTATGCACACGTGCCCGGCCTCAAGGTGCTGACGCCCGGCACCATCAGCGACGCGCGCTGGATGCTCGGTCTTGCACTGGCGGACCCGGATCCCGTCGTGCTGCTCGAGCACGTGCAGTTCTATAACGAGATGGGCGAGATCGGGCCGCCGCCGACAGCCGCCGAGGCCTGGCGCGCCGCCGTGCGGCGGTCCGGTCGCGACCTCACACTGATTGCCTGGGGCGGCATGCTGTCGAGGACTCTCGCGGCGGCCGAAGCCCTCGCGACACTCGGCATCGATGCAGAGGTGCTGGACCTGCGCTGCCTGCGACCGCTCGACGACGAGCGTTTGCTCGAGTCAGTGCGGCTTACGCGCCGCGCGGTCGTCGTCGACGAGGCCTGGCGCACCGCGAGCCTCTCGGCCGAGATCAGCGCACGGATCATGGAAGGCGCGCTCTACGAGCTCGATGCACCGGTCGTTCGCGTCTGCAGTGCCGAAGTCCCGATGCCTTACGCGGCGCATCTAGAGCGTGCGGCGTTGCCTCAGACCGAGAGCATCATCGCTGCCGCGCGCGCCCTGCTTGGAAGGCCCAGCGCATGATCGATCTGACGCTGCCCTCGCTAGGTCCCGACATGCAGTCCGGCAAACTGCTCGAGTGGCGCACCGCGCCCGGACAGCGCGTGGCGCGAGGCAGCGTCATCGCCGTGGTCGATACGGAGAAAGCTGCCATTGACGTCGAGAGCTGGCACGAGGGTGAAGTCGTCGAACTGCTTGCCGCCCCCGGCGACGAAATCAAAGTCGGAACGGTCATCGCTCGTCTCGCCGGCGAGGCCGCCGAGTCCGGCCGCAGTCCCCAACGCGATCCGTCGCGGGCAGCTCCGACGGCGGCTCCCCCAGCCTTCGCGTCCCAGTCCACGACTGGCGCAGCGCCGGCACCTGTGGCGACACCGTCGGTGCCACCTCGCGCCTCGCCGGCAGCACGCGCCGCGGCGAGGGCTCGCGGACTCGATCTCGCCAAGATTCGTGGCACCGGACCCGCGGGCGCGATCACGCTCGAGGACGTCGAACGCGCCGGCGCCGAGGCCGCCCGGTTGCCAGGGACGGCCGAGGCCGCGGGCCGCTCGGGCGGCATGCGCCATGCGATCGCCACGGCGATGGCGCGCTCGAAGCGCGAGATTCCGCACTATTACCTCTGGGATGACGTCGACGTGACGGCGGCACTCGCCTGGGTTCGCACCGCCAACGCGGCACGGCCTGTCACACAGCGCCTGCTGCCAGCGGCGCTATTGCTCGCGGCGGTCGCACGCGCGGCCCATGATTTCGCGGACATGAACGGCATGTTTGAAAACGGAGCCTTCCGTCCGGCGCCTGCCGTACACCTCGGCGTCGCAATCGCGTTGCGTAGCGGCGGACTGATCGCGCCGGCGCTGCGCGATGCCGAGACACTGTCGGTCGACGCGCTGATGGCCGCCCTGTCCGACCTCGTGCGCCGAGCCCGCAGCGGCGGACTGCGCAGTTCGGAGATCGCCGGCCAGACGCTAACGGTCACGAGCCTCGGCGACGACGGTTCGGCCGGTCTGCTCGGCGTCATCCATCCGCCCCAAGTGGCCATCGTGGGCATAGGCCGTATCGCTCCGCGCGCCGTCGTCGAGCAGGGCACCGTCGTGATCCGCGACGTCGCCACGTTGTCGCTCGCAGCCGACCATCGTGTTAGCGACGGCCGGCGCGGCGCGCAGTTCCTCGCACGTATCGCCGCGCTGCTGCAGCAACCGGAGCTCCTATGATCTCACCGCCCGAGAAAACGGCTCTTCTGTCGGAGATCATCGAAGCGCTTGCAAGCGTCGCTCCGGAAGCGCGCGAGCTCGCGCTCGATCCCGATCTGCCGCTGCGCGAGCAGATCGAGCTCGATTCGATGGATCACCTGCACTTCACGATCGCGCTGCACGAGCGCTTCGGCGTCGATATCCCGGAGGCGGACTATGCGGCCATGCGTCGCCTGCGCGAGCTCGAGAGCTACATCGCCGCGCGGCGCACCCGCTAACTCGAGCGTAGCCGTCTACCGGAGCGGTCGCGTTGCCGCAAGCGAGCCGCGGCGCCACGCAAGGCCGCCAGCGTGTCGGTGATGACAAAGATTGGCACGGGCTCCAAGCAACGCGACATCCGCCCCTTGGCGTGAAAGCGCGCGACGAACTCGCTGCGTTCGAGCAGCGGCAGGATGCGCGGCAGGATCCCGCCGCCGAGATAGACACCATCCCAGGCCCCGAAGGTCAGCGCGGCGTCCCCCGCGAAGGCGCCAAGCATCGCGCAGAATCGCGCGACGCTGCGCGCCGCCAGGCAGTGTGGATCGGCGATCGCCTGCGCCGTCACGTCCGCGGCAGTGGTGCAGCCGGACGAGGGCTCGCGCTCTCGCTGTGCCATAAAGGCATGCAGCGCGGCGAGTCCCGGGCCGCTCAGCACACGCTCCGCCGACACGCGACCATGGTGTTGTAAGAGCGCCCGTAGCAACTCGATCTCGAATTCGTCGGCGGGCGCGAAGCCCACATGACCGCCCTCGCCCGCGCGCGCGATCCAGCGCTCCCCCGCGCAACCACGCCCGATCGGCATCAGCGCCGCAACGCCAAGTCCCGTGCCGGGTCCAAGGACGGCGCGTGCGGCCCCCTGGCGCCCGGCCGCAGGGCGGAGCGGATGCAGCTGCTCGGCAGCGAGCCGCGGCACGGCGAGCGCGAGTGCCTCGAAGTCGTTGAGCACCTCCAGAGTCATCACGCCGAGGTGCCGCGCAAGCGCCTGGCGGCCAAACGACCACGGCGAGTTCGTGAAGTCGAACCGGTCGTCGTCCAACGAGGGTGCCGCGGCAACCGCGAGCGCTACGGCGGCCAGCTGCGGCCGGCCGACGCTATCGAGATAATCGTCGATAGCGGCTTCGAGTTGCGGATAGTCTGCGGCGGCACGCAGGCCCACGCTGTGCGGCACTCCCTCGACGCCGTCACAGAGCGCAAAGCGGGCATTCGTACCGCCGATGTCGCCGACGAGTAGCCACTCACTCCGGATGGGCACGCAGCACCTCGCTCTCGTGCCGCGCCAGCAACTCGCGCAGCAGCGGTGGCCGGAAGCGCTTCGGCATCGTGATCGCGTAGAAGCTCTCCTGGATCTGGGGCAACCGGCAGTACTCCTCGAGACGACCGGAGGCGATCTCGTCCTGAACGACGACCGCCGGAAGCAGCAGGCGACGGCCGCGCAGATCTGCCGGGAACTGGAACGGCTGCCTGCCGCGGTGCCGCTCGCCGACGAGACTGACGGACTGCCGTGCGACACGCCGGCTGCGCCAGGGCCGACGGGCGTCGCCGTGGGCCGGCCGGTTCGACAGCACGACGTCGAGATGATGTGCGCGCAGGCGCTCGAGCAATTCCTCGAGACTGCCAGAGGCAATCGTCAGTTCGATGTCGTCCTGTGCGAGCAGGGGCCTGAGGAAATTCTCCTGAAAGTTGCGCGACAGGGTTGCGACACTGCCAACCCGCAGCGCGCGCCGCCCGACCGCCTGCTCCTCGCGCATCACGGAAAGCAGTTCGGCACCGGCCGTGAAGATCGTCTCGGCGTAGTTGAGCGCGAGCGCACCGGCGTCCGTGAGCACCAGCCGGCGCCCCTCGCGCGCGAACAACGGCTGACCGAGCTGCTGCTCGAGCCGGCGGATCTGAACCGACAGTGCCGACTGCGACACACGCAGACGCCCCGCTGCGCGCGTCAGGTTACCCGTGCGGGCGACCGCCCAGAAGTAACCGAGATGGCGGTAGTTCAACCGCATTTTCGCAGTTTAATGCATCGGATAGAACGTCTTGTGAAAAAAGATGATTTTTTATGAATCGATGCTAGCAGCCTGCCTCGTGGTCACCGTCCGCCGCGAAGCCTCGTCGCGCCGCTGAACGGATCCGCTCCCTGCGCATGCTTCGAACCGGTGGCGATGACCCGAGGCCGGCGTACGCCCGCGGGCTCGTGACCAGAAGGACCGCGGTCGCGGGCATCGCGGTAACCCGCACAGGCCGTGCTAGGCTACGCCGCCTTTGCGTTTGTCGCGGGTACCGCAGGCCTTGCTCGAAGCTCTTCTCGTCTCCACCGGACTCGTCGCCCTCGCGGAAATCGGAGACAAGACCGAACTGCTCGCCCTGTTGCTCGCGGCACGCTTCCGCGAGCCGTTGCCGATCGTCTTAGGTATCCTGGTGGCGACGCTAGTGCCCTCGCCGGCGCGACCGGCGCGTGGATCGCTGCGCTGATCGGCCCTGCAGCGATGCGCTGGATCCTCGGCCTGTCGTTCATCGCCATGGCGATCTGGACGCTGGTTCCGGATAAGATCGAGGCAGACCAGCAGACCGCCCCACGCTTCGGTGTGTTTGGTACCAGCCTGATTGCGATTTTCCTGCTCGAAATAGGCGACAAGACCCAGATCGCGACGGTCGCGCTGGCGACGAGGTACGAGTCGCTGCCCGCCGTTGTCATGGGTACGACGCTCGGCATGATGCTCGCGAACGTTCCCGCGGTGTTACTCGGCGAGGTGGCCGCGCGCAAGCTGCCGATGCACGTCGTGCGCACGGCAGCCGCGTTGATCTTCCTGATACCCGGTGCGCTCGTGCTGCTCGGCGGCCGTACCTGACCGCTGCACCGCGGCGCGGTGACTTCACCTCAGCTCGCTTCTCGGGCACGATGATGGTCAGTCTGGGTCGATCGAGGAAAGCCATGGTTTCCGCCCCCGAGTTGCTGCCTGTCCCGAACATCGACGAGCTGTTCCAGCCGACGCATGACGAGCGCGCGCGCCAGTCGTTCGTCAGCATGATCCGCAAGCTCGCAATTATCGACATGCGAAGGGCGGTGCAGGAAGACTACGAGCAGCGGGTCCGACCCGGACTCGCTGCTCTAGGCCGTGAGCCTGCCACCTGGCGCGATATCGATCGCGCGATGGCGACTGCACTCTCCTATCGCTTTTACAGCACGCTGCGCTATAACGTGCAGGAGATGTGCTACCTGTCGGTGCAGCCCGCGGTGGAACGGGCACTCCCAGGCATGATCGGTCTGGCGCGCGAACTCGCCGAGCGAAATCCCGCCGGCGGCTCGCTACGACTGAATCCCTGGCTGCAGATACCGCGTTACGTCACCGCACTGGATACTCACCTCGCGCCGGGCTGGAGCCACGCCGAACACACGGCCGACGATGTCGCCCAGGGCGCCGTGGTTTCGTTCGGCGGCAAGGTCTTCACGGGCCAGCATCCCTACCGCAAGCGGCAGGGTGTCGTCGCCGAGTCGATCGCGTACTGGATCAAAGCCACCCGCCCCGAGTTTGCGCCGCGCCGCCTCCTCGACATGGGGACGACATCGGGGAAGAACCTGCTGCCGTACAAGACAGCGTTTCCGGACGCCGAGGCGCACGGTATCGACGTCGGTGCTCCTGTGCTGCGCTATGGCCATGCGCTGGCCGAGCACGAGGGACTGCCCGTGCACTTCAGTCAGCAGAATGCCGAGGCCACGGACTTCCCGGACGGGCACTTCGACCTGATCGTCTCGAGCTTCTTCCTGCACGAGATCCCGTTGAAGGCGACACGGAACGTACTGCGCGAGTGCTACCGGCTGCTCGCGCCAGGCGGGCTCATGGTGCACATGGAACTGCCCGACGAGGTCTCGGTCAGCGCCTACGAGAACTTCTTCTGGAACTGGGACACGGCCAACAACAACGAGCCGTTCTACACCCAGTTCCGCGAGCAGGATCCGTACGTCCTATGCACCGATGCCGGCTTCAGACGCGAGCGCTGCTTCAAAGGGCTGATTCCGGACGTCGCTACGTTCGGCGCCGAGCGCTACCAGCGCTTCCTGCACGGTGAGATCCCGGCGCCGCCGCATGGCAGTGGCGGCTGGTTTGTGTTCGGCGCGAGCAGGTGACGCGCCGCGCCTTTATCGATGCGCAGGAACACCGGCGCTCAGGCGGCGTTGGCGCTCGCCGCCGTTGCGCTGCTGCGAATCAGCCAGTCGAACGCACCGAGCGCGGCCTTCGAGCCCTCACCCATCGCGACGACGATCTGCTTGTACGGCACGGTCGTCGCATCGCCCGCAGCGAACACGCCTGGTACAGAGGTCTCACCGCGTTCGTCGACCTCGATCTCGCCGCGTGGGCTGAGTTTCACGGTGCCCTTGAGCCAGCCGGTATTCGGCAGCAGGCCGATCTGCACGAACACGCCCTCGACTTCGATGCGGTGGATCTCGCCGCTGCCCCGATCCTTGTAGGACAGGCCACTGACCCTGCCGTCGGAGCCGTGCACTTCGGTAGTCTGCGCCGAAACCACCACCCGCACGTTGGGCAGACTGCGCAGCTTGCGCTGTAGCACCTCGTCGGCGCGCAGCTTGCCGTCGAACTCGATCAGGGTCACATGCCCGACGATGCCAGCGAGATCGATCGCGGCCTCGACGCCGGAATTGCCGCCGCCGATCACGGCGACGCGCCTGCCCTTGAACAGTGGCCCTTCGCAGTGCGGGCAGTAGGCCACGCCGCGGCCGCGATAGTCACGCTCGCCGGGCACGTTGAGCTCGCGCCAGCGCGCACCCGTCGCCAGCACGATGGCGCGGCTGCGCAGCTCGGCACCATTGGCTAGCCGAACGCCAACCCGGCCGTCGGCGTCGGCGGGCAGCAGTGCCTCGGCGCGCTGCAGATTCATGACATCCACGTCGTAGCTGCGGACATGCTGTTCGAGACCGGCCGCAAGATGGGGACCGTCGGTCGCCTTGATCGAGATGAAATTCTCGACCCCCATCGTGTCGAGCAACTGGCCACCGAAACGCTCGGCGACCAGGCCCGTGCGAATGCCCTTGCGCGCGGCGTAGATCGCCGCGGCGCCGCCCGCCGGCCCACCGCCGATGACCAGCATGTCGAATGGCGCACGATTCGCAATGGCTGCGGCCTGACGCTCACCAGCCTTGCTGTCTATCTTCGCGAGGATTTCCTCGAGGCCCATGCGACCCTGACCGAAGCTTTCACCGTTCAGGTATACCGACGGCACGGCCATGATCCCTCGCTGCTCGACCTCGGCCTGAAACAGTGCCCCGTCGATCATCGTCGTGCGGATGCGCGGGTTGAGGATCGCGAGCAGATTTAGCGCCTGCACGACTTCGGGGCAGTTCTGACACGACAACGAGATGTAGACCTCGAAGCGAAAGTCGCTGTTCAGGCCGCGGATCTGCTCGATCAGGAATGGCTCGACTCTGGGTGGGTGGCCGCCCGCCTGCAGCATTGCCAGCACGAGCGAGCCGAACTCGTGGCCCGTAGGGACGCCCGCGAACTCGACGCGCGCCGTCTCGCCCGCGCGACCGACCGTGAAAGACGGCCGGCGCATCGCGGGCGCTGCGGCCGGCACGACCGTGATCAGAGGAGAGATCGAGGCGATCTCCGTCAGCATGGACCCCATTTCGGCACCCGCCTCGCTGGCATCGCCGGAGACCACGATCTCGACCGGCTGCTTCAGCCGCTGGAACAGGTCGTCGAGCTGCTGCCGGAGATTCGCATCGATCATGATCGCGACCTCAGATCTTGCCGACGAGATCCAGCGAAGGCGCCAGCGTCTTCTGGCCCGGCGTCCACTTCGCCGGGCAGACCTCACCCGGGTGTGAAGCGACGTACTGCGCGGCCTGAACCTTGCGCAGCAGCTCCCTGGCATCGCGGCCGATGCCGAGGTCATGAATCTCCGCGACCTTGATCTGACCCTCGGGGTTCACGACGAACGTGCCGCGCAGTGCCAGCCCCTCTTCCTCGATCAGCACGCCGAAGTTGCGGCTGATCGCATGGGTCGGGTCGCCGATCATCGGATAACGGATCTTCTTGATCATCTCCGACGCATCGTGCCAGGCCTTGTGCGTGAAGTGCGTGTCCGTCGAAACGCTGTAGATCTCAACACCGAGCTTCTTGAACTCATCGTAAAGATCGGCAACGTCGCCGAGCTCGGTCGGGCAGACGAACGTGAAGTCGGCCGGATAAAAAAAGAATACTGACCACTTGCCCTTGAGCTCCGCGTCCGTGATCGTCACGAACTTGCCGTTGTGAAAGGCGGTCGCCTTGAAGGGTTTGATCGTCGTATTGATCAGCGC
>CAZAWM010000128.1:0-9278 GCA_964488605.1 uncultured Steroidobacteraceae bacterium | reverse complement strand
GCTGGCCTCAGAGCTTTTTTCGGACGACTTCTCCCAGAATATGCTTGTCGAGCGTCAGCTCGGCCACCAGCCGCCTCGGCCTGCTTCAGGATCGCGATGATCTTCTCTTCACTGAACCGGGACTTCTTCACAAGAGTTCTCCTGTCGGAAAACTCTACTCCCGCCTGGTCCGGTTCGTCAGGGGGTTACACCGATTGGGCGACCAGATACCCAGTCGATCTCCCGCGCGCAAACCTTGCTGCTACAGACTGGTGGCACGCGGCTTTCACTCGAGCATCGAGCTCAGACCAGCTCCAGCGAATGTGCTAATGCCGCGAAATCAACGCCGGTCAATTGGAGAAGCGCGCTATAGTGCGTGCCAGCTGCGTACCGATCGTCTCGGTAAGCAGGGCGGAGTGCGTCTCGCCGCCGACGTGACTCCCGCGGCTCACAGTTTCGATCCGCCCGACACGTCAATTACCTCGCCGGTGATCCAACCACTATTCGATGATGCCAGGAAAGCTGCCACCTGTGCCACGTCCTGCGGTTGGCCCACGCGTTTCAGCGCCTGTATTGATTGGACGAGTTTCGACCCGTCCGCCGAACTCACCCAGGCTGACATATCCGTCTCTATGACTCCCGGTGAAAGCGCGTTGACCGTGATACCGCGTGGTCCCAACTCGGCCGCCAGGTGCTTGACCATCACATCGACCGCTCCTTTAGACATGGAGTAGGCGAGCATGTTGGGAAAATATGCGCGCGTTACCGCTGAAGAGAGGCAGATGATCCGACCCGGGCTGGCGATGATTGGCAACATCGCTTGAATGATGAAATAGCTCGATCTAGCGTTGACGGCCATGAGCTGATCGAAAGAACGCGGTGTCAGATCCGCGGAAGGTGTTACCAACAGCTCGCCCCCGCTAAGTACGAGCGCTGATAGCGGTCGATCGCGCAAGACCGTTCGGGTTTCTGCTGCCAATCGCTCCGGCGTTGCCGGATCGGCCAAGTCGGCGGCGACCAGATGCGCGACTCCGCCCACGCTCGCTATCTCCCGAGCAGTCGCTGTCGCGGCTTGCGTGTTAGCGCGGAAGTGAACCACCACATCCCAGCCGTCGCGTGCGAGTGCCATCGCAATCGCGCGCCCGATGCCTCGCGAGGCGCCGGTCACGAACGCCATCGGTCGTTCAGTCATCGGTGAGTCGCACTAGCCATCCGCATTGAAGATGTCGAAGCGAATGCGCCAGCCATCGGCACCCTTGCGCCAGTAAACCAAATATTTGGCGTTATCCGCGCCGCCGTTATTGCCCAACGCAACGGTTCCAAACTCGACTGCGTCACTCGACGTCGGCGTTTCGATCCGCTGCGGTCGTAACACCGCGTTGAAGCTCGGCTGGCTCGCTAGCACTTGCCAAAACTCGGCGATGGCGCGCTGCCCCACGACGGGCGGCGCTCCAGGTGGCATCAGCACTCCGTCCGTTTCATAGAGCTCCGCGATGGCCGCGTGGTCGCGGCGCACTAACAGCTCGTTCCAACGCGCGACAATGGCTTGGATTTGCTCTACGCAAGTGCTCATCCCGTGCTCCTTCATGAAGTTCCCGCAAAATGCATCGGTTTGCGGCCGCGCCAGGGCATGACCTGCTCCAGTTGGCTGCCAAGGCGGAACAAGAGATGCTCGGCGCCAAACTTCGCGGCGAGTTGCACGCCAATCGGTAACCCTGTCGCGACATCTTGCGCCAATGGCAAAGTGATCGCGGGCTGTCCGGACACATTAAATGCTGGCGTAAACGGTGAGTACTCGAACACGCGTTCGGTCCAGCCGATGCCGTCCATGTTCTCCACACCTTTGTGGTACTCGCCGATCTTCGGTGCCACTGTCGGCATTGTCGGGCTAAGCAACACGTCATAGCGATCGAGAAATGCGCCAAGACTGCGAGAAACGGCGTTGCGCATATCGAACGCCGCCAGCATGTCCAAGGCACTGCGCATCTTGCCGTAGCGATAACAGGCGAGCGTCTCAGGCTGCAGCGTAGTCGTGTCGATTGGGCGACCGAAAGTAGTCGCGAAAGCATCGATCCATCCGGCAAGACCTGCGGTCCACACGGTCGCGTTGTGCCGCATGAAGCCTTCCCAATCCACACCCAAGTCCGGAGTAGCGACTTCGACCTGGTGGCCGAGCGCCTCGCATCGCTTCGCTACCGCTTCGGTCGCGGCGACGATCGTTGGTGAAGTCCGCAGACCGCCCCACGCCTGCGTCATCAACGCAATCTTCAGGCGCCCGGGATCGCACCCGATTTCTTCCTGCCACGGTCGCGCCGGTTCTGCAATGTAGTACGGCTCGCCGGGTGCGCCACCATGAACCGCGTCAAGCATCGCGGCCGAATCGCGCAGGGAGCGCGAGACGATGAACTCGATGCCCATACCGAGCAGGACTTCGCCCGCCGCCGGAGCGAGGCTCGTGCGGCCGCGCGTAGGCTTCAAGCCGACCAGACCGCAGTAGGATGCAGGAATGCGGAT
This sequence comes from uncultured Steroidobacteraceae bacterium, assembly GCA_964488605.1. GTDB lineage: Bacteria > Pseudomonadota > Gammaproteobacteria > Steroidobacterales > Steroidobacteraceae > UBA964. The sequence goes on along the minus strand of CAZAWM010000128.1, from coordinate 6,785 downwards.
CGAGCCTGCGCCATCGCTTGCATGCGCGACAGGCACGATGCCGGCGGCAACCGCTGCTGCCGCACCGCCACTCGATCCGCCGGTACTGTAGCCCGTGTGCCAAGGGTTGAACGCGGGACCGTAGAAGGCTGGCTCGGTCGAACCCGCGAAGGCCATTTCGGCAGATTTGGTCCGACCGAACGTCATCAGCCCGGCCAAACGGAACCGGCGCATCAACTCGGTTTCGCTCGAGGCGACGAAGCCCTCGGCGAGTCGACTGCCAAGCTCGGACTTCCTGCCCGGCAATTGAATGACAGCGTCCTTGATCAGAAATGGGACACCCGCGAAAGGGCCCGGCGCGGGGGTACGAGGGTCAGGCGACCATATCTCGATAATCCCCGCAATCTTAGGGTTGAGTGTATCGGCCGCCGCCATCGCAGCGTCGAGCACTTCCCGAGCGCTCACTTCCCCTCGAGCAATCAGCGCGGCGAGGCCGAGCGCGTCGTATTCTGCGTACTCGGATTGACGCATCGTGCGCTGCTCGGGCGCCGCTAGAACTCGGCCTTGAGCGTCACACCATAGGTGCGCGGCTGGCCGTATAGGTTGATGACCCAGCCGAAGCCTGGAAGGGCATTGACGTATTGCCGATACTCTTTGTCAAACAAGTTTTTTACCCACAGAGACACCTGCCATCTTCCGTGAGCCGGTCCTAAGCCGACCCGAGCGCCGGCAATCCAATAGCCGGGCTCCAAACTGATGGGCGAGTTACTCGATTCGAGGAACTGACTCGAGCGATAGTTCGCATCGAGTGCAGCGGCAATCGTCAATGCGTCACTGAGCGGCTGCTCCAGGCTCGCCTCGAAGCTTGTTGACCACTCGGGAGAATTGATCGTGCTGTTGTTGCGCAGACTGCTGCCCCCTGTAGTGATGTCGCTGCGGATCTTCGAATCGAGCCAGCCGACACCGGCTGCGAAACGGACGCCTTTCGTAGGTTGCCACGTCGCATCGAGCTCTGCGCCAGAGATCTTCACATTTGCCGCATTGATCGTGATCGGCACGGGAGACGAAGCGCTGTCGACGTTGATGAAACCGTCTTGAAAGTTGTAATGGAAGAATCCGCCGTTAAAGAAGAGTGCGCGATCCAGTAGGGTCGACTTGAAGCCGACCTCGTAGGCGGTGATCTTCTCCGGCGACAGCGATGTCATTTCGGCTTGGCTACCCGTGAACACGGCGTTGTATCCACCGGACCGAAATCCCGTGGAGATACTCGCATAGACCAAGAGCTTGTCGACCGCGTCGGCCCGAACCTCGGGTTTCCATTCGACACCTGCCTTGTAGGTCGTCTGCGCGTCACGTCGCTCGCCGCCGTCGGGCAGATTGGCTGCATTGGCGACCTGTGCGATGAGTGTGGAGGGACGCCCCGGCGGATCTATCAGCCCGGCCCCGACGAACGTACCACCCCGGATCGTGACCTCTTCGTTGGAGTAGCGCAGACCTGCAACCAAGGCCAACGTATCGGTCACCTGGAAGTTGGTGTGAGCGTAGACCGCGAAAGCATTGAGTTCCTGGTTGAACGGACTGTAGAGGCCCGGCACCGCCCCGCTCGCAATGACGATGTAGTCACCGTTCGTGTAGTCGTCGCGCTGATAGTATCCGCCCGCGACGTAGCTCCAGCGAGCGGTCGAGCCAGTCAGTCGCAATTCCTGCACATACTGGTCTATCTCGCCGTACCAGTTAGCGTCGATAAAGAAACCGGGAGAGCCATCCGAGTCCTCCCGCCAATTGCGTCGTGCGTACTGATAGCCGGTTATCGATGTAAGCGTGCCGATCTTGGTCTCACGATTCACCCGTAAAGCGCCGCCGTAAGACTCGATATCGATGAACGCCCGCTGGCTATTGGAAGTCGTGAACGGGTCGTTGTCTCCCGGGGTGAGCCCATCGGTGCCACGGACGCAGTTCGCTGTGTCGCCGCGTGCCGTACCGGCCAAATACTCGGCACAGAAAGTCGGGTTTCCTGCGGCTAGCGACGCTGGCGTGAAGGTGCCGACTCCTTCAACAGGGTTGCCGATCGACTCGTCCTTGCCGTAGTTGAACGACAGCAGCACATCGGTGTCGGCACCCTCCCAAGCCAGTTGAAAGCGCCCGGCGTGCCGGCGTTGCTTTCCATCGGTGCCGGAGAGCGTGTCGTTCTCGTAGAAACCCTCACCTTGGTCGACGACCAGCCCCGACAGACGCGCGGTGAATCCATTGCCGAGCGGGCCACTGACGTATGGTTCAATCCGCAACGTATCGTAGTCGCCGAAGCTAACGGAGCCGCCAAACTCCAACTTCTTCGTCGGGCGTTTGGTAAAGAAGCTAACAGCTCCGCCTGTGGCGTTGCGGCCATACAGCGTGCCCTGCGGACCCTTCAAGACTTCCACTCGCTCGATGTCATAGAGCAGCGTAGCGGTCATGAATGTCTTCGACTGATAGATCTCATCGACATTTACAGCTACCGGGGAGTCCAGGTTCGTCGTGAATTCGTTCATCCCGATTCCGCGAACGTTGAAAGTCACCAGGTCGTTGGTCTGATTCGCTTGCACCGATGGGAGCGAGAAAGCGATCTCGGCTACGTTCTGGATCGATCGATTCAGCAGAGCGGCGCTGTCTACAACCGACAGCGCGATGCCGACATCTTGCGCCGACTGAGCGCGCCGTTGTGCTGTAACGACGACCTCTCCGAGCGCGGTGTCATCCGATCCGGGAGTCTGCCCCAGCGCGGATCCCGCGGCAACGATCGAGGCAGCCAGTGTTGCGAGCGTACACAAACGCCGCCGCGCGGGCGACCGTTCATCGAATGTTGTCGTCATCGTGCTCTCCCAGCGGCTATTGCACCTCTGTCGCATACAGAGTTTTGCATTTTGTGGTATACAAGTATTAACATCTTTTTACAACGTGTCAATAGGCATTTTGAAGTTACTACGCACTTCAATATGGCCAAAGCGATCGCAATCTCGGACTATGAGGCTGCAGCGAAGCGGCGGCTGCCGCTGTTCCTGCGGGAGTATTTCGACGGCGGAGCCGGCGATGAGCGGACATTGGCGCGCAACGCGGCCGACCTCGCGGCTGTTCTTCTGCGGCAACGCGTGTTGCGCGATGTGAGCGCGATCGACACGTCTACCCGCCTGTTTGGCGCGGAGATTGCCGCACCGATTGTGCTCGCTCCCGTGGGCCTGGCGGGGTTGGCGTGGCGTCGCGGGGAAGCAGTCGCAGCCCGGGCGGCCACCACGCTCGGCGTTCCGTTTTGCCTCTCGACAGTATCGATCTGCCCGATTGAAGAAGTGCGAGGGACGAGCGAGCTGCCGATTTGGTTTCAGCTCTACATCATGCGCGACCGTGGCTTCCTCAACGCCATGGTCGAGCGGGCGTGGGCGGTAGGCTGTCGCGTCCTAGTCCTAACTGTCGATATGCCCATGCCCGGGAATCGCAGACGGGATGCTCACTCCGGACTGTCTGGCGGTAACACCAAACTGCTGGCTGCGCGCCGATTCGCGCAAGCGCTGCGCAAGCCGCAGTGGGCACTCGATGTCGGTCTTTTCGGCCGCCCGCACGTGCTCGGCAACCTTGCACCCCTGCTGGGTCGAAAAACCGGCTTGGAGGACTTCATCGGCTGGATAAACGCCAACTTTGATCCGACGGTTACCTTTGAAGACGTCGCCGCGCTGCGTAAGAATTGGCGTGGCCGATTGGTGGTCAAAGGGGTGCTAGACCCCCAAGACGCAGACACGCTTCGGCAGATCGGAGTCGACGGACTGGTTGTATCGAACCATGGCGGCCGCCAGCTCGATGGCGCGCCGTCAACGGCACTTGCGCTCCCGGCGATTCGTGATCGAATCGGCGAGGCTTGCACACTGCTAGTCGATGGTGGCGTTCGTTCCGGCGCTGACATCCTGCGATTCCTGGCGCTTGGCGCAGATGCGACGATGATCGGCCGAGCTTGGATCTACGCCCTCGCCGCTGGCGGCGGACCGAGTGTTGCGCATGCGCTGACATTGCTCGTCAGGGAGCTCAGGCTGGCGATGGGCTTGACGGGATGCCGGTCTGTCGGCCACGTTGGCACCAACATCCTTTACGGGAGTCGCCCGCTTGGCACATAATCGGACACCGACTAGCCAACCGCCGAAAGCCGCGGTCTCCGGCGCTAATGATCCGAAGATCGCGCGCAGTCGGCCAAGTGTCGGCGCGCCTACCAAGCTGGCCGAGGTCATTTACGCTCGGATTATTCACGCGATCGAGTCGGGCGAGTGCGCGCCGGGTAGCAGGTTACCCTCGGAGCTCGCTCTCGCAAGCATGCTGGGGGCTTCGAGGCCGGTTGTCCGAGATGCGCTCGCGTGGCTGCGCGAGGATGGGATTGTCACATCGCGCAAGGGGTCTGGCACGTACGTGCATCGCCTGCCGCCGCGTCAAGAGGTCTTGAAGCCGCTGATGTCGCTCGCGGACACGCGGCAGTGTCTGGAGTTCCGACTGGCGATCGAGGCCGAGACCGCGTATCTGGCGGCGCGTGACGGATCTACCGCCTCTCATGTAGCGATAAACCGCGTACTCAGCAAACTCGAGCACAGCTTGAAGCGCAACCGCCTGGCGATTGACTTGGATTTCGATTTTCACGCGGTCATCGCTCGCGCTAGCGGGAATGCCTACCTGGTCAACGCATTGACAGCCGCCAAAGTGTCGATCACGGACGGAATGTCGGTCATTCGTACTACGTCGCTGCGCGATCCAGCGGCGCGGCTAAGAATTGTTCATCAACAACACTGCGCGGTGGTGAACGCAATCCTGGCACGCCAACCGGAGAACGCGAAGGAAGCAATGCGGGCGCACCTCACGCACGTTCTGGTGGAGACGATGCATGGAACGTCGCGGCCGCCGAAACGATGAATCTAGACTCCTGATCTCTGGCCTGGCTCTTGGCGTACCACCCGCCATGGGACAACTGTCCCTGCTCAATCGCCCCCTCACGAGCAGCCGCCGATGGGTGAAGCCGTCCACCCCGGCCAGCGTCGCCTGCTCCACGGCGTCAAGGGTGCGTCAAGGCCCGCCGTGGATCAGCTCGGCGCCGCGTAGAGGCAGATGAGGGTCTGGAAGGGCAGATTGCCATGGCAGTCGCTGACACGGCCGACCGAAGCCTCGATGCCGACCTCGGCAAACCGCTGCGGCAGCCGCCGCAGCAGCAGCACTAGATCGACGATGTCCGGTACGCGATGCACTGCGGCCCGCGGCAAGGGGCCCGGCGTGGCCGTGACGGGCCGCGACCCGCACCGCGAGCACGACGGCGCTGGCGCCGACCGCACCGAGGTGCGCGAGCAGAATGATCTGCAGCATGTTCATCGAGGCAACTCCGTGATGGCGCGCCCCACGATGCTGAACCTCAGCTGCATGAGGTCCTCCACCTGCAGCGCACCCATCATCACCGAGAACGGCGTCAACCCGAGCTGTGTCTGGCGCAGCTCGAACTCACCGTCGAGCCCGAGCGTAGCGGCATCCCGCCAGGCGAAATGCACCGGCAGCTCGAGTCGCGCCCGCCGACCGCGTAGCAGCACCTCGACTTCGAGCAGCGCCGTGTAGGGTCCAGTGAGGCGCAGCACGCGGCCGCTGACCCTGAGATCGGGAAACTGCGCGGCATCGAGCAGCGCCGGGCCGAGCATGTTGGTCCGCGTGCCGGCGCGCGCGTCGTCGGGTACGGGCGCGCTGAAGTCCGCGCCCGCCGCGGCACGCAGCGACACCTCATCCACGGTCATGCGGTCGACCGGCTGCGTCCACTGGAAGGTCGCCGTCGCGAGGTCGGCGCCCATGCGAACCTCACCGCGCAGGTCACGCATCGCGATGATGTGATTGTGACCCAACCGTGCGAGCGGCCCGCCGCGCCGCACCGCGACGGTGAGCAGCGATTCCGCCGTGGCGATCTCGAAGCGGCGCTCCCCCGGCGGCACCACGGGCCGCGGCGGCGATACCTCGGCCGACCTCGCGGGACGGGTTGGGGACTGCGGGGCACCGACGGGTCGCACGCACGCGGACAGCGCGAGCAGCAGGCCCACGAGACCAGCGGCCGCACCGGCCCTTGACGACTTTGACTCCGTCATCGCCCCCCTATAGCGTAGCCGCACGATGCTGCGCAATACGCTGGAGCAATGGGGACCGGCCGCGAAGGCGCTGCACTGGCTGGTGGTGCTGCTCGTGCTCGGCCAGTTCGTGCTCGCCTCGATCGCCGAGGATCTGCCACTCGGTACGGAGAAGATCGCGACGCTAGCGCGACACAAGTCGCTCGGCATCACGATTCTGCTGCTCTCGGCGCTGCGGGTGCTCTGGCGGTTCGCGAATCCCACGCCCGCGCCGCCCGCCGCGGCGCGCCGCTGGGAGCGCACGCTCGCGAGTGCCGTGCATGTCGGCCTGTATGCCACGCTGTTCCTGCTGCCCCTGAGCGGCTGGATGATGTCCTCGGCGCGCAACTTCCCCGTGAGCTGGTTCGGCCTTGTGCAGCTGCCCGACCTGGTCGACGCCGATCCGCGCACCTTCGAGCGCATGCATGACGCGCACGAGCTGCTCGCGACGCTGCTGGTCGTGCTCGCCGCGACGCATGTCGCCGGGGCGCTGCACCACCACTTCCTCCACAAGGACGACGTGCTGCGGCGCATGCTGCCCTTCACGATGCCACGGGGTCGCTGATGATGGGATCGCTGCTGCAGGGCGGTCTCGCGCTACTGCTCGTCGTGACCGGCGCGGGCGCCGCAGCGACGGCAGCGTCCACAGCGGCGGTGGCAACCGGAGCG
>CAZAWM010000127.1:0-9292 GCA_964488605.1 uncultured Steroidobacteraceae bacterium | reverse complement strand
TTATCGCGGCAGCAGCCAGCTCCGCGACCGGAACCCCGTCACATTGAGGGCCGCGCACGCCGCTGGCAAGCCCCTGTTTCCACGAGGAATCGACAAAAAGGGCGGGCCACCCGAAGGTGACCCGCCCAGTCCGATCGGGCTAAAGAGGGGGGACCCGATCAGTTCGAATAGGCGCGCTCGCCATGCGAGGTCGTGTCGAGACCTTCGCGCTCGGCGTCTGCCTCGACGCGCAGACCGATCACGAGATCGACGAGCTTGTAGGCGATCGCGGCGACGACAGCCGACCAGACGATCGTGATGATCACGCCCTCGGCCTGGATCAGGAGCTGGCCGCCGATCGAGAAGTCCTCCGCGCCGGTGCCGCCAAGGCCAGGGGCAGCGAATACGCCCGTCAGCAACGCGCCCACGATTCCGCCGACGCCGTGTACGCCGAACACATCCAGTGCATCGTCGGCCCCCAGCATGCGCTTGAGGCCGGTGACGCCCCAGAGGCAGAGCAGACCGGCGACCAGTCCGATCACGATTCCGCCCATGGGTCCGACGACGCCGCAGGCCGGCGTGATCGCCACGAGGCCGGCGACTGCGCCCGAGGCGGCGCCGAGCATCGAGGCCTTGCCCTTGATGACGGCTTCACCTGCGCACCAGGCGAGCACCGCCGCCGCGGTGGCGAACAATGTATTGATGAACGCGATGCCCGCGCCGCTCGTGGCCTCGAGGTTCGAGCCGGCGTTGAAGCCGAACCAGCCGACCCAGAGCATTGCCGCGCCGACCATCGTCAGCGTCAGCGAATGCGGGGTCAAGGCTTCCTTGCCGAAGCCGATGCGCTTGCCGACCATGTAGGCGCCCACGAGGCCCGCGACGCCGGCATTGATGTGTACGACCGTGCCGCCGGCGAAGTCCAGTGCGCCCTTGCCGAGCAGATACCCGCCGGCTCCCCAGACCATGTGCGCGATCGGGATGTAGCAGAAGGTAAACCAGAGCGCCGAAAAGGCCAGCACGGCGGCGAATTTCATGCGCTCGGCGAAGGAGCCGACGATCAGTGCGCAGGTGATGCCGGCGAATGTCGCCTGGAAGGCGATGAAGACGTACTCGGGGATCTTGACGTTCTCGGTGAAGGTGTCGGCGAGACTATCCGGCGTGACGCCGGCGAGGAAGGCCTTGCCGAGGTCCGCGATGATGAGTCCCTCGCCGCCGAACGCAAGGCTGTAGCCGTAGATGGCCCAGAGGACGCAGATCAGCGAGAACACGACCATGACCTGCATCAGCACTGACAGCGTGTTCTTGACGCGCACGAGGCCGCCATAGAACAGCGCCAGTCCGGGCACCACCATCATCACGACCAAAACCGTTGCGGTCATCATCCAGGCGACATCGCCTTTCTCGACGACCGGCGCCGCGGCTTCTTCGGCCGCGAGACCGAGCGACGGCAACAGTGCCGCGACGCCCGCGACCAGGGCCCAGGCCCAGAATCGAAGCAGCGAGTTCAAGTTCATCGTCTTGGTCATTTTTTTCTCCGCTCCCAGCTCAAACGTTTCGGAACCCGATCCTCATCGGAACTCTCCGAAGGTCAGGCCGCCGCCGCGCCGGTCTCGCCGGTGCGGATGCGGATCGCCTGCTCGAGCTCCGTCACAAAAATCTTGCCGTCGCCGACTTTGCCGGTTCGGGCCACATTGGCGATCGCCTCGACCACCGGCTCCACGATGCCGTCGTCGACGGCGATCTCGATGCGCGTCTTGGGCACGAAATCGACGCGATACTGGGCGCCGCGGTAGTACTCCGCGTGTCCCTTCTGCCTGCCATAGCCCTGCACTTCGGTCACGGTCATCCCCTGGACTCCTAGCCTGGCGACCGCGAGTTCGAGGTCGTCGAGCTTGAACGGACGCACGATGGCGGTGACGAGCTTCATTTCCTGCCTCTTGCGCCCGATTCGCAGATCGCCCGTCGCACGGCGGGCGGTTATGCTTCCGGTCGAAGTCCGCCACCCTCATTGCAGCTTCCATGCCATGGGTCGGCGGGTCTGTACGGGGCCTCCACGCGAGGCCTGCGGTTGGGCGCTGCACCGTTTTGGAGCCGGCGCGGCGGCCCCTGCGTCAAAGGAGAGCACCATGGAACCCGGCAACGAAGGCATCAGGGATCGATTCCGCATCGACGAGATCGCGCGGCGCCTGCTCGAGAGCGTGCCGCCCTCGGTCCGCGCCCTGCAGGCCGACCTCGAATCGAACTTCCGGGCGGTGTTACGCGCCAACCTCGGCAAGCTCGATCTGGTCGCGCGCGAAGAGTTCGAGGCACAGGCTCGGCTGCTCGCGCGCACGCGCGCGCGGCTCGAGGCGCTCGAAACGCGCCTTGCGGCGCTCGAGCAGGGTGGCGCGTCACCCGCGGTCGCCAGCTCAGCACCCAGCGCCCCGGAGCCGAGTCCGCCCGGCAGCGCTTGACACGACTCTGCGGGCAGCGCGGCATCGGCTGGTGGGGAGGGCGCGATGGGGCTCGCCCAGCTGCTCTGTCGTGCGCAGGTCGGGCTTCTGGCGCCGCCGGTCACGGTCGAAGTACATCTCGGCGCCGGGTTGCCGCAGTTCAGCATCGTCGGTCTGCCTGCCGCCGCGGTCCGCGAGAGCAAGGAACGGGTCCGCGCGGCCTTGCTCCACAGCGGCTTTGAGGTCCCAGCGGGGCGGATCACCGTCAACCTCGCGCCGGCCGACCTGCCGAAGGAGGGCGGCCGGTTCGATCTCGCGATCGCGCTCGGCATCCTGATCGCATCGGGTCAGCTGCAGCCGCGGCGAGGGAAGGCCAGTGACTGGCTCGCAGCGCTCGAGTTCTACGGCGAACTCGCGCTGACCGGCGAGCTGCGGCCGGTGTCCGGTCTGCTTACGGCGGCGCAGGCCGCGCGGCAGGCGGGCCATCGGCTGATCGTGCCGCGAGCGGGCGCTGCCGAACTGACCCTGCTGCCGGGCCTGGCCGCCCGCGCGGCGCGCAGCCTGCTCGAGGTCTGCGGCGATCTGTCGGGTGCCGCGCCCCTGCCCGACGCATCGCTCGCCGCGGTGCAGGATGCGCCGCCCGCAGGGCCACCAGCGCCGGCCTCGCCGCTGCTGCTCGCCGACGTTTGTGGCCAGCAGCAGGCCAAGCGCGCGCTCGTGATCGCTGCAGCCGGCGCACACAGTCTGCTGTTCGTCGGTCCGCCGGGTTGTGGCAAAAGCATGCTCGCGCGGCGCCTGCCGGCCCTGCTACCGCCGCTCGATGACGTTGCGGCGCTGGAAGTCGCCAGCATCGCCTCGCTGGTCAACGTCGGCGCGGGCGCCGCAGTATCGCTGCGCGAGCGCCCGTTCCGCGCGCCGCACCACACGACCTCGGCCAGCGCGATCGTCGGTGGCGGCTCGCGAGTGCGGCCCGGCGAGATCACGCTCGCGCACCACGGCGTGCTGTTTCTCGACGAACTGCCCGAGTTCGACCGGCGCGTGCTCGAGGCGCTGCGCGAGCCGCTCGAGACCGGCATCGTGCACGTCTCGCGCGCCAACCTGCGCGCCGAGTATCCGGCGCGCTGCCAGCTGGTCGCGGCGATGAACCCTTGCCCTTGCGGCTACTTCGGCGACGCGCAGCGCGCCTGCCGTTGCAGCGAGCGGCAGCGCACGCTGTATCGCGGTCGGCTGTCCGGTCCGCTGCTCGACCGCATCGATCTGCGCGTGTCGCTCCGTTCGGTCAGCGAATCCGAGCTCGCCGAACATCGCGCCGACCGAACGACTGCATGCGCAGCACAGGCCGAGCTGCTCGCGCGGATTGGTCGCGCGCGGGCGCGCCAGGCCGAGCGCGGCGTGCTCAATGCTGCCCTGACGATAGCGGGACTCGAAGCCTGCGCGGGCATGGTTCCGGCCGCGCGCCGTCTGCTCTCCGCCGCGGCGGCCAAGTTTGGACTATCGCTGCGGGGGAGGCATCGGTGTATGCGGGTGGCCCGTACGATCGCCGATCTCGAGGAATGCGACCGGATCGAGGATCGCCATGTCGCCGAGGCACTGGCCTTGCGCGGGCCAGACGATCTGATGCCGCGCGGTACTTGAGGCAGAGTCGGCGACCTGTCGGCGCTCGCCAGCGCCTGTCATGCGTCTGTAGCTGCTGCGTTATCGGGCTGACACCATCAGCGCTGACAGTAGCGAAAACGTACAAAGGCGTCGTCCGCCATCGGATCGACGCGGATTCGCTGGCTTTGCGGGCCATGGGAGCCGGGTATGGATATGGCAGCCTCGGCGCACAGACGTGCACTGATCACGGGGATTACCGGGCAGGACGGTGCTTTTCTCGCGGAGTTGCTGCTGGGCAAGGGCTATGAGGTCCACGGGATCAAGAGACGCTCGTCATCATTCAACACCGCTCGGATCGATCGACTCTATCAGGATCCTCACGCACCGGACCGTCGTCTCCACCTGCATTATGGCGACCTGACCGACGCCACGAATCTGATCAGGATCGTGCAGCAGGTACGACCCCACGAGATCTACAACCTCGGCGCACAGAGTCACGTCCAGGTATCGTTCGAGACCTCCGAGTACACCGCGAACGCGGATGCACTCGGCACGCTACGTCTGCTCGAGGCGATCCGTCTTCTGGGGCTGCAGCATGAAACGCGCTTCTATCAGGCCTCGACCTCGGAGATGTTCGGCCAGACCCGCGAGTCGCCGCAGCGGGAGACGACCCCGTTCTACCCGCGTTCTCCGTATGCGGCAGCGAAGCTGTATGCGCATTGGATCACCGTCAATTACCGCGAAGCGTATGGCATGTATGCCTGCAGCGGCATCCTCTTCAACCACGAATCGCCGCTGCGCGGCGAGACGTTTGTTTCACGCAAGATCACGCGCGGCTTTGCGCGCATGCATCTTGGGCTAGACGATTGCCTGTATCTGGGCAATCTCGATGCACGCCGCGACTGGGGGCACGCGCGCGACTATGTGATTGCGCAATGGCTGATGCTGCAGCAGCCCGAACCCGACGACTACGTCATCGCCACCGGGGTCCAGCACAGCGTTCGTGAGTTCGCCGAGCGGGCGGCGGCGTGCCTGGGGTATTGCCTCGTCTGGCGAGGCAGCGGTCTCGATGAGTACGGGATCGATGAAATCAGTGGTCGGGTGATGGTACGTGTCGATCCTCGCTATTTCCGCCCGGCCGAGGTCGACACACTGCTCGGTGATGCGTCCAAAGCGCGTGAACGTCTGGGCTGGCGGCCAACCGTCCGTTTCGAGCAGCTCGTCGCGGAGATGGTCGCTCACGATCTCGAACTGGCAAAGAGAGAGGCGCTGGTGCGTGAATCCGGCTTTGCCGTCGCGACGCATCATGAATAGAGCGTGGCGAATCTACGTGGCCGGTCACCAGGGGCTGGTCGGATCGGCCGTCCTGCGGGCACTAAAGGCGCGTGGTTATGGTGACGTCGTCACGGCGCGACGCGCCGAGCTCGACCTGACCTGTCAGCGGTCGGTCGAGAAATTCTTCGAGGCGGCTCGGCCGGACGCGGTGATTCTCTGTGCAGCCAAGGTCGGTGGAATCCTCGCAAACAGCACGCGACCCGCTGAATTCATCCGTGACAACCTGCTCATCCAGACGCTGGTGATCGACGCGGCCTTTCGTGTCGGTGTGCGCAAGCTGGTATTTCTCGGTAGTAGCTGCATCTATCCGCGTCTCACGCCTCAACCGATCGTCGAGGACGCGCTGTTGACGGGTCTACTGGAGCCGACCAACGAACCCTATGCGGTGGCGAAGATCGCTGGTCTGAAGATGTGCCAGGCGTACCGGCGCCAATATGGTTTCGATGCAATCGTGGCGATGCCGACCAACCTGTACGGCGAGAACGATGATTTCAGTGATCAGGACTCGCACGTCCTCGCCGCACTCATCGCCCGTATTCATCAAGCGAGGCAGAGCGGAGCGGACCACGTGACAGTCTGGGGTAGCGGCGAGCCGCGCCGCGAGTTCCTACACGCGGACGACTGTGGCGACGCGATCGTGCACCTGCTCGAAAGCTACAGTGCTGCTGAGCCGATTAACGTCGGTTGCGGGCAGGACATCAGTATCGCCGAGCTCGCGCGGCTGATAGCACGGATCATCGGTTTCACGGGCCGCATAGAGTTCGACCGCAGCAAGCCCGACGGTACGCCGCGCAAGCTGCTCGACGTGTCGCGACTCGGCGCGCTGGGATGGCGACCGCGCATACCGCTCGAACGCGGAATCGAGGCGGTGTGGCGTTCATACGCGAGCGGTCTGCGGAGCACGCGATGACGGCCCGAGAGGTCCATGTGCCCTGGGAGTGCGAAGAGACCTGGCTCCGATTCGAGCGCCTCGAGGAGCAGCATCGCCGGCTACAGGCGGCCCACGAGCTGGCCCGTCGGGAGCTTGATCGCGTGAACCCGCGCACCGAAGGTCCGAGCCTGAGGCACGCCTGGAACCAGTTCTACTTGGTCGTCACGCAGCTCGGTGAGACGGTCGACGAAATCGCCAGACTGCAGGCACAGATGCTGGCGGGTCACAATCCACCGACAACATGAGTCGGGGCAATCTGACACGCGCGGCCCGACGCGAGCTCGGCTCGCTGCACTCGGAAATCGGTCGGCTGGCGGCGGAGCGCGAACGCGCACTGCGATTGCTGCGGGTGTCCCGAACGACGACGAGCCCCTCAGGACAGCGCGATTTCTGGCTCGAGTTAGTCTGGCTCACCGAAGAGTACCGCTTCTCCGTACGGCGCCTCGTACGTTTCTGCGCGACGATCGACGCGCAAATCCATTCCGCACCTCGCGTAGTCGTTCGATCTCACAAACGTACGACACGAAATCGTGCCGATTCGGGAGCGTGACGAAGTTCAAGTTATCTCCATTGAACTGTCACAGGTCCTATCTACTGTGACGGCGTCGCTGGAATCGCGACTCTTGTGTTCCTCCTCGCCAAAACTTTTCAACGGGAGTTCTCAATGAAGACGTTCATCAAAGCCCTGGCCGCGACGGCGGTGCTGGCGATGGGGTCGGTCGGCGCGCTGGCGCAGACGGTCCCCCCGCAGCCTGCCCCCGGTCCAATTCCTCTGCCCAGCACCGGTAATGGTGGTCTCGTGGTCGTGATCTGGGATGCCGTTCGTGGCGTGTCCCTTACACAGTACCTCGGACTCACGCTCGACGAGCTGCTGCCGACCGGCACGAACATGCTGCAGCCGGGCTTCACGCTCGACTTCGGTGTGCTCGGTCAGTACGCGTCGCTGTTTGGTCCGAGCGCCCAGTCCGACATTCAGTATATGGTGCTCGCTGCCGACAGCACCGGAGGCACGTTCAGCGGCCGCCGTGTTCTGACTACTGCTGCACTCGGTTCGAGCTACCCGACCACGAGCAACCCGCGCACCCGCGATGCGGCGTCGGCCGTGTTCAACTTCCTCAGCAATGCGAACGGCTGCAACGCCCAGACACCCTGCATCGCCACCAACATCCTCGAGGCGACGTATGCCGGTGGCACAAACTTCGGTGCTTTCGTCGGGTCGCAGCTGCTCGCCTCTTCGGCCGCGACGGTAGGCCAGGCGCTCGGTTTCTACCTGCTGTCTTCAACGACCACGGCCACCACGAACGCCGTCATCGACGTCTATCGGACCGCGGCTGGCGCGTTTGCGCAGTGGCTGCTCGGCACCGATGGACGCCTCGTATACAGCGTTCCTGGCGACACCGTCGTGCCGCTGCCCGCCGCAGTCTGGCTGCTGCTGTCCGGTCTGCTCGGAGTCGGCACGATCGGCCGCCGGCGCGTGGCCGCCGCCGCGGCCTGAGTGCCAAGCACATCGGCAAACACCGATCCGCAATTTTCACAGTCTAAGGAGTCCTAAAAATGTCATTTAGAAAGATTCTCGGCGCCAGTCTAGCGCTTGTCGCGGGCGGCGTCGGTGTGGCCCAGGCGATCAATCCGGCATCGGTGCCGGCCGCCAACCGCATCTACTTCAGCGGTGCAACCGCCACTGATAACATCCTTGAGAACGTGCTGATCCTGCAGACCAACGGAGTCTGCCAGGTCGGGACGATCGATATTTATCGAGGCGTCAATCAGCGGGTGATCGCCTGCAACGCCGCCATCCCCGGCCTCGTCGGCCAGCCGATCGCATTCTTCAAGGAGTCGCTCGGCGGTTCGGGCAATGGTGTCAATCCGGTCGCGAACGCCACACCCCTGCAGTTTCTCGACGTCGACAACCCCAGCTTCAGCTGCACCGGTGGACCGACCAGCGTGCCCCCTACGGCTACGTTGAACGGCTACACCGAGCGCACGGGTTGCACGCCCAACGTCGCCCAGGTACCTGGCGCGGGCATCTCGGACGTCGAGCCGCGTCTGCTCGGTGCCTCGCAGGCCCAGATCAACAACCTGACGACCCAGGGGGTGCTCGGCATCGTGTTCGCCCCCGCCGTGTCACTGAACCTGTACCGCGCGCTGCAGCAGGCCCAGGGTCTGGCCCAGAACGACAATCCGGAGAACATCCCCAATCTGACCAGCGCCCAGGTCCGCGCCCTGTATACGGGCTTCTACGCCGACTGGTCGCAGTTCGATGACCTCCAGCCGTTCCTGCCAGCGGATACCACGGTCTACGTGTGCCGTCGTGGCGATACCTCCGGCACTCAGGCGAGCTACGAGAGCTATGTGCTCAACCAGCGCTGCGTCGATGGCGTGACCGGCTTCGTCGAAGCGACCAACCCGGCTTGCGAGGTACCGGGCTGTAACTACGGTCCCTCCTTTGCAAACGATCAGGTGTTTGCAGGGTTCTCGTCGGGCGATGTGCGGCTGTGTCTCGATGCGCGTAACGATCAGGGCCGCTGGGCGGTCGGCGTTCTCTCGACCGAGAACACCTACAACAATACCGACCGGCAGTTCCGCTGGACCCGGATCGACGGCGCGCCGCCGACCCTCGAGGCAGTGGCCAACGGTCGTTACTCGTTCTTCACCGAGAACGTGATCAACCGCCGCAATGGTGCTCTCAACACGACGCAGACGGCAGTCGTGAACTACCTGGCCGCGAACCTCGGCCAGCCCGCGGTGATCGCCGGTGTCAATGCGCCGTTCCAGGCCAATCCGCATGGTGACGGCGGTGTGATCGCGGTACCCAACTTCACCACGATCAACCCGAATCCGTCGCCCGTGACGCAGGCCCAGATGCGCACCAACCCGGTGAACTCCCAGGTCCGCAACGGCAACAACTGCACGCCGCCGATCTCGGCAGGTGACCAGCAGTCGGGCGGCATCTGATCGACCGGCTGCGACGCCGGAGCGCCGCGTCGAGCGGCGCTCCGGCCCGCACCGAGCCGTCACC
>CAZAWM010000126.1:0-9381 GCA_964488605.1 uncultured Steroidobacteraceae bacterium | reverse complement strand
ACGACGACGGGGCACGTTCGAGGTCATGGGTCGCTCCTCAGGAGTCCGGCGCGGGTGCCTCTGGCGGTCGCGGCGGACCGGTCGGCGGATTATAGGCGCCCGTGGCAAACCGCCTCGTGCGCTTGCTTCGCGTGCGGCGGCGTCGTGGACCTATACTCTGGCAGCGCGTCCCATGACCAACGGCGCGGGGTCTATCACGATGATCGCGCTCCACACGTATCACCGCAGCTCGGCCTCCTACCGCGTGCGCATCGCACTCGGGATCAAGGGGCTGCCGTGGGCGCCGGTCTACGTCCATTTGCTCCGCGGCGGCGGAGAGCAGCATCGCGCAGCATTTCGCGGTCTGAATCCCCAGGGCCGGGTACCCGTCCTGCTCGACGGCGAGGTCGTGTTGACCCAATCGCTCGCGATCATCGAGTACCTCGACGAGACCCGTCCGCAGCCACCGCTGCTGCCGTCCGATGCGGCGGGTCGGGCTCGCGTGCGCAGCCTTGCGCAGCTGATCGCCTGTGACATCCAGCCCCTGCAGAACCTCAGCGTTACCCGTTACCTGCATCACGAGCTCGCCTGCGATGAGGACCGGATCCGGGCGTGGCAGGTCCACTGGATCTCGAACGGGCTGGCGGCACTCGAACGGCGTCTTGCGACGGAGCGCGGCACCGGGCGCTTCGCGCACGGCGACGCGCCGACGCTCGCCGATTGCTGCCTGGTCCCACAATGCTACGCCGCGCGCCGTTTCGGAGTCGACCCCTCCGCGTATCCAACGGTGGCGGCGATCGAGGCGCGCTGCCTCGAGCTACCCGCCTTCGCGTCGGCAGCGCCCGAGAGGCAGGGCGACTTCGAGTGACTTCCGGTCAGGCGCGGTGTTCGCGCGCGAGGTATTCCTCGCTCTGCATCTCGATCAACCGGCTCGACGTGCGCTCGAACTCGAAACGCAGACGCGAACCGCGGTACAAGGTATCGGGCCGCGCCGCGGCCGACACTGCCAGCTTGACCGCGCGATCGTAGAACTCGTCGACGAGCGCAATGAACCGGCGCGCGGCGTTGTCGGTCTCGGCGGTCATTACCGGCACGTCCGAGATGATGACCGCCTGGTACTCGCGGGCGATCTCGATGAAGTCATTCTGGCTGCGCGGGCCTTCGCAGATGGACGCGAAGTCGAACCAGACGACATTCTCGCTGCGGCGAATCACGGCGACCGGCCGACCCTCGATTTCGATCGAGCCGCCCGCTTCGCCAGGTCCGTCGGCGAGCTCCTCGAACAGCTGCCGTAGCGCCTGTTGCGCGGCCGGGTCGGCGCTGTCGAGATAGATCGGTGCATGGGTGAGCTGGCGCAGCCGGTAGTCGACTCCGCCATCGACGCACAGCACGTCGAGCCGCTGCTCGAGCAGCTCGATCGCGGGCTCGAAGCGCTGGCGCTGCAGGCCGTCACGATAAAGCTCCTGTGGCGGGACGTTCGAGGTGATGACGAGCGCGATACCGCGGTCGAACAGGTGTCGGAACAGGCCGCCGAGCAGCATCGCGTCGGCGATGTCGCTGACGAACAATTCGTCGAAACAGAGTACGCGGGTCCGATCGGCGATTCGCGCGGCGACCAGCGCGAGCGGATCGGCGGTATTGCGATGCTCGCGCAGCTGGGCGTGGACCTCGTGCATGAAGCGATGGAAGTGGTATCGGCGCTTTTGCACCCCCGGCAGACTGTGGAAGAACAGATCCATGATCCAGGTCTTGCCGCGTCCGACGCCGCCCCAGAGGTAGACCCCGCGCGGCGCGGGTACCCGGCGCCGGTACCCTGTCAGTCGCCGCCAAAGCGTATCCAAGGTGCCGCGCTCGGATTGCAGCAGGGCGCGCCGCAACTTTTCCAGTCGGTCGATGGCCCGCAGTTGGGCCGGATCGCTGCGGAAGCCGCGCGTGGCGATCTCCGTCGCATACCGTTTGCGCAGCGAGGCTGACTGGCCGTCCGGCATCACAGCGACTGATAGATCGGGCCTGAGCCGCCCTCCGGCGTGGTCCAGTCGATGATCTGGTAGGGATCCTTGATGTCGCAGGCCTTGCAGTGCACGCAGTTCGCGGCATTGATCTGCAGCCTCTTGCTGCCCGCCCCATCGTCGACCATCTCGTAGACGTTGGCGGGGCAGAAGTTCTGGCAGGGGTTGCCGAACTCGGTCGCGCAGCGCGTCGCGCAGATGCTCGTGTCGGCGACCCTGAGATGGATGGGCTGATTCTCTTCGTGGGAATTATTGGCGAAGTACACCGATGCGAGGCGGTCGCGCGGCGGCAGCGTGCGCTCGACCCAGCGCCTCTGCGGTGACTCGTACTCCTCGAGCCGGCGCAAAGCGGCATGCGGTGCCTGGTTGCGCAGCGTCCAGGGCAGCGCGCCGCGCGTCAGCGTCTCGAGCGCCGCATTCGCGAGGCCGAACCAGATCCCGCGCTTGAAGCCGGGCTTGATGTTGCGGACGCGACGCAACTCCTGTCCGCCCGGCGAGGCGCGCCAGCGCGCATCGAAGCCCGCGGGCTGGCCGGTGTCGGCCAGGTGATCCGCCGCCAGCATGCCGCTGCGCAGCGCCTGGTGGACGCCTTTGATCTTGGGCACGTTGAGCGTGCCCGCCGTGTCACCGATCAGCATCGCGCCGGGCATCTCGAGCCGCGGCAGCGACTGCCAGCCGCCGGCGGCGATCGTGCGGGCGCCGGCGGCCAGTATCTCGCCGCCCTCGAACAGCGGGCGGACGCTCGGATGATGCTTGAACTGCTGGAACGCCTCGAAAGGCCGCAGGCGCGGGTCTTCGTAGTCGAGACCGACTACGAAGCCGACGTAGATGCGGTTGCCGTCGAGGTGGTAGAGGAAGCTGCCGCCGTAAGTGCGAGCATCGAGCGGCCAGCCGATGGTGTGCTGGATCAATCCCGGTTCGACGCGACCCTCGGGAAGCTGCCACAGTTCCTTGAAGCCCAGTCCGTAAGTCTGCGGATCGCAGTCGCGGTCGAGCTCGAAGCGGCGGATCAGCTGCTTGGTGATGCTGCCGCGCGCGCCTTCCGCAAGCACGGTGGTACGGGCACGCACTTCCGGACCCGGCGCATAGGCCGGACCCGGCTCGCCTGACTTTTCGACTCCCATGTCGCCGATCTGCACGCCGGCCACCGAGCCGTCGTCATTGAACAGCGGCTGCGCGGCAGCGAATCCGGCGAACACGTCCACGCCGAGCGCCTCGGCCTTTTGCGCGAGCCAGGCAGTCAGCAGGCCCAACGAGATGATCGAGTTGCCGCCGTTGTGCTGCTGCGGCGGCGTCGGCAGGCGCACTCTGCCGGTGGCGGTCAGAAAGGCGAACTCGTCACGCTTCGCCGGCACGCAGATCCCGGGCGGAGAGTCGCGCCACTCCGGTGCGAGCTCGTCGAGTGGTCCCGGCTCGAGTACGGCGCCCGAGAGGGCATGCGCGCCGACCGCCGAGGCCTTCTCGAGCACGCAGACCGTCAGATCCGGTTTCCGCTGCTTGAGGCGGATCGCGCATCCGAGCCCCGCCGGCCCGCCGCCGACGATGACCACGTCGTACTCCATGACGTCGCGTTCGATCGCTGCATTCATTGCCTCGTATCTCCGTTCCAGGCCGCGCTCAACGCGGCTGCATGCGGATCGCCCCGTCGAGTCGGATCACCTCGCCGTTGAGCATCGCAATCTCGAAGATCGACTGCACCAAGCGAGCGTACTCCTCGGGGCGGCCGAGGCGGGCTGGAAACGGCACCTGTCTGGCGAGCGAATCCTGGACCTCGGGCGGCAGTCCCGCGACCATCGGCGTGCGGAAAACGCCAGGCGCGATCGACAGCACGCGGATCCCGAACTGGGCCAGTTCCCGAGCCAGCGGCAGCGTCATACCGATGACGCCGGCCTTGGTGGCCGCATAGGCGACCTGACCGATCTGACCCTCGAAGGCCGCGACGGACGAGGTATGGACGATCACTCCGCGCTCGCCATCCTCGTTCGGCGTGTTCTCTTGCATCCAGACCGCGGCGGCCTTGTCGCACAGGAAAGTGCCGATCAGGTTGATCTGAACGACCTTGGCGAAGAAGTCGCCGGCCATCGGCCCGCTCCGGCCAAAAACCTTTCCCGAGCCGGCGACTCCGGCACAATTCACGAGCAGGTTGATGCCGCCCATGCGCTGCGCCGACGTCTGCATCGCCGCCTCGACCTCGGCCTCCGAGGTCACGTCGCAGCGGACGAACGATACGGCGGCGCCGAGTTCCGTGGCCGCCTTCTGGCCGGGCCCTTCCTGGACGTCGAGCAGCGTCACGCGGGCGCCGAGGCTAGCGAAATGGCTGGCGACCGCGTGACCGAGACCCGAGGCTCCGCCGGTGATGACTGCGCGCGCCTGCTGGATTTTCATCTGCGACTCCGTCGGTATGTGAATCAGCGCCAGTCCGGGAGGCGTTTCTCGAGAAACGCGGCGACACCCTCCCGGCCTTCGCGCGAGGCCCGCAGTCTCGCGAGGCGATGGCTCGTCGAGCGTCGCAGCGCCTCATCGGGTGCACGGCCAGCCACCTCGCGAATCAGGTCCTTGGCCTCCTGCTGGGCCGCTGGTCCGCCGGCGAGCAGCGCCTCGACGAGCGTCGCGACTGCGGGCTCGAAGGCTTCTGCCGCGACGACTTCGTGCACGAGACCCGCCTCACGGGCGGTGCGCGCGTCGAACGTCTCACCGCTCAGGAACCAGCGGCGCGCGGCGCGCGGACCGATGGCTGCGATGACATGCGGCGAGATCGTGGCGGGCACCAGCCCCAGTCGCACCTCGGTCAGCGCGAAACGCGCCGCCTCGACGCACACGGCGATGTCGCAGCAGGCGATCAGACCGACGCCACCGCCGAAGGCGTTGCCCTGCACGCAGGCTACCGTCGGTGCGGGAAACTCGTCGAGAACCTGCAACATGCGCGCGAGCGCCAGTGCGGCGTCGAGATTCTGCTCGGGCGCGGCGCTGGCCATCGCGGCCATCTCGTCGA
Source organism: uncultured Steroidobacteraceae bacterium (assembly GCA_964488605.1). Classification (GTDB taxonomy): domain Bacteria; phylum Pseudomonadota; class Gammaproteobacteria; order Steroidobacterales; family Steroidobacteraceae; genus UBA964. The sequence continues at coordinate 4,401 of CAZAWM010000126.1, read as the reverse complement.
GGTCGGCGCCCGCACAGAAGCTGCGACCCTTGGCGCGCAGCAGCAGCAGACGCACGCGGCGCGCAGCGAGTTCGGCGAGGGCCGCTCGCGTTTCGGCAACCAACGCAGCGTCGAGGGCGTTGTGCCGCTGCGGCCGCGCGAGCGTCAGTGTCGCGACGCCGCGCGCGTCGAGGTCGCAGTGTACGCGGCGCGGCTCGAGCGACACGTCAGAGCATCTCGACCGCGATCGCGGTGGCCTCGCCGCCGCCGATGCACAGCGAGGCGACGCCACGACGTCCACCACGGCGCCGCAGGGCGTGCAGCAGCGTCGTGACGATGCGCGCTCCCGTCGCGCCCACCGGGTGCCCGAGCGCGCAGGCTCCGCCGTTGACGTTCAGGCGGGCGTGATCGATGCCGATATCGCGCATGGCGGCCATGGCGACCGCTGCGAAGGCCTCGTTGACCTCCCACAGATCAACCTGCCCGGCCTGCCAGCCGGCGCGCTCCAGGACCTTGCGGATGGCGCCGACCGGAGCGGTCGTGAACCACTCGGGCGCCTGTGCATGGCTCGCCTTGGCAACGATGCGCGCCAGCGGCGCGAGGCCCCGCGCCGCCGCCGTCGATTGGCGCATGACGACCACCGCCGCAGCGCCGTCCGATATCGACGACGAGGATGCTGCCGTCACGGTGCCATCCTTGCGGAACGCGGGCTTGAGTTGCGGAATTTTGGCGATGTCACAGGTGAACGGCGTCTCGTCCTTCGCCACGACCGTCTCACCCTTTCGGCCTTTGACCGTCACTGGCACGACTTCGGCATCGAAGTGACCCCCTTCGAGCGCCGCCAGCGCGCGACGGACCGACTCGGCCGCGAACGCGTCCTGGTCGGCCCGCGAGAACCCGTACTTGTCGGCGGTGTTCTCGGCAAAGCAGCCCATGAGCTGCCCATCGAACGGGCTCTGCAGACCGTCATAGAACATGTGATCGAGGATCTCGCCATGGCCCATGCGGTAGCCGCCGCGGGCCTTGGGGAGCAGGTACGGGGCATTCGTCATCGACTCGAGTCCGCCCGCAACCATGATCTCGGCATCACCGGAGGCGATCTGGTCGGCCGCCATCATGATCGCCTTGAGACCCGAGCCGCACATCTTGTTGAGGGTCGTGGCCGGGGAGCTGGAGGGAACGCCCGCGGCGAGGGCCGCCTGACGCGCTGGCGCCTGGCCGAGGCCCGCCGGCAGAACGCAACCCATGATGACCTCGCCGATGTCCACGCCTGCGAGCCCGGCGGATTCGATGGCAGCACGTATCGCGGCCGCGCCGAGTTGCGGCGCGGTCGCACCGGCCAGTGCGCCCTGGAAAGCGCCGATCGGGGTGCGGCGCGCCGAGACGATGACGATGGGGTCGGACATGTATGGAGCCTCTGGACGGATGGGACTGCGGATTCTAGAGCCTATCCCGAAACCTCGCGCGGCAGCGGCGGGCGGTGTCGGGCACGCCGCTCGCGGCGCGGCCTCGCGGCGCGCGACGGGCGCGGCGCGATACCGCGCTCGAACAGCTGCACGAAAGCGTCGCCGATCTCGTGCGGCGTCAGTGCCTGGTTGTCGCGGTACCAGTGCGCGATCCAGTTCAGCGCGCCGGCAAACGCGAAAGCCGTCATCTTCGGATCGCAGGGCGCGATCGAACCGTCGCGCATGCCCTCGACGAGCAGGCGGCGGATTCCCTGGTCGATCTCGGACTTCAGCGCCTTGACGTGACTGCTGAGCGAGGCGCCGAGATCCTGGTCTTCGGCGCGCACCATGCACCAGCCGTACTCGGAGGCGATCGCCGCCGCGTACCGGCGCAGCACCTCCGCGAGCCGTTCGCGCGCTGGCGCGTCGCGACGCCCCGCCTCGGCGAAGGCGGCACGAATCGGCTCGAGCCCGGCGAGGAAACACTCGAACAGCAGCTGTTCCTTGCTCGCGACGTAGTAGTAGACCGTCGGCTTCGTGACATTGAGTGCGGCCGCGATGTCGTCCAGCGAGGTGTTGTGGAAGCCGCGCCGATTGAATTCGCGAGCGGCCGTGCGGATAACGGCCTCGCGCTTCGTGCTGCGGCTGCGCTCGCGGGAGCGGGCGGCCGGCCAAGGAGAGATGTTACTCATCGGTAGCATTCTACCAACGGGTAGGGTATTGTCCAGGTATGAGCAGCCAACCTAGCTTTCCGGAGGCCCGGCGCTCAGCGCCGCTTGCCCGCCGTGCACCCCTGCGCTTCGTCAGTGCTGCGTCGCTGTTCGACGGCCATGACGCGGCGATCAACATGATCCGGCGACTGCTGCAGAGCCATGGCGCCGAGGTCGTTCACCTCGGCCATAACCGCTCGGTCGCCGACATCGTTCGCGCCGCCATCCAGGAGGATGCCGACGGTATCGCCGTCAGCTCCTACCAGGGCGGACACAACGAGTACTTCGCTTACATGGTCGACATGCTGCGCGAACTCGACTGCGAGCATATCCGGGTCGTCGTCGGGGGCGGCGGCACGATCGCGCCGGACGAGATCACGGCGCTCGAGCGCCACGGCATCGAGAAAATCTACACGCCGGAGGACGGCCGCAAGCTCGGCCTCGCCGGCATGATCGAGGACGTCCTGCGTCGCGTCGGCGCGGCGCGCCGCCCGCCATTCGAGTGGATCCCGCCATCGGCCCGCGACCATCGGCAGCTCGCGCGCACCATCAGCGCGCTCGAGGGCGGAGTGGACGCAGGCGAGGCTGGCGGTGAAGCCGACGCGGAGCGTCTCCGTGTCCGCATTCGCGAGCTGCTCGAGCAGCGTGCCCGGGAACCGGGCGGCAACGTGCGGCCGCTGCCAGGAGTCGCGGCTCCGAGGCTCGCGCCGGTGATCGGCATCACCGGCACCGGCGGCGCTGGCAAGTCGTCACTGACGGACGAGTTGCTGCAGCGTTTCTTGCGGCATTTCCCGGAGCGCCAGATCGCGGTCGTCGCCGTCGATCCGACGCGCCGCCGCAGCGGCGGCGCGCTGCTCGGCGACCGTATCCGGATGAACAGCCTCGCCGCCGAGAACATCTTCATGCGCTCGCTCGCGACGCGACGCCAGAATCTGGCGACCTCGGCCGTACTGCGCGACGTCATCGACCTCTACAGGGCAGCCGGCTTCGATCTCGTGATCGTCGAGACGGCCGGCATCGGCCAGAGCGATACCGAGATCGTCGATCTCGTCGACCTCCCGATCTACGTCATGACGAGCGACTACGGCGCCGCGAGCCAGCTCGAGAAGATCGACATGCTGGATTTCGCCGAGCTGATCGTGCTCAACAAGTTCGAGAAGCGCGGCGCGGAGGACGCGCTGCGCGACGTACGCAAGCAGTGGCGGCGAAACCATGTCGAGCGTACCCGCGTCGCCGATGCGGACGTCCCGGTATTCCCGACCATCGCCAGCCGCTTCAACGATCCCGGCGTCAACCGTCTGTTCGCGGCGATCTGCGACCGGATCGCCTGGCCGGTCGCGGACCCGGGCCCGGTCGAGTTCCGCTCGCGCGAGCCGCTGATTCCCGGCAACCGGGCCCGATACCTGGCCGAGATCGCCGAGGGCGGTCGCCGTGCCCGCGAGCGAATCGCCGCGCAGGTCGACGCCGCCCGCCGGGCATACGGATATTACGAATCGCTCAAGGCGCTGCGCGATGCGCCGCTGCCGGCACCTCTCGAGCCATACTCGCGCGCGGCGCTCGAGCCAGGAGCCGCCGACGCGACGCGCCTCGAGCTGCGCGCCGCGTACAGCCGCGCGCTCGAAGACATCGGACCCGACGGTATCGGCGAGCTGCGGGCGTGGCCCGCGCGTGTCGCAGCCGTCACCGACGACAGATACTCCTATCGGGTCCGCGACAAAGTCGTGACGGGTGACAATTACACCGAGACCCTGAGCCGCAACCGCGTGCCCAAGATCGCGGTACCGCGTTTCCGCGATTGGGGCGAGATCCTGCACTTCGTGCTGACCGAGAACCTGCCGGGCGCTTACCCATACACCGCGGGCGCGTATCCCTATCGTCGCGAGGAGGAAGAGCCGATACGGATGTTCGCGGGCGAGGGCGCGCCGGAGCGGACCAACCGTCGCTTCCACTATCTCGCCCGTGGTCAGGCCGCGACGCGTCTGTCGACCGCATTCGATTCGACGACGCTCTACGGCGAGGACCCGGATCTGCGGCCAGACATCTACGGTCGCACGGGGAACTCCGGCGTGTCGATCGCGACGCTCGACGACATGAAGAAGCTCTACTCCGGATTCGACCTGTGCGCGCCGACGACCTCGGTGTCGATGACGATCAACGGACCTGCGCCGATGATCCTCGCGATGTTCATGAACGCCGCGATCGACCAGCAGGTCGAGCGCTTCCTGCGCCGCGAGGGCCGCTGGGACGCCGCGCAGCGCCGCATCGGC
>CAZAWM010000125.1:0-9448 GCA_964488605.1 uncultured Steroidobacteraceae bacterium | reverse complement strand
ACCGGAGCGCAGGCAGCGCCCGCGCCGTCGCAGCCGCCACTGCGACTCGATGCGGCCCACTCGACCGTCCGCTTCGAATTCCGGCAAGCCGGCGCGGCCACGCAGGGGCGCTTCGGCCGACTGTCCGGCAGCCTGCAGCCTGGTGCCGCGCAGCCCGGCACGCTCGATGTCGCGGTCGACGTCGCATCGGTCGACACCGGCGATGCCGAACGCGACGGCCTCCTGCGCGGCCCGGACCTGTTTGATGCGCAGCGGCACCCCGTCGCGCGCTATCGCGTGACGCGACTGGCGGCTGCGAACGCCGACGCCGAAGTCATCCTCGACGGCACGCTGACACTGCGCGGCGTCTCGCGGCCTTTGCGCATCGCCGCGCAGCTTGCGGTCACGGGCACCGGCAGCGCACGCACGGCAACGCTGACGGGCACCACCATCATCCGGCGGCTCGACTTCGGCGTCGGCCAGGGTGAGTGGGCCTCGACGCAGTGGATTGCTAACGAGGTGCGGGTGAGCTTCCACCTGCTCATGAAGGCCGCGCCGTGAAGCCACGGCCTGTCGGTCGCGTCGACATCGAGTCTCTGCTCGACACGGCGGGCACGGTGAGTTTCGCCAGAGAATCTAAGGGTCCCCCGCCCGCGGAAGCGCCCCTACCTCCGCAATGGCTCAATCGCACGGTGGCCGGAGCGGGCGTCACCAGTGCGCTGGGCGACTTCTGTTACGAAACCACGACCGTAGTCCTGCCTGGCTTTCTGACCGTGCTCGGCATTCCCGCTGCGGCGCTCGGCCTTATCGAAGGCATCGCCGATGCGGTGGCCAGCTTCACCAAGATGGTGTCGGGCTACATCGCCGACAAGCTCGGTCATCGCAAACTGCTGGTATTAGTCGGCTATGGCCTGACACCCGTGGGTCAGATGCTGATCGCGCTGGCTGCCGGCTGGCCGTTGATCCTGCTCGGGCGCATGGTCTCCTGGTTAGGCAAAGGGCTGCGCGGTCCGCTGCGCGACGCGATCGTGATCCAGGCCGTCAGCCCTCAGACGCGCGGGCGCGCCTTCGGTTTTCACCGCGCGGCAGACACCGTCGGTGCAGTGCTCGGTCCCCTGCTCGGCGTCACGCTGCTGGGGCTGGCGCAGGGGTGGCACTGGAGTGACGGGGCTGGGCCTTTTCGCCTGGTACTGTGGCTGTCGGTGATTCCGGGAGCCTTGGCAGTGATGGCATTCCTGACGCTGGTGCAGGACCCGCAGCACTCACCGAATCCGTCGCTGAAATTCCTCGGCTCGCTCCGCTGCCTGCCGACACGTTTCAAACGCTATCTCGGCGCGGTGGGCGTTTTCGGCGTCGGTGACTTTTCCCACGCATTGCTGATTCTCGCCGCCACCACGTTGCTGAGCTCGCGGATGGGGATGGTGCAGGCGGCGCAGGTCGCGGGATTGCTATACCTGGGACGCAATATTGTGCAGGTTGCCGCTTCTTGGCCGGTGGGTTGGCTGGCAGATCGCCATGGCCACCTGACGGTGCTTGTCGCGGGGTATGCGTTGGGCGCCACGACGGCCTTGCTGACGGCGTTGGCCTTCTGGTTCGGCACCGACAACGTGGCGCTGCTTGCGGGCATTTTCTTCGTTGCCGGTCTCTACGTGGCCGTGCAGGAAGCACTGGAATCTACCGTCACCGCAGAGATGGTGCAGGCCGACACGCTGACGATGGGCATCGGTGCGCTCGGCACGGTCAATGGCGCCGCCAAGTTCCTCTCGAGCGCCACGGTCGGAGTGGTTTGGACCACGGTCTCTGCGCAGTTCGCATTCGCACTCGCTGCGGCCTTGATGTCGATCGGCATGTTCGCGTTGCGGCGCGCATCCCGAACCATCGGGTGACCAAGGAAGCGCTACGCGTCGTCTCGCCGGACGGTCATGATGCGAGCGCGGCATCGCTTCGCGTCCTCGGTTCGCGCGCGGGTTCCGGAAACCTGACCCTCACTCGCGCGGGCGGCGCCCACGCGTGAGCGTCCATTTGACCCGGACCTTGCCTCCAGGCACCGCGATTTCGCGCTCACCATTGCCGATGGGTCCGTCGAGGGTGAAGTCCAGCGTGGCCATCGGCGCCGCGGAGGCTCTGACGAGGCTCGCTTCACGGCCCGGCTCGCCGGCCCGCACGAAGCCGTCGGCGCTCGGCGTAATGAACAGGTAACGGGTACGTGCCCGGTTCAGGTCGGTCTCGATCGTCAGCGGGGCGTCGGCAGTGGTCAGCGAGCGGGTTCCAGTCGTCGGAATGACCGGCTCCGGACCCGCCAGCGTCGGATCATCCTGATGATAGGTGTCGTTCACCGTCAGGCTGCCGGTGCATTCTTCGTTCCACCAGGGCTGATAGGAACCCGTCGCGGCGAGCACATCGCCATCAGGGTTGTCGAGGGCGGCAAAGTAGGATTGCGGCGTTTCTGCGCCCGAGGTGATGGGACAGTCCAATTGGGCGGTGTGCTGGTAGACGGTCGTGGTGAGACCCTCGTCGGGGATGCCCGTCACGAGGGTCGATGACCATTCGATGTCGACGGCGATATGCGCCTCGATACCTTCGAGCTCGGCCACCAGGCTCCCGCCGGAGTTCGCGGCGGCTCCCTGCCTGCCCGCAGCCCGAGCGTCCTCGCGTGCCGAGGCGGCGGCGCCCTCGGGTCTCTCTGGCGCCGATGTCGGCGCCGGCCGTTCGCCACAGCCCGTAAGCGCTGCGATCAGTATTGCCATGAGACCCGCTTCGACACGCCCACTCATTCGCAATATCACCATCCGCCGCTCCCCTGCCCGGAACGTCCTCGGCTTTGGCTGAACACCAGCGCGGACCACTGCTCCTGAGAGCGTGCTCGCCACATAGTGTACACGCCGGCCACGCAACCGCGGGGCGCGCTCGCAGCCGCGCGTGGCTCCTGGCTCGCTCAGCGGACGCAGCGGGCCGAGTCCAGATCGGGCGCCTCGCTCAGTAGAGACCGTTCTCGGGTACGATGATGGGCCTGAATCCGAATACCGCCGGGTCAGCGGGGCGCACCTCGACCTCAACCGCGTGGATGTCGGCTGCACCCATCACCCTGAGAAAGGTCAGAGAGGGGATGTCGCGTGCCTCACCGCCCTCCCCTTCCCGCCAGCGGTAGATTGCGAACGAATGCGTATCGGCGTGCACGACCAGAACGGGCTTGCGCCACTCACTGACCCGATGTCGCAGAAGCTCTAGCAGTGATGCGAACCCGGACCGCTGGCCCTCTGGCGCCGGGACGAACGGGTCGGCGTGCCATGCCAGTACCAGCGCGGGTGCATTGTGCTGGCGGGCGGTTTCGAATGCCTGATCGAGCCATAGCCGACCGGCAGCGACGCGCCGTTCGTGCTCGATCCTGCGCGGCTCCCCGGCGAGCAGGTTGTTGTTGGACCCGACGAAGTGCACGGTGGCAAAAACGACTCCTGCATCGACGAAGCGCGCATTCTCGGGAAGCCCCCCATCGGAGCGCGCCTGACTGACGAGCGCGAGCGGCTTGCGGCCGAGGCTTTGCTGCGGCTGCGCGAAGAAGGTCCGGCGCAGGAATTCCAGGCGCTCGATCGGATCGCGGCCGACCCGGCTGCAATCGGTCCACTCGTTGTCGCCGGGCGTATAGATCAGCGGGAACGGCGCGGCCTGGAACCGCTGCCTCATTTCCAGGTAGACGCGGTCGTCGCACGGTGCCGTGCTGGACTTGATGTCGCCGACGTGCAGCGCGAACGCAGGTCGGCGACGCGCTGCCTGCTGGATGAGGCGGTCAAACTTCTCGAGCGAACTCTCGCCGTACGGCATGCAGCCCATGGCGACGAACCTGAAATCGTCCGCGCGTGCCGTTGCGAGGGACGGCCTGTTCCCGAGGATCGCCGCGAAGCCGGACGCCTGAATGAAGCGCCGTCGATCCATTCAGAACGAGTAACGCAAACCCGCACCGTAGGTTCGCGGTTCCCCGACCAGACGGGCTGCCCCGTTCAACTCCGGGAAATAGACCTCGTCCGTGAGGTTGCGACCATAGAGGTAGACGGCGAGACCACGATCCGCAGACAGCTCGACCCGCGCGTCGACCAGCGTGTAGGCCTCGGTCGTATTGTTCGGCAGGGCGTTGAGACGGTTCGACTCCTCGCCATGGTGCGAGACGCCGAACCGTGATGCGAGGGTCCACCCTCCAGCCATCTCATAGCGGTGCCGCAGCGACACGTTCGCCATCACATCGGGGGCTCCCGGCAGGGGATCGCCGATGGTCGCGGCGACGTCCGCTGCTCTTCGTAATCCTGTGAGCACGACCGATCCTTCCCTGACCAGACCGGTCGCGATTGTCGAAACGGATCTTTACCGACCGAGGGCTGTTTCATTACGACCCGAAGGCCGCCGCCAGCGTGTCAGGATTCAGGCGCTCGAAACACCTGGCACCGTTTCGCGAAATGCTGCAGCCGCGTTTCGATCAGTGCGTCGACGCTGCCTTCAGGCAACGAACCGTCGGGCCGCCCTCGCCGCATTGCACGCTGGACAGCAGCCGGATCGACTCGTCGATCTTACGCAAGGCGAATCAATGGAAGCGGATGGAGCCTGGCGCATCGACGATGCGCTCGCCAGACGTTATATGGACTGGCCAGCGGCGCGCGAATACGTACTCGGCGGATGGCGGACGCCGCACTGGGAGGCGGTCCAGCGCCACGGTTCGCCGCCTCAGATGCGGCGTGCAACCCAGATCGCGGCGATCGCCACGACCAGGCTGATTGCGGACGCAATCGCAAGCCAGACCATGCGCCGTCGATTGCGTTCGACACGGGCGATCAGTCCGGAGTTCTGCTCAGCGAGCTGCCTGATGAGCTCCGCGGAAGTCATCACCTGCTCGCGCACGGCCTCGAGCTCGCCTTCGAGCGCGTCGACCCGCGCGCGCAGCACCGCATGCTCGCCGCCGGTCCCCTCCTGCGGTCTGACGGGCGGCGTCAGCGTAGCCTGCTCGGGGCGGCGCTCGGCGCGGACGGTGACCCAGAACCGGCGCGCGGCATCGACCACCTTCGGCGCATTGCGGATCACCTCGATCCACGGGACGCTCTTCAGCACGGTCAACCAGGGGATCGGCATGCGCCGAACTCTAAGCGTGACCGGTGGTATCGTCGAGCGGCTCCGGCCGATAGCGATCGCCGCCGAGAGGTTGCGACCCGGCCGGACGCTCGATCATGCGCCGTACCTTAGATTCGCCGTCGATCAAGGCCGCAAGGCGCTCGCGCACGGCCTGGTCAGCCTGGGTCGGACGGCTGTGGCGGCGCAGATAGTCGATCCAGGTCGGGCTCTCGAAGCGCTCGATCCAGTACTGCGGATCGTCGATGTCCTGGCTCACCGACCAGCGCCGGGCGCCGTCGCGACGCCGGATGCGTCCGAGCTCGTTGACGACCGGAATGAAGGCGGCCGCGTTCTGCGGCGGCACTCGATAGACGATCGCGACGACGACGGGCCCGGACGCGTCGTGGATCTCGACGGCCGGCGGGCGCACCTCTGGACCGGCCTGCGGGTCGAGCGAGCCGGCCTGGGCGACGGTCACGGGCACCCACCGCGCGAGCAGCAGCGACAGCAGCACGAAGCCGCCGGCGGCAGTCATCGACTCGCGCAGTCCGACCAGTGTCGCGAGCTCGCCCCACCACCAGCTACCGAGCGCCATGCCGCCGAAGGCCACGGTCTGATAGATCGCGAGCGTGCGGCCGGTGACCCAGCGCGGCGACGACAGCTGCACGGCGATGTTGAAGGTCGCGAGACCGAGCGTCCATACGGAACCGGCCAGTACATGCGCGAGCAGCGTTACGGGGAACCAGCGGCTCTGACCGATCGCGACCATCGCTACGAAGGCGAGCAGGCAGGCGGTGCGCAGCAGCTTGTCGCTCGAGTACCGCGAGCGCAGCGCAGCACTCGACAGCGCGGCGGCCATCGCGCCGATGCCGAAGCCCGCGAGCAGCACGCCGAATGTCGGCGCCCCGCCACCGAGCAGATCCCGTGCGACGATCGGCATGAGCGCCGGCACGGCGGCCATCGGCGTCGCGAACAGCACGCAGCGCGCCAGGATCGCGAGTAGCTGCGGCGAGAGGCTGACGTAACGGATCCCGGTGGCGATCGCGGTGGTGAGCGGCTCGGGCGGCAAAGGATGGGCAGGGCGCGCTGGCCGCCACCAGAGCAGCGTTGCCAGCATACCGATGTAGGAGATCGCGTTGATCACGAACGCGGTGGCTGCACCGGCCGCAGCGACGATCACGCCACCGATCGCCGGACCGATACTGCGCGCGAGATTGAAGCCGACGGCATTGGCCATGACGGCCGACGCGATCTGCTGGCGCGGCACCTGATCGCCGATCGACGACTGCCACGCCGGGGCGAACGCGGCCGTACCGCAGCCGATCAGGAAGGTCAGACCGAGCAGCACGGCGGGCGTGACGGCGCCGGCGAGCGTCACCACGGCCAGCGCCGCCGAGGCGCCCAGCATCAGCAGCACCGATGCCAACATGGTCGCGCGCCGGTCGTGGGTGTCGGCGTAGGCACCGGCGATCAGCGAGAAGAAGAAGAACGGCAAGGCGCCCGCAGTCTGCACGAGCGCGACCTGATCTGGCGACGGAGCGATGGTCGCCATGAGCCACGCCGCGCCCACAGTCTGGATCAGGCTGCCCAGCGACGAGATCAGCGAGGCCCACCAGAAGGCGGCGAATACGCGCTGCGAGAAGGGCGCCAGCGTGGCGCTGCGCCAGCGTTCGAACGCAGAGGGCGCCGGGGAAGCGGACGACAATCGGTTCACAGTGTTTTCTAGCATGAGCCGATACGCCTGTGTAGCGGCTCTCTGCCAGCCGTGCAGCGGTGACCGAATCGGCGACCGGCGGCGTCGACCGGCGCGCCGGCCACCGCACTGACGGCCGGCATTCAGAGGCCGCACGGTGGTGCGGTGTGCAACGCCACGGCCCGGAAGGATGTCAAAGCCGAAGCACAGGCATATAGTGGGAACCTTCTTGCGCGACTGGGAGTCGCCGATGAGCGCCACTGCCGAGCGGGCCACGCCCGCGCAGGGATTCAGAAAGTATTATCAGGCGCCGATTCCCGCGATCATCGCCGTGCTGATCGTTTACTTCTGGCAGGGACTCGGCCACACCGTCATGTACCTGATGGAACATCGCTGGTTCCCGAACGACGTATTGGCGGTGGCGTTCGGGTTCGGTCTGATCGGCGCGATCATGATCTACGTCGGCCGTAACAAGAGCGAGAACGCCGCCACGCTGCTCGGCTTTGCGGGCGGCAGCCTCGTCTGGCTGGGCTGGATCGAGTTTAGCTTCGTCTGGGTCGCCGACGAACTCGGCGTCGAGGAGGCGATGTGGGGCGCAAAGCCGACGCTGCCGGAGTACCGGGTGATGCTCTCCTCGATCGGCGTGATGTTCGCATCGCTGCTGTTCTTCTTTTTCAACAAGGAGACCCGCTGCAATGCCTTCATGTGGCTGCACCGGAACCTGCGCATGAACATCGGGGAGAAAAACCCGGCTGCGCAGCGCAACCTCTGTTCGATCGTCGCGATGGAAACCATCTATGTGACCTGGTTCTTCTATATCTATCTGCTGGTGATCTACAACCCGGACATTTTCGGCACGGATCACTGGGTAACGTTCGCGTCCTGCGGCGCCTTTGCGGTCTGGGCGATCTACCTGATACAGAGGCTCTGGTGGTACCAGCGCATGGCGCCGGCGCTACGCTACGCGATCCCGACGGCGATCATCGCCTGGAACGTCAACGAGATCCTCGAGAAATGGGGTCATCTCGACGAAATCTGGGTCAAGCCGCAAGAGTACGCGCTCGAGCTCAGTATCGCCGCCGCGGCGCTCGTGCTCGTGATCGTCCTCGCGATCGTCAGTCCGCCGCGGCGCATCGTCGATCGCACGCAAACCTAGTGAGCTGCGCAGCCCCAGGCATGCCGCGGAGCGCATCCGGCGCTTCATGACGTCGGCAGTGGTTTCGGTCGAGGGCGACGCGCCGGCCGACGAAGTGCTGCGCAGCTTCGCGAGCCATCCCGTGCACCACATGTCCGTCGTCGTCGGCGGCCTGACGATGCGCGCCGTCGACCGGCTGCGGAAGCTCGAACTGCGTGGTGGACGTGCCGGTCAGGGCGAGGGCGAGAACATCTTCGAATAGTGCTGGCGCAACGCGGCCTTCTGCACCTTGGCCATCGCGTTGCGGGGCAGGTCGTCGACGAAGATGACGCGCTTAGGCAGCTTGAAGCGCGCGAGTCGTGCTGCAAGCCGATCGATGATCTCGCCCTCCGTCAGCACGGCGCCGGCGCGGCACGCGACGACGGCGACCACGGCCTCGCCGAAGTCGGGATGCGGCACGCCGATGACGGCTGATTCGGCCACGCCGTCGATGGTGTCGATCTCGAGTTCGATCTCCTTCGGGTAAACGTTGAAGCCGCCCGAGATGACGAGGTCACGCGCGCGCCCGACGATCGCGATACGCCCGTCCTCGGCCATCGTCGCGAGGTCTCCCGTGATGAAATGACCGTCCGGCCGGAACTCGCTCGCGTTCAGTTCCGGCCGACGCCAGTAGCCGCTGAAGACACTGGCACCGCGAACCTCGAGCACACCGGTCGCGCCGCGCGGCAGCTCGCGGCCCTCGGCGTCGGCGATACGGGCCTCGAAGGCCGGCAGCAGAAAGCCGACCGTGCCGGCGACACGCTCACCGTCCCGGGGATTCGAGGCGATGATGCCGCACTCGCTCATACCGTAGCGCTCGAGGATGCGCTGCCCCGTGCGCTGCTCGAAGGCCGCGAAGGTCGCAGGCAGCAGCGGCGCGGAGCCGCAGATCCACAGGCGCACCGGCGCCGCGGCGACGTGCGTGAAGCGCGCATCCGCGAGCAGACGCGTGTAGTGGGTCGGCACCCCCATGAAGACCGTTGCGCGCGGCAGCCTGGCCAGAACCGCATTGACGTCGAAGCGCGGCAGCAGCAGCGTGGTCGCGCCGGCCAGCATGGTCGAATGCAGCGCGACGAACAGACCGTGCACGTGATAGGTCGGCAGCACGTGCAGCAGCACGTCATCGGCGCCGATCCGCCAGACGTCGATCAGCGCCTGAGCATTCGCGGCGAGATTGCCGTGCGAGATCATCGCACCCTTGGACCTGCCGGTCGTGCCCGAGGTGTAGACGATGGCCGCCAGCTGTTCGCGCGAGCACGGTTCGATGGTGACCGAGGCAGCGTCGCGTGGTGCACTGTCGAACTGTGCGGACCAGCTGCCCCGCCCCGCCGCATCGAGCGTCAGCACGTGGACTCCGCCCGCCGCAGCGACCATCGCGCCGATGCCGGCCGCTCGCGCCGGATCGCAGACGATCAGGCGGGGCGAGGCATCGGCGATGAAGTAGCCGAGCTCGGTATCGGTGTAGGCGGTGTTGAGCGGCACGAACACCGCACCCGCGCGCAGGCAGCCCA
>CAZAWM010000124.1:0-9464 GCA_964488605.1 uncultured Steroidobacteraceae bacterium | reverse complement strand
CGGAGGACAACGGGACCCGACCCTGCAGTCGGAAGCCGCAGCCAGCCAGGCTCGCCAGTAAGACCAGCGTAACAACGGGCCACAGCGTGCGAGCACGCGGCCTGCGCTCCCAGTCTGACATCTCAGACGACCAGGTTGACGAGCTTGCGCGGCACGATGATGACCTTGCGTGGCTCGGCACCATTCATGAAGCGGCGTACGTTCGCGTCGGCGAGCGCCGCGGCGCGTACGGCCTCCTCGTCCGCGTCGGCCGGAACCGAAATCTGCCCGCGCAGCCTGCCATTGACCTGGACGACGAGCGTCAGCTCCGCCTGCGCGAGAGCCTGGGCGTCCACCTCCGGCCAGCGGACGTCGACGACAGCGCCGCTGCGTCCGAGTTGCTGCCAGAGGACGTGGCAGATGTGCGGAACGATCGGCGACAGGCATAAGGTGATGATCTCGAAGGCCTCCTGGAGCACGGCTCGGCCCTGCGGGCTGCGATCCTCGAAGCGGGAAATCGCGTTGAGCAGCTCCATCACCGCGGCGATCGCCGTGTTGAACGTGCGGCGTCGGCCGATGTCGTCGGTCACCTTGCCGAGCGTCAGATGCACCGACCGGCGCAGCTCGCGCTGGGCGGGCGTCAGCGCGCCGCGATCGACAGCTGGCGGTGCACCTGCGCTCGCGTTGAGCGTGACATGTGCGTACACCGCCGTCCATAGCCGACGCAGGAAGCGGAACGAGCCCTGCACGCCCTCGTCGCTCCACTCGAGCGACTGCTCGGGCGGCGCTGCGAACATCATGAACAGCCGAGCCGTATCGGCACCGTACTTCTCTACGAGGCTTTGCGGATCGACGCCGTTGTTCTTCGACTTGGACATCGTGCCGAGACCGTCGTACTGGACCTCGAGCTTCGAGCCATCGTCGAGCGTTGCGATATAGCGCTTGACGCCACCCGCTTCCTCGACGTCGACGTCGTTCGGATTGAAGTAAACGCGCCGGCCCTCGGTCGACTGCTGCCAGTAGATATGGTTGAGCACCATGCCCTGGGTCAGCAGGCTGCGGAACGGCTCGCTGTAGTCGACCAGGCCGAAGTCGCGCATGACCCTAGTCCAGAAGCGCGAGTAAAGCAGGTGCAGGATCGCGTGCTCGATGCCGCCGATGTACTGGTCGACCGGCAACCAGTACTTGACGCGCGCATCGACCATGGCGTCCGCACTGTCGGGGCAGGCGTAGCGCGCGTAATACCAGCTCGAATCGACGAAGGTGTCCATCGTGTCGGTCTCGCGCCGCGCCGGGCCGCCGCATTGCGGGCAGTCGCACTCGTAGAACGACGGCGTCCTCGCGAGCGGATTGCCGCTGCCATCGGGCACGAGGTCGTCGGGAAGCACGACCGGGAGTTGCGAATCCGGCACGGCCACCTCGCCGCACTTCGGGCAGTGGATCAGCGGTATCGGGCAACCCCAGTAGCGCTGCCGCGAGATCCCCCAGTCGCGCAGGCGGTACTGCACACGTTTCTGGCCGAGTCCCCGTGCGGACAGTGCCGCGGCGATCGCGTCGATCGCGGCCTTCGACGGCAGGCCCGAGAACTCGCCCGAATTCACGGTCAAACCGTGCTCGCCGTAGGCATCGATCCACGGCGCGGTCACGGTTTCGTAGGCTCCGGTCGTCGACTTCACGACGGTGCGGATCGCGATGCCGTGCCGCGTCGCGAAGGCGAAATCACGCTCATCGTGTGCCGGCACACCCATGACAGCGCCTTCGCCGTAGCCCATCAGCACGTAGTTCGCGACCCAGATCTCGACCGGCTCGCCAGTCAAAGGGTGAACCACATGCAGGCCCGTGCGCCGGCCCTTCTTCTCCACGGTCGCGAGGTCGGCTTCCATGACGCTGCCGCGCCGGCACTCGTTGATGAAGTCCATCAGCGCCGGATCCCGGGCGCCGGCGGCGAGTGCGATCGGATGCTCGGCCGCGATCGCGACGAATGTCACGCCGAACAGCGTGTCGGCGCGCGTCGTGAACACCTTCATGACCGCCGCTCCATCGCCGGCGGTCTTGCCCATCAGCGCGGCCGTGTCGGCGGCGTACGGGAAGGCGACGTCGACGCCTTCGCTGCGGCCGATCCAGTTGGCCTGCATGACGCGCACGCGCTCGGGCCAGTCGGTCAGCGTGTCGAGATCGCGCAGCAGTTCGCCGGCGTAGCGCGTGATGTTAAGGTAATACATCGGGATCTCGCGCTTCTCGACGAGCGCGCCGGTGCGCCAGCCACGCCCGTCGATGACCTGCTCGTTGGCAAGCACGGTCTGGTCGACCGGATCCCAGTTGACGACCCCGGTACGCTTGTAGGCGATCCCCTTCTCGCGCATCCGCAGGAACAGCCACTGGTTCCACTTGTAGTAGCTCGGGTCGCAGGTCGCGATCTCGCGCTCCCAGTCGAAAGCGAAGCCCAGCGCCTGCAGCTGCTTCTTCATGTAGGCGATGTTGTCGCGCGTCCACTTTGCCGGCGCGACGCCGTTGGCCAACGCAGCGTTCTCCGCGGGCAGACCGAACGCATCCCAGCCCATCGGCTGCAGCACGTTGCGGCCCTGCATGCGCGCGAAACGCGTCAGCACGTCGCCGATCGTGTAGTTGCGCACATGGCCCATGTGCAGCCGTCCCGAGGGGTACGGGAACATCGACAGGCAATAGAACTTCTCGCCCGGCGCGTCCTCACGCGCTCGGAAACTGCCCGCCTGCTGCCAATGCGCCTGCGCGGCGCACTCGATCTGCGCCGGCTGATATCGCTCGTCCATCGTGAAAACTGCCGCGAGGGTACTGCGCTGCAGGATACACCAGCGGGGGTCAGGCGCAGAAGGCGAGCAAGGTGTTGCCACCCGCCGCGAAGCGGGTCACGAGCAGCATGCCGCTGCGCCACGCGATGACACCGCGCTCACGCAGCAGGCGTTCGCAAGCGGCTGCATCGCGGACGCTCACGACGGTTGCGGCGAAGCGGCCGGGCGCGCCTGACGGACTCACGCCGAAGCGGCTCTCGAAACCCCGCGCATCGAGGATCGACAGGCGACCGCCGTCGAGCGCGAACTCATGCTGACCCGCGTGTTCACGGCCTGCGAATCCCAGCAGGCGCGCGTAGCGCGCGGCACCCGCACTGACTTCATCAGTCAGCAGGCAGACCTCGGCGAGGCCGCATGCGCCGTTCGGGTGCGCCATGACCGAGCGCTGGTAGACGAGCTCGGGCGTGAGGTTGGCCGCATAGCAGACGAGACCGTCCGGCGACTCGTCCGGCTTGAACATGAACCACTCGAAACGCGCCTCGCCATGGCGCTCGCCATACTCGATGCGTCGCGCGGCTTGCGCGAGTGCCGTCGCGCCGATGCCGGCTGCGACGCAGCGTGCGTGCTCGGCGGCGATTGCGGCGCTGCCGAGCGCGAGGATATGCAGACCGTCGCCGCGCTGGCGATAGACGGCCAGGTGATGGCGAGGATCGTCGGTCTCTACGGCGCTGAGCTCGACATAGCCGCGCTCGAAAACGGCGTGGCAGCTACGCTGCCGCAGCGGCATCGCGCGGCCGGTTGCGTCATCCACGCCCATCAGGTCGCGCGGCTCGGTCGTCGCGAAGCCGAGTCGCTCCATGCCTGCGCGCAGCGCTTCGAGCGAGCGCCCGACATAGCCGACGTGATCGAGCGAAGGCGGCGAGGCTATGGTCATTTCGCCGCTGTGGCGATCAGCGGCTCGAGCGGCAGCCCCGTCCCGGTCTTGACCGCCGAAAGCGCGATCATCGAGGTAATGTCGCGCACGCCCGGGATCTGCGCGAGCGTATGACGCAGGAATCGCTCGTAGCTGTCGACGTCATGCGTCACCACGCGCAGCAGGAAGTCGACGTCCCCCATCAGCATGAAGCACTCCTGCACCTCGGGCGCGGCGCGGATCGCCGCCTCGAATTCGTTCAGCGCGTCCCGCCCCTCGCGCATGAACCGCACCTGTACGAACACCTCGAGGTTGAAGCCGAGCTTCTTGCGATCGAGCAGCGCGACGCGCTCGCGGATGTAGCCGTCCTGCTCGAGACGCTGGATCCGTCGCCAGCAGGGCGACTGTGACAGGCCGACGTGCTCGGCGATCTCGCCGACCGAGGCCGAGGCGTCGCGCTGCAGCCACGCGAGGATGCGCAGATCCGTCTGATCGAGGCTCGATTGCATAATCCCCCCGAGTTTTCGGGCTATGAAGCAACAATTATTCCTTAGCGATTTTTTATGAGCAAATAACGTACGGCCATATCCGTTGACGAGGTAATTATTTCGCAATAGTAAGGGTACAGTACCGTTTACGCGTCGCAAGGAGACCGTCATGCCCCGTCGACAATCCCCGCTGTGGCTGCTCGCCACCTCGGTCACCCTGTCCACCGTCGCGGCCGCTCAGGGCGGCGCCCCCGACTCGCTCGAGGAGGTCGTCGTGACCGCGCAGAAGCGCGCCGAGAGCATCCAGGAGATTCCGATCGCGATTACGGCGATCAGCGGCGAGGCGCTGCAGGCGCTGAACCGCGACGACGTGGCGGCGATCGCCGCGCAGACACCGTCGCTCGCGTACAGCGAAGCGGGCGGCGAATCGCAGATCTACATCCGCGGCGTGGGCAGTAACCTGTTCAGCGTCGGCGCCGATCCGAGCGTCGCGATCAACCTCGACGGCGTCTATCTCGGCCGCAGCAACATGGGACTGACGCAGTTCCTCGATGTCGAACGCATCGAAGTGCTGCGCGGACCCCAGGGGACGCTCTATGGACGCAACGCGACCGGCGGCGCCATCAATATTTACTCGCGAATGCCGACCGAGACGCTCGAAGGTTATGGCTCGCTGATCGTCGGCAGTGACGATCGCCGCGAAGTCAATGCCGCGATCGGCGGTCCGATCGGCGGGGCGTGGTCGTTCCGGCTGGCGGCGCGCGGTCTCAAGGACGACGGCTATACAAGAAACTTGGACCCCTCGGGTTTCAAAGTCGACGACAACGATCTCAAGGCGATCCGCGGCATCCTGCGCTTCGGGCCTGACCGCTTCCGCGCCACGCTGATCGGCGATTACAGCGAATTCGACAGTGGCAACACCAGCATCAAGCCACGCAACGATGGCTTCGGGCTGGCGCAGAGCGCCGGCGCATCGGTGCCTGCGTCGATCCACGAGACGCGGCTGAACTTCCCGAGCTTCTTTGTCTGGCAGACCGGCGGCATCACGGCCAATCTCGACTGGGATCTCGCCGAGGCCGTATCGCTGACCGCCGTGCTCGGCTATCGCGAGTGGGACAGCGACTTCCTGTTCAACACCGACGGCACGGAAATCGAGGTCACCCGCACGACCCAGCTCTACGACACGAGCCAGTACTCCGCCGAGCTACGGCTCTCTGGCGAGCATGACTGGGGCCGCTGGATCGCCGGTGCCTACTGGCTCGACGAGGACAAGTTCGGCGGGCTCGGCCTCGTGCGCGCCGGCTTCACGAACGCGCTCGCCAACCGTCCACCTGCGATCATTCCGTCCTCGGTGTTTCCGCCGCGCACCTTCTTGTTCCTGTCGGAGAATGACGGCCGCGCCAGCGCGGTGTTCGGTCAGCTGGATTTCAGGCTCACGGAGCAATGGACGCTGACGGCCGGCCTGCGATGGAGCGACGAGACCAAAGACGACAGCACCTACTTCGTCACGCTGCTGCCCGACACGGAGCTGCTCGGGCTGTACAGCCCGCGGCCGCGGCCGCCGCGCCCGGCGCCGGGGCCGACGAACCGCATCGATAGCAAGAGCTGGGACGCGTTCACGCCCAAGGTCGGCGTCGAGTGGAAGCCCGGCGAGGACCAGCTCTACTACCTGAGCTGGAGCAAGGGCTTCAAGTCCGGCGGCTACAACGCCTTCCAGACGACCAACCCGGTCTACGATCCGGAGTTCATCAAGGCGACCGAAGTCGGCGCGAAGACGCAGTGGCTCGACGACCGGCTGCGGCTCAATACGTCGCTTTTCCATTACGACTACACCGACCTGCAGGTATCGACCTTCCTCAACAGCCTCACGCTGACCACCAATGCCGCGGAGGCGACCATCAAGGGCATCGAATTCGAGGTCCAGGCGCTGCCCGTCGACAATCTCGAACTGCAGCTGGCGGCAACTTTCCTCGACGCCAAGTACGACCGGTTCACGACCGTGTATGGAAACTGCACCGCGGCGAACCAGGCGCTCGATCCGCGCTGCGCCGGGCGCGCGGGCCAGGTACGCCTGATCGATGCCGCCGGCAAGACCCTGAATAACGCGCCCGACTTCAAGGGCACGGCATCGGCCCGCTACACGATCCCGCTTTCCGCTGGGGGGAGGATCTCGCTGTTCGGGCAGGTGTCGCACCAGGGCGAGGTTTTCTTCAACGCAGACAATTCGCCATCGATGATCCAGGATTCGTACACGGTCGTCGACGCGCGAATCGGCTACGAAACCGGGAGCGGCTCGCTCGCCGTCGCTCTGTTCGCGAAGAACCTGACCGATGAGGAGTACTTCCACAACATCGTGCAGTTCACGTCGACCAGCGACACGGCGCTCGACGTGTTCAACGTCGGACATGCCCTTGGCTACCCGGCGCCCGGGCGCCAGTGGGGCTTGGAGGTCCGGTACAGCTTCGGTCGCTGAAATGGCGCGACCGCACATCCTGTTCATCCAGGCGCAGATGATCCCGTGGGCGCGAGGCCTCGAGGGAGGCGCGCGCCCCGAGGTCGAGCGCAAGACGCTGAGCCGCGACGACGCCGACGGCAGCGCAACCTGTATCGTGCGCTATCCGCCGAACTGGTCGTGCGCGCAGCCTGAACACGTCGCTTGTCACGAGGAGTTCCTGGTACTCGACGGTGCGATAGAGATCAACGGTCGCCGCTACGAGAAGCACACCTATGGCTTCCTGCCAGCGGGCTTTCCGCGCGAGCGGGCGCGCAGCGAGCGCGGCGCCGTGTTGCTGACGATGTTCTACGGACCGGTCGTGGTGCACGCCGGCACCGGTACGGGCTTCGACGAACGGCGGCTCGTCGAGTATGTGAATCCGCTGACCATGGAGTGGGATCCCGGGCTCGTCGATCCACAGCTCGCCAAGGGCGTAGCGATCAAGCCGCTGCGGACCGACCCGGATACGGGCGAGACTTCCTTCCTTTACTGCTCGCCACCGCACCGCGTGCCACCCGGCATGGCCAAACCGCAGTGGACGCACCCGATGGTCGAAGAGATCTACACGATCGAGGGTGACTACGTCTGGGGTGACGTCGGTCGCATGCGTCCGGGCGGTTACTGCTGGTGGCGCGAGAACGTCTGGCACGGGCCGGCAGGCACCGACACCGGCTACAACCTGTTCGTACGCACCGTGAACGGTCCGCTCGTCAACCGGTTCGGGACCGAGAAGAAACCATTCACTTGGGATCCGCCGCACCGGCCGATCCTGCCGCCAGAGCTGGTCCCTTACGGACAGCCGCTGCCGCGCGAGCCGAACTACTGACCGCGATGCGAGCACAGCCCTGGCCGGACCCGCGCCGCGCCTGGTACGCAACCCTCGTGCTGATGGTCGCGTACACGCTCTCTTACGTCGACCGGCAGATCCTCTCCATGCTCGTCGACCCGATCAAGCTCGATCTCGGCATCTCCGACACCCAGATCGGAGTGCTGCAAGGCTTCGCGTTCGCAGTCTTCTACACCCTGGTCGGCATTCCCATGGGTCGACTCGCCGACCGCGGCGATCGCCGCAGGATCATCGCCTGGGGCATCTTCTTCTGGAGCCTGGCGACCGCGCTCTGCGGCCTCGCGAGGAACTACTGGCAGCTGTTCCTTGCACGAGTCGGCGTCGGGGTCGGCGAGGCGGCGCTCGGCCCGGCCGCCTACTCCATGATCGCCGACTACTTTCCACCCGAGCGTCGCAGCAGGGCACTCGGCATCTATTCGATGGGCGTCTATCTCGGTATCGGGCTCGCGGCGATCATCGGTGGCGCCGTCATCGGCGCGCTCGCGGCGCGCCCGCCGCTGCGGCTACCGCTGATAGGCGAACTCGCGGCATGGCATGCCACTTTCCTGATCGTCGGCCTGCCGGGCATCGCCGTGGCGCTGTGGGCCGCGAGCCTGCATGAGCCGGCGCGCCGTACCGCGAACGCCGAGACGCGCACCGAGATTCCGCTGGCCGAGGCGGTCGGCTTCCTGCGCGGCAACGCCGGTTTCTTCGCCGCGCACTTCCTCGGCTTCTCGATGCTGACTCTGGCGTTCAACGCCGTGGTGTTCTGGATGGCGCCGTATCTGATGCGCGTGCACGGGCTTGCACCGGCGCAGTTCGGCACGGCGCTGGGACTCGTACTTGCGATCGGCGGCGCGGCCGGGATCCTCGCCGGCGGGGCCTGCGCCGACTGGCTTCGACGGCGCGGCGTCATGACTGCTGAGCTCTGGCCCGGCATCGTGAGCGCACTGGCGATCACGCCACTCGGCATCGCCACGGCGCAGGTCGGCGATGGCCAGGCGGCACTGACGCTGTTCGCGGGCTTCATGTTCTTCTCGAGCTTCGCGTTCGCGGCGGCGGCCGCGGCGCTGCAGCTAGTCGCGCCGAACCGCCTGCGCGGACAGATCTCCGCGCTCTATCTGTTCTTCGTCAATCTCGCCGGCATCGGCCTCGGCTCGTTCCTGACGGGCTGGGTCAACGACGCCGTATTTGCCGATCCTCGCCGGGTACACGACTCGATGGCGTGGATCGTCGGCGTCACGGCGCCGCTCGCCGCGGCGCTGCTCGCTGCAGGGCTCGGTCGCTACCGAGCCCTGCAGCGAGCGGGCTGACCCGGGCGCCGCGTCAGCCTATCCGGATCGGCACGAAGATCTGCGCGTCGTCACGCTGGATCAGCAGCGCCACTGTCTTGCCGGCGCGCGCCGCAGCGTCCTGCAGTTCCTTGAGCGTTCTGACGCTGCGCCCATTGACACCGAGGATCACGTCGCCGGGTTGCACGCCGGCCTCGGCCGCCGGGCCCTCGACGTCCTCGACGTACAGCGAGCCGCGCGCTCCGGCTGCTCGCTGTTCCTCCACGCTGAGTTCGCGCACGACGAGGCCGAGCTTGTCGGATTCCGGCGCCCCACGGTCGCCACGCGCTGCGGTGCGCTGCGGGCCTTCCTCGAGCTCGGCGACCTTCACGGTGAGCCGGCGCACGGCACGGTCGCGCCACACCTCTAGCGTCGTCTCCGTCCCCGGGCGTATGCCCGCGATGATGGCCGGCAGCTCGCTCGACCGCTCGACCGGCCGACCGTTGGCCGAGAGGATGATGTCGCCGGGCTTGACACCGGCCCTGTCGGCGGGGCCACCGGTCTCGACCGAGCCTACGAGCGCCCCGCGCGGCCGATCCAGTCCGAAGCTCTCTGCGAACTGCGCGTTGACGTCCTGGATGCTGACGCCTATCCGGCCACGGCGAACGCGGCCCGTGCGGATCAGCTGATCCCGTAGTTCGGATTGGTACGTGACGCTGTTGGAT
>CAZAWM010000123.1:0-9467 GCA_964488605.1 uncultured Steroidobacteraceae bacterium | reverse complement strand
GGGGTCAAGCCGCCTCCGGGGCGGTGGGGAGGCCCAATGCTGAGACTCATTGCAGTGCTTCTGGCAGTGGCGCTGGTCGGTATGCTGGCGCTGCGCCAGCTTGAGGATGCTTCCGAGGGCGTGACTGATGCAGCCGAGGAGGCCGGAATCGCAGTCGAGGCCGAGCAGCCACGCGCCGCGGCCCGCGCGGTCGGTCGCGCAGTCGACGCGACCGTCGCCGCCGGTAAGGGGCGCATCGACGCCGCGCTCGAGGGGCGCGGCGAGTCGCAGAAAGATGCGCGCTGAGAGTTTCAGCTCGAGCCCTTGCGCAGCGCGCCCATTAGCCTTAAGTTTCGCGCGCGTCGCGAGGTGTGGTACCGCTCGTGGCGTCCAGAAATGGTTCTCTGGACCCTTGGAGGTGTGGCAAGACTGAAATGAAGAAGCATTCTGCGCTGCCCGGGCAGGAATCCCGATCATCGCGTCTTTTCAAGGTGAACGCCTACCTCGAGAAGAATTTTCCAGACTTCTTCGCCGAAGCCAGATTCCAGGTGGGAGACGACGACTATTTCCTCTACTCGCGTTTCGGTCAGTATCTGGCCCGCTCCATCGAGCAGCGGCGGGCACCCCGCGCCAAGATCAACCGCGGATTTACCGTCCTCAACAAGATGGCGGCCCTGTCCCGCAAGGATCCGGCCGTGCGCCGCTTGCTGGTCTGCGGGCCGCTCGAGCACCTGATCGACGCGCCGAAGGCCCGCGCGCTCGCCATGAAGCGGCTCTCGCCTCTCGCGCAGGGCTATCTGGAGAGCCTTTGCGAATAGCTTGCCGAAGCTGACAGACTCGGGCGATCGAGCCCACCGCCGTGCCTGACCGGTCCGACGGCCGCGATCGACGAGTCGCTTCGAGCGTAAGGACGGGCCATCGGCTCGTCCTTCGTTTTTCTGGCCGTCCCGCGCTGGCGTCGTGACAATAGTCCGGTCAGACGTGAGCGGCGTCGCGCTTCCGGACCCCGGCGAACGCACGGCATGGCCCCGCGGTACACCATCGACCTCGGCCGCCGCTGCGGCCACGAGCGCCAAGGTCGACCATGCCGATGCCGTCATCCCGCCGCCGCGCAGCCCTGCTGCTGCTCGGTTCGCTGACCGCCCCGGTCGAGGCCGGCGAGCGGCCGGCGCTGCGCCCCGGCGAGCTCGATTTCGCCGCACGCCCGGCCTGGCAGGAACGCCTCGACCGGATCGCGCGGCACGGCCTGCCGCTTGCGTCATTGCGCGACACCCGCGACGGCAAGCTGGTCATCGGCATGCACCCGGACGGCTACTTCGGCGTGTTCCTCGTGCCATCGACGAAGTGAACGGGCGATCACCGACCTGATCTAACATCCCGGCGTGGGCGCGGGCCCGCCCAGCACCCGGAGCCTCCATGTCCCAGCCGCAACCGTCTGCCGACTACGGGCCGCGCGCGCGCGTCGGCGTCGCGACCCCGCAGGCCAATCCCACGGTGGAGCCCGAGATGCACGCCATGATCCCCGATCCGGTCGGGGTCTACGCCACACGGCTCACCCATGGCGCGCCGCGCGTCGAAGATCGCCTGCACCACTACATCACCCATCTGCCCGAGGCGATCCGCAGCTTCGGTCCGATGCGGCTCGCGGCGTTCGGCGTTGGCTGCACGGGTTCCTCGTACATCGCCGGCCAGGCGCGCGAGGATGCGCTCACCGAGGCCGCGCAGCGCGAATGCGCCGTGCCGGTCATCACCGCCGCGCAAGCAATCCGGGAGGCGCTGGCGACGCTGGGAGCGCGGCGTATCGCGCTGGTTTCCCCTTACCCCGAGGGACTCGCCGAAGCGGGCTACCGCTACTGGGCACAGTCCGGCATCGCCGTGACGGCGCGGCTGCGCGTCGACCCGGCCATCGAGGATACGCACCGGATCTACGAGCTCACGAGCGCCGATGCGCTCGCGGGGCTGCGTGCTCTGCTGCAGGACCCCGCGGCAAGACGCGCGGACTGCGTTGTCGCGAGCGGTACTGGGATGCCGACTCTGCGCGCACTGCGGACCTTACGCGACGAATGCGCGCTGCCCGTACTCTCGTCCAATCTCTGCCTTGCCTGGGCGTTGACGCGCCGCGCGGCGCCCGAGCTCGCGCCAGCGACGCCGAGCGGCTTGCTCGGGCGCTGAGGAGCAGCCCGGAGTGGACTCGCTCTCTCATCTCGCCCTCGGTGCCGGTATCGGCGTTGCGGTGATGGGCCGGCGCACCGCTGTCTGGAAAGCAGCGCTCTGGGGCGCCGTCTGCGGCACACTGCCCGATCTCGATGCGCTGATCGATCATGGCGATCCGGTGCGCGACATGACGTTCCACCGCGCCGAGAGCCACTCGCTGCTCTATCTGACGGTGGTGTCGCCGGCGATCGCGGCCGCCGTCGCGAAGCTGCACGGCGAGATGGACCGCTTCGCGCGTTGGTGGCTGGCGCTCTGGCTCGCGCTGTTCACCCATCCGCTGCTCGACAACATGACCATCTACGGCACGCAGCTGCTGCAGCCGTTTACCGATCATCCCTACTGGATCGGCAGCGTCTTCATCATCGACCCGCTCTATACGCTGCCGCTGCTGATCGGCCTGCTCGGCACCGCGCTGGCGCGTGGCACCGGGCGCTGGCGCTGGAATACAGCTGGAGTCCTCGTCTCGACGCTATACCTCGGCTGGAGCATGTTCGCGCAGCAGCACGTCCGCGGCATCGCCGCACGTGCCGTGCTCGCCGAGGCGCTCGACGTCGAACGCATGCTCGTGACGCCGACGCCATTTAACACCGTGCTCTGGCGCGTGCTGGCCATGGACACCGACGGGCGCGGTTATCACGAGGCTTTCTATTCGCTCGCCGACGGCGAGCGGCTGCCGCGTTTCGATCGCTTCGAACGCGATCCTGCGCTGCATGCGGCACTCGCGAGTGACTGGGCCGTGGCGCGCCTGACCTGGTTCAGCCACGGCTTCTATCGCATGCGCGAGGTCGACGGCCGAGCCCTGATCGCCGATCTGCGCATGGGCCAGGAGCCGAGCTACCCGTTCGAGTTCGCCGTCGCCGTGCGGGGCAGCCCCTGGCATGCCATCACGCCGCGCGCGGTCGGATCGCGCGGCGACGCGCGCGCCGGCCTCGCATGGCTCTGGCGCCGGCTCCACGGCGAGGACCTGCCGCCGCCGCGCCAAGCCGTCGTCGATCGAACCACGGAGATTCCCCGCTGAACGTGATCGCTGAGCGTCGCGACGGTCGCGGACGGGATCCCGGCGGGGTTTCCGCGTCCGCCGCATCGCGTGGCGGTCGGATCGCCGCACCGGCCGGACGCTGCGCCGCGCGCACGAACTCGGCGA
The DNA here is from genome assembly GCA_964488605.1 of uncultured Steroidobacteraceae bacterium. Taxonomy (GTDB): domain Bacteria; phylum Pseudomonadota; class Gammaproteobacteria; order Steroidobacterales; family Steroidobacteraceae; genus UBA964. Next base: position 6,130 of record CAZAWM010000123.1, on the reverse strand, counting down.
GCTCGGCATTGAAGCGCAGCGATTCCTCGGCGAACGGTGAGTGACCCGAGTCGGGGTAGACAGTGACGATGGCCCGCACGCCCTGGCGTTCGAGCTTCGTCGCGAGCTCGCGAGCCGCGTCCTCGGGAGTGCTGAGATCCTTGCCGCCGACCACGATCATCATGGGTACGTCGACCCTCTCGATGAGGTCCATGTTGGCCAGCGAGCGATTGAACATGTGTCGGCGCGCATAGGCCGGCAGCATCATCGCGATCTGAGCCGCGCGGGCACGCCATTCGTCACCCATATCGCGCGCCGTGAGCTGCGCTGCCGTGGCACGCGCGGCCTCGGCGTTCTCCGCCGGGTCCGCGCTCCCCTGCAGCGCGCGGTTGCGGGCCATCCGCCCGGCGATGGCCGGCGGCGCAGGCGGCGGCGGCGGCGTCAATCCGCCGTAGGCACCGGTCAGGACAATGCCGGCGAGGTCCTTCGTCCCATAATGGCGCAGGTAATCGGCGACCACGAGTGTGCCGTAGGACCAGCCGAGCAGCACCGGTTTGCGCAGCCCGAGCGCCTCGATGACACGGTGCACGTCGCCGGCCCACTTCTTCGAGTCGGTGTAGTCCGCGGCGTTCCACGGCTTGCCGGAATTGCCGTGGCCTCGCAGGTCGAAGGACACGACGTAAAACTGATCGGTGATCGAGCCGCGCAGCTGCTCCTCGAACGAGACATGGCTCTGACCTATGCCGTGTACGAGTAGCAGCGCCGGCCGGGAACGGTCGCCCGCCGAAACCACATTGAGAGGAACCCCGCCCTCACCCTCGACCGTCTGGTTGCGGAGGCCCGGCGCAGCCAGCGAGGGCGTGCCGAGGGCCGCGCAGCCGAGCGCAGCGAGCGCCCAGCCGTGAATCCACTGACGCCGGGCCGACGAACCAGTCATCTCGAACCTCCCGAAGCCTCGGTCAGGCGACGCGACGTCGCGTCGCACCGGACCGATTGTAGTCGCCAATCCGGGCGCGGGTCCGTCTAGACTGCCGCACCATGGTCGCAAGAGTCCTGAAGGCGCTGCATGAGCTCGGCGCGGTCGGCGTCATGGGCGCCCTCGCCGCCTGCCTCGTACTGCTCGTGTCGGCACCGCAGGACTCGCTCGAGGGCTACGCCGCGATCCGCCGCGGCATGGACGCCATCGCACGCTGGCTGCTCGTACCCTCGCTTGCGGTCGTACTGATCAGCGGGCTCCTGTCGATCGCCGCCAATCGCGTCTACATGGACGCCGGTTGGGCCTGGCTCAAAGCCCTGCTCGGCATCGCGATGTTCGAGGGCACGCTGCTGAACATCCAGGCCACGGCTAGGAAGGTCATGGAGCTGTCGCAGGCTGCTGTCGCGAGTGGCCAGAGCGACGCAGCAGCCCTGGCGCCACTGCTGCGCACCGAATGGCTTGGCCTATGGACGATGCTGGCGCTGTCTTTCGTCAACCTGCTGCTTGCCGTCTGGCGTCCGCGGCTGCGGCGCCGCCGTGCGCCGGAGGACACCGCTACGACCGGGTCAGCGACGCAGGACCCGGCGGAGCCGCGCGGCTGAGAACATCCCGCGCAGCCGTGGCTGGCCTCCGCCCGTCGATTCGACGACCGGGATATGCGTCAGGCCGCTCTCCTCGAACAGGCGCATGACTTCACCCGCCGTCGCACCCCTGACGTCCTCGAGCCTGAGCACCGGACAATCCGGCAGCGCCCGCATGAGATTGCGGACGCTGAGCTCTGCACGCGACACTTCGGTCGCCTGCATGATCTGCATTGGCCGGTCGCCCATGATGTCGTAGGCTGTGATCATGCCGATCACGCGCTGCGCCGTATCGTCGAGCACGAAAGCGCAGCGCACGCCGGTGTGCTTCATGTGATCGAGTGCCGCATCGAGCGAGGCCGTCGCCGCCACGGTGACCGAGTGACGCTCGCTGAAGTCGGTCATCACGGTGATGGCGGCAGCGTCGGCGGTGACGTACCAGGGATCCGCACCGGGAACGGGCAGCGATTCGGCGGAAATCCGGGTTAGTCGCAGAGCAGCCATGGAACCTCCGGAAACTTGCGCGCACCTCACTCGAGTGCGAATGCCGCCAGCGCGTCGCTGATCTTCGTGCCCGCTGTCGCACTGCCGCCCGCGGCGATCGCCACGTACTGCCTGCCGTTCGCGAGGTAGGTCATCGGTACGGCCATGCCGGGCGCAGGTAGATCACCGGCCCAGAGTTCGCGGCCCGTCCGGACATCGATCGCACGCAGTTTCTGATCCATCGCGGCGCCGATAAACACCACGCCGCCCGCCGTGACGATGGGTCCCCCGACGTTCGGCGAACCCCAGTTCGCCCGCTGCGGAATCGTGACGCCCGCGCGACGGATCTGGCCCAGCGGAATCTGCCAGCGAATCCTGCCAGTATCGAGGTCGATCGCGCTGAGCGTCCCCCAAGGCGGCGGCGTGCAGGGGATGCCAAGCGGCGAGACGAACAGCTCGCCCTCAATCCGGTACGGCGTTCCGAGCAGCGGCCGCGTCAGGTAGTCCTTGGCCGGTACCGCGTCTTCCTTCGCGGGATCCTGCTTGCGGATCACGCGCAGTACTGTTGCGAGGTTCTCGGCTTTGATGACCAGCAGATTATTGGCGGGATCGAAGGCGGCGCCGCCCCAGTTGCCGCCACCAAGCGCCGATGGGAACAGCAGCGAGCCGCGGATCGAGGGCGGGGTGTACATGCCGTCGTAGCGCAGCTCATCGAAGCGTCGCTGGCAGGTGGCTCGGTCGATCGGCGTCAGACCGAACAGGTCCTCGCGCCGCATCGTCTGCCGGGCGAATGCCGCCATGCCCACTGGCACGGGCTGTGTCGGTGCGGCGCTCTCGCCCGGCACGTCTGAGGCGGGTACTGGTCGTTCGACGATCGGCCATAAAGGTCGGCCGGTGTCGCGCTCGAAGCCGAACAACCAGCCCATCTTCGTCTGCAGCAGCGCTGCCGGAATGGTCCTGCCGCCGCGCCGGACGTCGACGAGCAGCGGATGACCGACGAGATCGTAATCGAACAGGTCGTGCCGGACGGTCTGGAAAGACCACTTCACCTGGCCGGTGTCCCCATCGAGCGCGACGATCGAATTGGCGAGCGGTATCTCGAAGATCCGGCCGCCCCCGTAGTAGTCCGTGGACGGGCTGGTCGTCGGCAGGAAGACGAGCCGGCGCGCCGGATCGACGCTGATCGTCGACCAGACGTTGGCGGCGCCCGACACCATCCGTTTGTCCGGCGGGATCGGGTTGAACTCCCAGCGCAGCTCGCCGCTGCGCGCATCGAAGGCGCGAACGATGCCGTCCTTGGCGTTGGCAATGCCGTCATTGACCGCGGTGCCGGAGATCACGAGATCGCCGAGTATGACGGGCGGCGAGCCGGACGCGCCGCCGAAACCCTCGCCGAAGTTCTCGTAGTCGTCGTGCGAGACGAAGCCGGGATGCCCGCGCCCGGCGCCAAAGTCGGCGCAGAGCCTGCCCGTATCGGCGTCGAGGGCATACACCCGGCCGCTGTCACCGTGCGCGAAAATCCGCCGACGGCAGGCGGAGATGAAAGCGGCGCCCGCTGCGCGGTCCGCGCCCGTACCGGGCGCGGCCTCCTGCCAGAACGCAACGCCGCGACAGCGCATGGGCATGCGCGGCGCCGTCGTGACCGGCCGGCCGGTCGCAGGGTCGGCGGCGCGAGGATCGAACACCCAGCGCTCCGCGCCCGTTGCCGGATCGAGCGCGAAGACCCGGCCAAATGGCGTGCAGTAGTAGAGCGTGCCGTTGACGTGAATTGGCGTGGCCTGAAAGGCCGTGCCCTTCGGCGAAGGAGCGTCGATGAAATCGCCCGAGCGATGGACCCAGACGCGGCGCAGGCGCGCGACGTTGCGCGCATCGATGACCCGCAGCGGCGAATACTGACTTCCGCCCGGATCGCGGCCGAACGCCGGCCACTCGCCGGGCGCAGGATCCGACGCGGCCGCGGGCAGCACGATGGCGAGGGTGGCGACGCATGCCGCCGCGAATGACACGGCCGAGGGTGTCCTGGGCATGTTCAGCCGGGAGCGGGGCTCAGCGCGCTCTGGATCTCCTCGAGGAAGCGCTTGCGCTCGCGCGCGAGCCGCTCCCGCACCGGCCCGCTCGGCTGATAGGCATCGATGAGTTCCGCCGTCGCGACGCCTTTCTCGGCGAGTACCGATTCGAGAACGATCTGGCGATCGCGGAGCAGCCAGAGCTCTTTCGCGAGCGTCAGCGCGAGCTGGGCCACCGGATCATTGCGGACTGCGTAATCGTTGGGCAGCAGGTCCCGAGTATCGATCTGGCTCATGCGGGCTTCTGTCCGTAGATGTACCACGGGTACTTACCGCCGCCGAGACCCTCGGAACGCACGTTGACGAACCCGGCCTGCTCGGCCGCGGCCATCAGGTCGAGGCTCGCGGCCTCGCGCCAGTACGGCTCGCCACCGTTGACGGCCAGGTACTCCGCCCAGAACTCGCCGGTGCGGTCGAGCGCCGCGTATCGGGTCACGTCGCTGAACAGCAGGTCACCGCCTGGCCGCAAGAGGCGGAAGGCCTCGCGCAGCTGCGCCTCGGTGACCGCCGCAGGAATCTCGTGCAGGACTATGTAGGACGTGACGAGGTCGAAGCTGGCGGCCTCGAAGCCCGTGTCCTCGCCAGCCAGCTGAAACAGCCTCCAGCGATAACCGTATTCGTTGGCGACGCGCTGCGCCTGCTCGAGCATGCGCAACGACAGATCGCAGCCCCAGAGCTCGGCCTCGGGAAAGGTCCGGGCGAGCTGCAGCGTGTAATGGGCGCTGCTCGTGCCAATCTCGAGGATGCGCCGATAGTCCTTGCGCGGCAGGACCGAGAGGATCTCGCGGCGCTGCGCGAAGATGTCGCCCGGGTAGTTGCGCGCCACGTACTCGCGATGCAGCAGTTCCCCGTGGACGAAGCCCTGGTACGGATGTCCGTCCCAGCCGCCGGTCGTGCGATGGATCCACCAGTGCCTGAAATACTCGGGCAGGTCCCCCTTGAGCCTGCGCTCGATCCGGGTCGGCCCCCGCTCGACCAGCGCGTCGAGCTTGGGCGCGAGTTCCTCGCGCAGTTCCTCGAAAGCCGCCTGCGCGATGCGCCCGTGGTTGCGACCGGCCCACTCGCTGACCATGCCGAGCGAAGCGTAGGCCTGCGAGTCAGCGAGGGCCGCGTCGACCTGACGCAGCCGGGCATCGAGGTCGGCCGCCAGCGTGCTGTCGTCGAGCTGCTTGCCGGCCATGTCGCGTGCAATCTGCGCGCGCATCCGCGCACCGACGGCACCGAGATCGGCCGCAAACTCGATCCCGGCGCGGCCCGTCTGCTTGAGGGAAAAATCCATGCGAGCTCCTCCTTGCCCCGTGGCCTCAGTCTAGCGCGGCCCTGGCGCCGAACTGAATCTCTGCATCCCAGACACGCTCCGGCAGCGGCAAACCGGTGAGCAGCGCGGCACCGATTTCCGGTACGTCCCGCAGCCGGAGCACCTCGCGCGCCAGGTGCTCGATCTGCCGTAGGTGCTGCGCGACATGCCAGGCGCTGCGCTCGATGAGCTCATGAACCGGTCGTTCCCCGTAATAAGTCTTGACCGTCACGTCAGCGCCTGCCGGCAAGCCCCGCGCGCGGAACCGCGTCAGCGACGCGCCCGTCGCGCGCAACCGGTCCGCGAGCCGGGCGGGCGCCACGTCACCGGGCGGTGGACGACGCTCGAAGTGCGCGTATGTCAGTGCGCCGGCGCGCTCCGGATCGGCCGCATCGAGCAGCCCCTCGACGATCATCGCGACGTGATAGAGGAGATCCGCGTGGCTGCGGTCACGACCCGGCAGGGTGTCGGTGAGCCGTTGCGCGGGCCAGCGTTCGGCGAACGCTGCCGCGACGTCGAGCAGCGCCTCGAGCCGCGTGAGCAGGTCGCCGACCTCGAGTCGTCGACCCGTCCAGGGCAGACCGACGAAGCGCGCAACCTCGGCCGGATCCTGAGCCGACACCCAGCGACCGTCTCGGACCAGCAGTGGCACCGTGCGCGCGCCGAGACGCAGCAGCGCGTCGCGCGCGCCGGGGTCATGGAGTACGTTGACCGACTCGTAGGGGATCCCATGGCGCTCGAGATACTC
>CAZAWM010000122.1:4848-9506 GCA_964488605.1 uncultured Steroidobacteraceae bacterium | reverse complement strand
CGCCGGCTGTGGCCGGTGCCGGGGCCGGGCCCAACGTCGCCGGCGGGATCGCCAGCGCTGCGGGGGGCTGGCCGGAGCTGACGATCCAGACCGTGCCGTACGGCGAGGTGCCGCTCGCCGGTGAGCGACTCGAGCAGCTGCGCGCGCTGCTGCGCGACGTCGCGGCGCGCGGCTTCCGCGGGCGCATCATCGTGACGTCGTTCCCGGGCCGCTTCTGCCTCGCGGGCAGCGCGGCGGAAGGCTTCGGTCCGGCAGCCGACGACACGCCGCTCGAACGGTGCGACCTCCTCGGCAATCCGCAAGACGACGCGCTGACGATGGCGCAGCGGGAGCCGCTGACGCTGGTCAACCTCATTGGCACGATCCGCCGCGAGAGCGGCGGCGCGATCGAGGTCGAGCTCGCGACGGGCAGCGAGTCGCAGCGCGCAGCTGCCTATCCGGCCGCCGGGCCGCGGCTCACGGCGGCCGAATGGAACCGGGCCGCCGCGCTCAACAACCGCGTCGAGATCCGGCTTCGTCCGGCAGGCTGATGCTCGGCGACGAGTTCAGGCCACCGCGCTGGCTCAAGAGCGCCCACGCGCAGTCGATCCTGCCAAGCCTGCCGCTACGAAGGGCGCGCGTCGAGCGTCAAACGGCCGCATGGCGTCGGACCAGCCGCGAACTGCTGCTCGACTGCGGCGACGGCGTGACGCTGCAGGCGTTTCACTCGGCTCCGGCGCGGCGACCGTCGGCAGTCGAACCGGTGGCTGCGGTCCTGCTGCACGGCTGGGAGGGCAGCGCCGAGTCCCAGTACATCCTGTCGCTGGCCCACGCCCTGCTCGAGCGCGGCGTCGACGTCGTCCGCCTGAACCTGCGCGATCATGGCCACACGCATCACCTAAATCGCGAGTTGTTCCATTCCTGCCGGTTGCCGGAGGTCGTCGGAGCGGTCGCACGACTGCGGGAGCGGTTCGTCGCTCAGCGGCTCGTGCTCGCCGGCTTCTCGCTCGGTGGCAACTTCATGCTGCGGGTCGCGGCCGCGGCGCCGCGCGTCGGTCTGAGGCTCGACCGCGTGCTCGCGATTTCGCCCGTGCTCGATCCGGCGACGACGCTCGAGGCGCTCGAGACGGGCCTCCCGCTCTACCACGCGTACTTCGTGCAGAAGTGGACCCGATCGCTGCTGCTCAAGCAGCGTGCCTGGCCGGATGTCTACCGCTTCGGACCGCTGCTGCGCTCGCGCAACCTGCGGCGCATGACCGAGGCTCTCGTGCGCGAGCACACCGATTTCGAAGATCTCGACTCCTATCTCGCGGGCTATGCGATCACCGGTACCCGGCTGGCTGACCTCGCCGTGCCGTCGGTCATCCTGACCGCCGCCGACGATCCGATGATCCCGGCGCGCGATCTGGTGCGCCTCGCGCGGCCCGAGGTACTGCGCGTGGTCAGGACGCGGTACGGCGGACACTGCGGCTTTCTCGAGCATCTCGGCCCGACGACCTGGGTCGATCGTTTCGTGCTCGGCGACCTCGAACGCGCCGGCCTGCTTCCCGTCGGACCGGTCAGCCGACCCGATCCGGCGGATTGCGTGGCGCGCTGAAACCGAGTTCGCGAGCGACCGCGCGCACGTGCGCCGTCGCCACGTAGTCGGCGCCGGCCGACGCCAGTGCGTGCAGCCTGTCGATGTCGGCAACCTCGAGTGCGACCCACTGCCAGACGCCGCGTCGCAACGTCGCGTTCGGCCGGAGCTGGTCCTCGGGGAACAGCAGGTAGTCGGGACGCATCGCCTCGCACTTGATCTGCGAGCCGGTCGAGAAGTCGGGCACGATCCAGCCCACCGCTTGCGCACCCCGCCGCCGCGCGAGCTCGATCACGAGCAGGTCGCGCGCGACGATCACGCAGCGATCGGGACAGTCACGCAGCGCGCTCAGCGTGGCCACCACGAAGCGCTCGGCGCCGTGGCGGGCGAGGCTGGCCCGGCGTAGCTCGACGAACAATCGCGCCTCGGGCCAGTCGTGCAGGAGCCGCGCGACCTCGGCGAGCCGTGGCACGCACAGGCCGGCAAACCGATCGCCGAAGCGTGCCGGCTCGGATGCATCGAGCCGTGCGGCCTCCGCAGCGCAGAGATCGAGCACCCCGGTCGCGGCGCCCGGACCGGCGACCGCACTCGCCTCGCGCAACACGAACACCTCGGCGTCGCGCGACAGCTGCGTCTCGATGTAGAGGCTCGCGACGCCGAGCTCTAGGGCCGAGCGCAGCGCTGGCAGGCTGTTCTCGGGATACTCGGCGCCGTTACCGCGCAGCGCGATCAGCGCAGTGTGCGCGCTGCGACGCCGAAGCGGCAGCGCGCCACTGTCGCGTTTTGCGGACGGTGCCGCGGCTATCGGCGACTGCGGTTGTGTGCCAGCATCCACGCTTCGATGCCATCACATCGGGTGCGAGGCATGCAACTGGCGTCACGGTGGTCGATGCTGCTGCTGCTGGTCTCCGTTGCCGCCTGCGGCGGCGCGCCGACCGAGGAGACCGGTGGGGGCGGTCAGGGCGGCGGCGGTGATGGCAGCGGCGGTGGCGGCAGTCCGCCGGTGCTCGGTCTCGATGCGCGTCCGAGCAACACGACCTGTCTCGCCGGCGACGCGCCGGCCACGCAGGCGACGCTCGCCTTGCAGCGGGTATTCCCGAACCTGAGCTTCACCGCGCCCGTGCTGCTGCTGCAGTCGCCGAACAGCAGCGCACGCTGGTACGTCGTCGAGCAGGCGGGGCGCGTGCGCGTCTTCGACAACGACCCTGCCGTGCCGGCCAGCACGCTATTCATCGACATCGCGACGCGGGTGCGTTCGGGAGGCGAGATGGGGCTTCTCGGACTCGCCTTTCATCCGCAGTATCCGGTGGATCCGCGTGTCTACCTCTCGTACACCACGGGCAGCCCGCAGCTCGTATCGCGGATCTCCGAGTTTCGCAGTAACGACGGCGGCCAGACTCTGGACCCTGGAAGCGAGCGGATCCTGCTGACCGTCAATCAACCGGAAACCAACCACAATGGCGGACACATCGCCTTCGGACCCGATGGATTCCTGTATATCGGCTTCGGCGACGGTGGCAGCGGCGGCGACCCGTTCGGCAGCATCGGCAACGGCCAGAACTTGCAGACGGTGCTCGGCAAGCTGCTGCGGATCGACATCGGCGGCGACACCGGTGCCGTGCGTTACCGGATTCCGCCCGGCAATCCCTATGCGGGCAACCCGCCTTGCAGCACCGGCAGCGGTGCGCAGAGCTGTCCGGAAATCTATGCCATCGGTTTGCGCAATCCCTGGCGCTGGAGCTTCGATCGCGGCTCGGGCGAACTGTGGCTCGGAGATGTCGGCCAGAACGCGTGGGAGGAGATCAATCGTATCGATGTCGGCGGCAACTACGGCTGGCGCTGTCGCGAAGGCGCTCATCCCTTCAATTCCAACTGCGGCCCGGCGTCGAACCTGATCGATCCGGTCGCCGAGTACGGACGGACGGTCGGCCAGTCCGTCACCGGCGGTTACGTCTATCGCGGCAACGCGATCCCGCCACTGGCGGGCCGCTACGTGTTCGGTGATTTCGTCTCGGGTCGGATCTGGCACATCGCGCGCGATACGCCGCCGACGCTGGTTGTGTCGGGCGGATTCGACAGTGGCCTGCAGATCGCCTCTTTCGGCCAGGGAGCCGACGGCGAGATCTACGTGGTGCACTACGGCGGCACGCTGCATCGGCTGGTGGCCGGCGCCAGCGCCGGTGGCTCGATTCCTACCCAGCTCTCGGCGACGGGTTGTGTCGCTCCCGCCGCGCCGGCCCAGCCGGCGAGCGGGCTCGTTCCGTATGCGCCGAACGCGCCATTCTGGTCGGACGGCGCGACCAAGTCCCGCTGGCTGGCATTGCCAAACGGCCAGAACATCGTGATCGGTGCCGACGGCGACTGGGATTTCCCGCCTGGCTCGGTGCTGGTCAAGACATTCGCGCTCGGCTCGCGTCTCGTCGAGACGCGGCTTCTCATGCGGCACAGCAACGGCAACTGGGGCGGCTACTCCTACGAGTGGAACGCCGCCGGGACCGAAGCGATACGCGTCGTCGGCGGCAAGACGGCGCAGGTATCCGGTCAGGCCTGGATCTTTCCCAGCGAGGCGCAATGCTTCGCCTGTCATACCGAGGCCGCCGGCCGGACGCTCGGACTCGAAACCGCGCAGCTCAATGGCAATCTTCTGTACACGGCGACCGGCCGAACGGCCAATCAGATCACGACGCTCAATGGCATCGGCGTGCTGAGTCCACCGATCACGGCGGCGCCGTCGGCACTGCCCGCTTTGCCCGATCCGTACGGTAGCGCGGGGACGGCAGCGGAGCGAGCGCGGGCCTGGCTGCACACCAACTGCTCGCACTGCCATCGGCCCGGCGGCGGCACGCCGACAAATCTCGACCTGCGCTATGCGACTCCGCTGCGCCAGACCAATGCCTGCGACGTGCCGCCGCAGGCGGGCGATCTCGGCATCGCCAACGCGCGCTTGATCGCTCCCGGCAGCGCGGCGCGGTCCGTCGTCGTCGCGCGCGCCAATCGCCGCGACGCAGCGGCGATGCCGCCACTTGCCAGCACGCGCATCGATAGTGCGGGCGTCGCAGTCGTCGCCAACTGGATCGACTCGCTGTCCGGCTGCAATTGAACT
>CAZAWM010000122.1:0-4838 GCA_964488605.1 uncultured Steroidobacteraceae bacterium | reverse complement strand
ACAATGCGGGCAGCAGGCGGATCAATCGAGGAGTGCGGCGATGAGGACGCAGACGCCAGCCGGACATAGGGTCGAATCCACTGCAGCGCTGACGGCGGTCTGCTTGGCCTTGCTGCTCGTCGCTTGCAGCCGAGAGGCAGGTGACTGGCGCTCGACGCAGGGCGCAGACACGATCGAAGCCTATGAGCGCTTCATCGAAAAATACCCGCAGAGCGAACTGGCAGCCGAGGCGCGCGCGCGCGCGCGCCAGCTCGCCGAGGAGCGTGACTGGCAGCTCGCCACGAGCGCGGACACCGCGGCGGCGTATCAGCAGTTCCTGAGCCAGTATCCCGAGGGCAAGTGGGCGCAGGAGGCCCGAGTCCGGATCGAGAACTTCAATGTCATGGAGGCTTCGGCCCCGGCTCCGGTCGCCGCCGGCCGCGCGCCGGCAAGCGAGTCGGGGTCGGCCGTCGCGCCTGCGCCCGCAGCGGCTGCGACCACCGGTGCGCGCCAAACGAGCCCACCGGCGGTCGAGCGCCCGGTGAAGCCCGCCGCCGCCGCGGAGCCTTCGAGCGGTCACCGCGTCCAGCTCGGCGCATTCTCGAGCGAGGCGCAGGCGGGCGAAGCTTGGCGCGTGGCCTCGGCGCGCTTCGCCGCCCTGCGCCCGCTCGAGCCCGAGATATCGGTGACGACCCGCGGTGGCGCCCCCCTGTACCGCTTGCAGACGACGCTGCGCAGCGAGGCCGAGGCGCGCGACCTCTGTCGCGCGCTGCAGGCCGGCGGGCAGGCCTGCCTGTACGTCCCACCGCAATGATCGACCGCGTCGCAATTTGACACGGCGTGTCAGGCCGCGTTCGGCAGGCGGCTGCGAAGGCTCGTGCAATCAGATACTTGACCACTGGTATGCGATTTGCTGCATCTTCGCCGACGAGTCATGGTGGAGCTCCCAATGCGCGCGGCGCGCGTGATCCTGCTGCTGCCATCGCGTCCGGCCGTCGCTCCTGACTCGTTCCGGACCCTGAACGCGGACATCCTCCCCGGTGTTCGCATCCCCTCACGCCGCGCGGCGTAGCCGACGCGGCGTTTTTTTGTCTCTGGCGGTGCCGCGAGCGATCGTCGATCATGCCGGGCATGCTCACGAATCCCCTGATCCCGCGGTCACGAGTGACCGCTCTCCTCCTTGCGCTGACCATGGGATCGCTGGCCGTCGCGGCGGCGGCCGATCGGCCGGCACGCAAGGCGGCTGCAAGGTCCATGCCGATCGGCCCCGGGGCCGTCGCGCCTGAGGCGACGACGCTCGACAACGGCCTGCGCGTCATCGTCTGGACCGATCGTGACATCCCCAACGTCGCGCTCTACAACTGGGTACGCGTCGGCAGCCGCAATGAGGCACCGGGCACGACCGGGCTCGCGCACTTTTTCGAGCACATGATGTTCAATGGTACGGCCCGCAGACAGCCCGGGGAGTTCGACCGCCTGATGGAAGCGAGCGGCGGCTCGAACAACGCTTTCACGAGCAGCGACGTCACGGTCTATCAGGACTGGTTCCCGCGCCACGCGCTCGAACTCGTGTTCGAACTCGAGGCCGACCGGCTCGCCAATCTCGCCTTCGATCCGAAGATCATCGAGAGCGAGCGCGGTGTCGTCTTCTCGGAGCGCAGGCTGCGTGTCGAGGACAGCAACGAAGCGTTCCTGGCCGAGCGCGTGCAGGCCACGGCGTTCGTCGCCCACCCGTATCAGATTCCGACGATCGGCTGGCCCTCCGACATCCGCTCCTGGCGTATGGAGGATCTGCAGCAGTTCTTCCGCAGCTACTATGCTCCGAACAACTGTGCGCTCGTGATCGTCGGGGACCTCACTGCCCAGGAGGGGTTCGAGCTCGCGCGGCGGCGCTTCGGCGCGATCCCGCGGCAACCGCCGCCGCCTGCGGTGCGCACGGTCGAACCCGAGCAGCTCGGCGAGAAACGGGTGCGGATCGAGCGGCCGGCGTTGACACCGCTGCTGCAGTACGCCTACAAGGCACCGGCCGCGACGGATCCGCGTAGTCCGGCACTGCGGCTGCTGATGACGGTGCTCGCACAGGGTGACGCTTCGCGTCTGCACCGTCTGCTCGTCGAGGAACGTCAGCTCGCCATCCGGGTCGCCGCCTACTGGGACGAAGGTTTCGATCCCGGACTGCTCTGGTTTCTCGTCACCCTTCCTCAGGGTGGCGCGATCGCGCCCGTGGAGCGAGAGCTCGATGCCGAGCTCGCGCGGATCGTGAGCGAGGGGCTGACGGAAGCAGAGCTGCGGCGTGCGAAGAATCTCGAGACCACGCGAATGTGGCGTGACCTCTCGACGATCGACGGCAAGGCGCGGCTGCTCGGTCAGTTCGAGGTCTTTCACGGCGATTACCGCAGGTTGTTCGATGAGCCGGCGCGTATCGAGGCGGTCACCCTCGAGGACGTACGGGCTGTCGCGGCCGAAGTGCTGCAGACTCGGCGACGCACCGTCGGCATCCTCGAGAGTCCGTCCGTGTCGACCGGAGCCGCATCGTGAGGCGCGCAGCGGTTCTGCGCCTCGCGGTAGGCCTCGCCTACGCCCTCGGCGCGACGCTCGCGCAGTCCGCGCCGATTCCGGCTGTCCCGGGCGCGGCGACGGCCGTCGTCAGGGTGCCGGATTTCGAACGCACGGTGCTGCCGAACGGCCTGACTCTCGTGGTGATGCGGCGGACGGAGGTGCCGCTGATCGCTTTCACGCTCGTGCTGCGCGGCGGGGCCATGGCCGAGCCCGCGGACAGGGCTGGTGTCGCGGCACTGACCGCTGGTCTGCTCGAGAAGGGCGCCGGGAGACGCAATGCCCACGAGTTCGCCTCGGCGGTCGAGGGTGCCGGCGGCAGCTTCGGCGCGTCGGCCGGCGTCGAAACGCTGCGAGTCTCAGGACAGTTCCTCGCCCGCGATCGCGAACTGATGCTCGAGCTGCTCGCCGATGCGCTGCGCCGGCCGCGCTTCGACGCAGGCGAGTTCGAGACCCTGCGCCGTCGCCAGATCGAGTTCATCAAGGCGGCGAAAGATTCCGATCCGTCTTCGCTGATCGACAGCTACGGCCGCGCGCTGCTGTTCGGCACCCACCCCTATGCGCGTCCGGTCCACGGCAGCGCTCGCTCGCTCGCGATGCTCGGCATCGAGGACGTGCGCGCCTACGCCCGCGCGCATTTCGGCGCCGATCGCGCGATCTTGATCATCACCGGCGAGGTCGATCCTGCATGGGCGCGCTCGGCCGTGCGCCGGGCGTTCGGCGACTGGGGGCGCGCGCCGCAGCAACTCGCGCCGCTCGACGAGTCGGCACGGCAGCGCGGCCGCCGCGTGCTGCTCGTCGACTCGCCTGGCGCATCGCAGGCCTACTTCTGGCTCGGCAACGTCGGCGTCGCGCGCCGCGACCGCGAGCGTGCCGCCATCGATGTCGTCAATACGCTCTACGGCGGACGCTTCACCTCGATCCTGAACACGGAGCTGCGGGTCAAGTCCGGGCTGTCTTACGGGGCACGTTCGTCATTCACGCGGGGCAGCGTCGCCGGCGAGTTCGCGATCCGCTCGTTCGCCGTCGTCGACAATGCACGCAAGGCCATCGATCTGGCGATCGACACGCTCGAGCGGCTGCACCGCGACGGCGTCGACGACGATTCGCTCGACTCGGCGCGACGTTACTTGCTTGGACAGTTCCCTCTCGGCTACGAGACCGCGAGCCAGTGGGGCGGTGCGCTCGCCGACCTCGAGTTCTTCGGGCTGGGGCGCGAGGATATCGAGACCTACGGACCACGGATTGCGGCCGTCGATGGACCCGCCGTCCGCTCGGTGATCGCGCGCGCATTCCCGCGCAGCGACGACCTCGCGATCGTGCTGATCGGTGATGCCGCACGGCTGCGCGAGGTCGCAACCGCATATGGGACCGTTACCGAGATGTCGCTGACCGACCCCGACTTCGCGCCCGCCGCGATCGTGGCGGGCAGGGGGGAGCCATCGGCCGCTCGCGCTCACTGACCGAAGCGCCGACCCTCGCGCTCTAGCCAGCGCTGCTCCTCGGGCGTGCTGTCGCGGCCCAGCACCGCGTTGCGGTGGGGGAAGCGGCCGAAGCGGGCCACGATATCGCGGTGCAGTTCGGCGTAGTCGAGCGTTGCGTCGAACACGTCGGCGAAAGCCGCGGGAGCTTCGGCCCGTAGCCGTCTATACGCCGCAACCGACAGTTCCTGAAGTTCGGTCGACTCCGCGTGCTGCAAGGGCATGTAGAAGAAGATCCGTTCGACGACGTCCAGCGCAGCGTCGGCGGCCTGCTCGAGCCCGTGCTGGGCGAGCGTGGCAGCCACGGCGTCGCCGGCGAAGGCCGCGGCCGTGCCGCGATGGATATTGCGCGGCAGCTGATCTAGCAAAAGGATCAGGGCCAGCCTCCGCCGCGGGCTGTCCGCCCAGGCGGCGAGCTCGCCGGCCAGAGCGCGTGCGACGAGCCCACCGAAGCGGCTCTCGAGGTCGCGATCGCGCATCTCGTCGAGTTCGGGGTCGTCGCCGCCGAACCAGAAGCGCATGCGTTCGCGCAGGCCCTGAGCCGTGAAGGGCTGCGGTCCGAACCAGAAATCGAGCAGCCGATGGGCGTGATCCATGCGGCGAGCATAGAGCCATTGCGCCGCGCCTGCCGAATCCGTCCTGGCGGACTGCATCGCGCCGGCCACTGGTGCGCAGCGGGTCGCGACCGGCTTATCATTTGCCGACCGTTCTTCGAGCGCCGCATGACCGCATCCTCGGGCACGAATCCTTTCCGGCAGCTGATCTTTTACTGGCAGCCCGGATGCACGAGCTGTCTGCGCACGCGCGAGTATCTCGAGCGCC
>CAZAWM010000121.1:9176-9517 GCA_964488605.1 uncultured Steroidobacteraceae bacterium | reverse complement strand
AGGCCCTGGCCAAGGGGCTCGCACAGCTGTGCGAGGAGGGGGCCACACAGCTGTTCAAGCCGTTACGCAACAACGACCTGATCCTGGGCGCCGTCGGGCAGTTGCAGTTCGAGGTCGTCGCATTTCGACTTCAAGACGAATATGCGGTGCAGTGCGCGTTCGAACCGGTCGCCGTGCATACTGCGCGCTGGGTGTACGCGGGCCGCGACGAGCGCAAGCTCGAGGAGTTTCGCAGCAAGGCCTACGAGAACCTCGCCGTCGATCACAGCGGCGCGCTGGTCTATCTCGCGCCCTCGCGTGTGAATCTGGAGCTGACGTTCGAGCGCTGGCCCGATCTAGTG
>CAZAWM010000121.1:0-9166 GCA_964488605.1 uncultured Steroidobacteraceae bacterium | reverse complement strand
CTAGTGTTCCGCGAGACGCGCGAGACGCTCGCGGCACAGGCTGCGCAAAGCGCTGCATGAGCAGCGGCGGCGCGACTGGATCCGCTGCTGCCGCGCCCGCCCGCGCGCTGTTCCTGCGCCGTCCGGTGCTGTCCTGGGCGCTCTATGACTGGGCCAACTCGGCATTTGCGACCACGGTCATGGCCGGGTTCTTTCCGGCGTTCTTCCAGCGTTACTGGAGCCTCGGCGTCGACCCAACGGTCAGCACCTCGCGGCTCGGGATCGCCAATGGCATTGCCGGCTTCGTCGTCGCGTTGCTGGCGCCCGTGCTCGGCGCGATGGCCGACCGCGGCGGGCGGCGCAAACGCTTCCTGATTGCCTGGACGTCGCTCGGCATCGCCGGCGCGGCGCTGCTGTTCTTCGTCGAGAGGGGCGACTGGTTCGCTGCGGCGGCGCTGTTCACGCTGGCCTCGATCGGCTTCGCGTCCGCCAACGTGTTCTACGATGCGCTGCTGCTCGACGTCGCGGTCGAGTCGGAACTCGACCGGGTATCCGCCTTCGGCTACTCGCTCGGCTACCTCGGCGGGGGGTTGCTGTTCGCGGTCAACGTGGCGATGACCCTGCGCCCGCAGTGGTTCGGCCTCGCTGACGTCGCCGAGGCCATCCGCGTCTCGTTCCTGACCGTCGCGTCCTGGTGGGCCCTGTTCCTGGTGCCACTGGCGTACTACGTGCGCGAGACGGCACCGCCCGCGACCGTGCCGATCGCGGCGGCCGCGCGCAGTGGCCTGACTGAACTGCTTGCGACGCTGCGCTCGGTCGGCCGCTACCGGCAGATCCTGATTTTCCTCTGCGCCTACTGGCTATATATCGATGGCGTCAACACCATCATCAAGATGGCGGTCGATTACGGCGTCGCGCTCGGTCTCGAAACCGGCAGTCTGCTCGCGGCGCTGTTGCTGACCCAGTTCGTGGCCTTTCCGGCGGCTCTGTTCTTCGGCTGGCTCGGCGACCGCATCGGGGCCCAACGCGGCATCCTGATCGGCATCGGCGTCTACACGCTCGCCACCGTCTATGCATTTTTCCTCGACACCATAGAGGAGTTCTTCGCCCTCGCCGTGGTGATCGGTCTCGTGCAGGGCGGCGTGCAGAGCTTGTCTCGCTCGCTGTTCGGGCGGCTCGTGCCGGCGGGCAAGGGCGCCGAGTTCTTCGGCTTCTATAACATGATGGGCAAGTTCGCGACCGTCATCGGCCCGCTGCTCGTGGCCGTGGTCGCGCTGACCACGGGCAGTTCGCGCCTCTCGATCGCGTCACTGGCCGTGCTGTTCGTCGCCGGCGGACTGCTGCTCATGCTGGTGCGCGAGCCGGCCAGGATGCCGGGTCGATTCCGTAAAAGCGGCTGAGCTCTGCATAGAGCACGGGATGTCTCGTCGCGAACTCCTCCGGAGTTTCGAGAAACGCCTCGGTAGCGACGCAGAAGAACTCTGCGGAGTCCTCGGTCCCGTACGGATCGATAAGGGTCTCCTCGCCGCGATCGATCGCGTCCCGCAGCACCGCCTGCTCGCGTGCCAGCGTCGCGTGCCACGTGGCCGTACCGCGTGGGTCGGACAGCGCGCCGCCGTGCACGTGATCGAGGTAGTGCGCGAGCTCGTGGGCAATGACGTTGTATGGTTGTCCGGACGAGGCGCCCTCGAGTACGTCGCGCCATGAGAAGATCACACGGTCGGTTTCGATGGTCTGCCCCGACAGCACTTCCGAGCCCTCGGTGACCAGACCCGTCTCCTCGTCCTCGATGCGCTGCTCGACGACGAACTCGTCGGGATACAGGAGCACGCTGTAGAGCCGGTCGAAGGCACCAATGCCGATACGGCGCGTCAGCAGCGCCGCGTGCATCGCCACCAGCAGGCGCATCTCATCGCTGACCGTAAGGCCGTTGCAGCCGACGAATGCGACGCGCCCGAGAAAGGCGCGCATCGCCGGTTCGAGTTCGCGGCGGAGCGTATCTGGCAGGCGCGCGTAGAGCGGTGACAGTCTCGCGAGCGCGGTGCGCTGCGCCGGCGCGAGCGGGGTGGCGAGTGCGCGCGCGCGTTGCCGGTGGCGATTCAGCACAATGATCAGCGCGGCGGCGGTTGCGCCCGCCGCCGTCAGCCAGAGCAGCGTCGTCATGATCGGATCTGCGCTCAGCTGCCCTGCGGCAGGCGCTTCACGGGGTCGATATTGCCCTTTGTCGCCGCGTCGGTAGCCGTGCCCCTGGGCTTCACCCCTCCGTCGTGCGTGGCGCGAGCGGCGAACTTGCCCATGCCGGCCAGCGAGCCGGTCACCTCGCCGGTCAAAGGGTGATTGCCGAGCGCATGGAGCTCAGGCAATGGCTCGTTGGCCGGCCGCTTCGCGAGCTTCTGGACCTCGACGCCTGCCTTGTGGAGGGGTGCCTTGAGATCGGCCATGACGCGACTCCCGTGAAACGGTGGCTCGCCTGTCTGCGAGTATGCCGCAGGCTTCTCTCGCACCGTGATCGTGCATGCCTCGCTCAGGGTCGGAGCGAGCGCAGCTCACGCGCGAGGGCCCGGACTCGCGCATCGGTGCCACCGGGACCGAATCGGGTGACGGCATAGCGCTCGAGCGCCGGCAGCACGCGCGCCGCCAGATCCGGGCGCTGGCGTGCGAGCCGCGCCGCGTAGGCGAGCGGACCCTCGTGCGGTCCGCGCGCGACGCCGGCTGCCGCGAGCCGCGCGCAAAGACGCCGATAGCCGCGCGCCAGCGCATCGCCGTGCGGGGCTCGGGGCGCGCGTCCGAAGCGCAGTGCGATCGCGAGTAGCCAGGCCGTGAGTCCGCCGGCCGCGAGCCAGCCGAGCTGGCGCAGGGCGGGGCGCTTGAAGCCGAGGTCGCGCAGCAGCTCGAGCTGGCTACCGAGGTCAAAGTCGAGCACGCGGATCTTCCACCAGGTGTTGACGGCGTCCCAGGTCAGCGCGGTGCGCGCCCACCAGCCTAGCTCGGCGATGAGCGGATCGGCAGCTCCGGCCGCGGCGGCGATTCGGTCCAGCGCCGCGCGCTGCAGCCGGTCCGGAGCGACTACAGCGGTAGGATCGATGCGACTCCAGCCGCGGCCGTCGACCCAGATCTCGACCCAGGCGTGGGCATCGGACTGGCGCACGATCAGGTACTGGCCGATCGGATTCCACTCGCCGCCGTGATAGCCGGTCACGACGCGCGCCGGGATGCCCGCCGCGCGCATCAGGGTCGCGAAGGCCGATGCATAGTGGCCGCAGAACCCGGTCCGCGTACGGAACACGAAGTCGTCGACGGAATCGAGGTCGAGCAGGGGCGGCGTGAGGCTGTAGACGAAACCTCCGTCGCGGAACAGTTCGAGGACCCGCGTCACGTAGGCGGCGTCGCTGCCGGCGCGCTCGCGCTCGCGCCGGGCCCACTGGAGTGTGCGGCGGTTGCGGCCCGGCGGCAGCTGCAGGTCGATGCGGCGTGCGAGCAGCGAGGCCTCGTCGTCGCTGCGATAGCGGATGTGCGAAGCGAGCTCGTAGCTGACGGCCTGACTCACCGGTTCGGCGCTGACGAGCTGGTAGTCGAAAGTGAAGAACACGCCGGGTCGCTGCGGTGGCACCGGCAGGTCGAGTGCGAACCACCAGCGCTGACGGTGGGGCTCGAGCGTGATCCGGTAGCGATAGGCCGGGCCCTCGTACTCGAGCCTCGCGCTGCGATAGACGCGACCGAGCTCGCGCCGCCACGTATAGCCGTCGAACTGGTGGAGCACCGGGCCGCGCCAGTAGAGCGAAGTCGACGGCGGCCGGGGGGCCTCGAAGGTCACGCGGAACGCGGGGTCGTCGGACTCCGACAACTGGCTGATCGAGCCCGGGCTCATCTCATCGCCGAGCCCGGTGACCGCGGCGCTGCCGACCGGCAGAGACCAGATCTGCCCCTGCACGCGCGGGAAGAACAGGAACAGCAGCAGCGTCAGCGGCAGCGCGTAGGCCAGCGTCCGCCCGGCGAGTCCGAACGCCGCGCGCGCGGTCAGGCCCGCATCGGGCGTACCGACGATCGCGAGCGTGGCGCAGCACAGCCACAGGTGCGCGGCATACAAGCCCATGCGCGCCAGTCCCTGCCGGTCGAGCGTCGCAGCAATCATCAGGAACAGGCTGACGCCGAGCACGATGTAATGATCCCGGCGTCCGCGCGTCTCGAGCAGCTTCACAGCGCCCATCGCGGCGAGCAGGGCGCTGCCCGCAGACAGTCCGGAGATGGTATTGAACTGCAGGACAACGGCGAGCAGCAGGCCAGCCCCGAGGCCGAGGCGGATGATGCGTCGCGGCAGGTCGAGCGAGGCGACCGCGGCGAACAGCCGCCAGAGCACGATCGCTGCGATCGCCGCGAGGCACCACAGTGGCAGGCGGTCGGCATGCAGTGCGACGGCTGCGCTGAATGCGGCGATGACCCAGCGCAGTGGCCGCTCGCGTTCCGGCCAGCGTTCGCGCCAGCGCTCAAGCATGGAGCGCCAGCGCCTCGAGGCAGCGATGGCGATGCGCCGCGCCGCGCGATTCGTCGATCGATGCAGCCGGCAGTCGCAGCGCGTAGCGCTGGCCGCGCGCCTCGGCATCTACGACCCAGCGCGCGAGCTGCTCGAGCCGCTGCTCCGTGCCGAGCCCGGCCATCGCTGCGAAGTCGAAGACCAGCGCGCGCGCGCTACGCCCCGTGTATTCCTTGACGACGAGCGGCAGGCCGCGAGCGTAGCTCTTCCAGGCCACCTGCCGCGGCGAGTCACCATCGCGGAACGGGCGTAGGCCCGACCACTCGTCGTCGCCGCCGGTGAGGGCATGCGCACCGGTTTCGCGGTCCGAGGCGGCGATCGGTGGCGGCAACGCGCCGCGCGCCGCCGGGTACACGAGCAGGGCGGCATCGGTGTGCAGCCAGGTCCAGGCCGTGAACAGGCCGAAAGGGAAGTCGCTGGCGATGCGGATCGGGGGCACGGCGAGACGGCCGCGACACGCCGTGGGCAGCGTCAATACCAGCCGTCCGGCGGCGCCCGCGGCGAGGGTCGCGAGCGCGGCCCGCGATTCGCCGAGGCGGACGGTGATGCCATGGCGGTCCACGGTGGCGTCGTTCTGTAGCAGCAGCTCGATGCGGCCGGATTCGCCCGCGAACGCCGGCGCGGCGGTCAGCGACAGCACGCGCAGCCCCTGCAGATTGCGGTGGCAGCAGTACATGCCGACCAGCGCAAAGCCGCCGAGCGAGAACGCCGCGAGCAGCGCGACACTGTTCGCGTAGTTGAGCCCGGCCAGCACCATGCCGAGCCACAGGAGGTCGAAACCGAGGCCGGCGCGGCTCGGCAGGATGTAGAGCCGGCGCCTTTCGAGGCTGAGGGGGAAGCGATCGGGACCCTGCCGGCGCCGGCTCCAGTCGAGGGCGCGTGCGGCGAGCGCGGCGCGTATCCGGTTCGCGGGCGTCGGCCGCTTGTGCGGCGCCGATCTTCTGCGGGGGGACGCAGATCCGCTCGGCGCCACGGCCTCACTCCGGGACCGGCACCGCCCGCACGATCTCGGCCGCCACGTCGCGCGCGCTGCGCGCCGCTGCGGGCTCGCGCAGCACGAGACGGTGGGTCGTGATGGCCGGGAAGACGGCCTGCACGTCTTCCGGCATCACGGCGGAGCGCCGCTGCAGGAGGCTCCACGCCTGTGCGGCGCGAACGAGGCCCTGGCCGGCGCGCGGCGACAGCCCGAGCTTGAGATCCGGATGCTCGCGACTGCGCTGGATCAGTCGCTGCACGTAGTCGAGCAGCAGGTCGGCCACGTGCACACGGCGCACGCGTTGCTGCAGTTCACAGACGCGGACGCTATCGAGACACGCCTGCAGCGAGGCAAGCCGGTCGCGCCGCTCCCCGCCACGTAGCAGTTCGCGCTCGTGCTCGGCATCTGGATAGCCGAGCTCGACGCGCATCAGGAAACGGTCGAGCTGCGATTCGGGCAGCGCAAAGGTGCCAAGCTGCTCGGTCGGATTCTGCGTTGCGACCACGAAGAAGGGCTCGGGCAGCACGTAGGTCTGGCCGTCGGCGCTGACCTGACGCTCCTCCATGGCTTCGAGCAGCGCGCTCTGTGTGCGCGGACTGGCTCGGTTGACTTCGTCGGCAAGCAGCAGCTGCGTGAACACGGGACCCTTGCGGAACTCGAACTGCTGGCTGACGCGGTCGAACACCGACACGCCGATAATGTCGGCGGGCAGCAGATCGCTAGTGAACTGCACGCGGTTCCAGCCGAGGCCGAAGACCAGCGCCAGAGCATGCGCCAGGGTCGTCTTGCCGACACCGGGCACGTCCTCGATCAGCAGGTGCCCGCGTGCCAGCAGGCAGGCGACGCACAGACGCAACTGTCGCGGCTTGCCGAGAATGATGTCATCGAGTGCCGCGACGGCCGCAGTGAGTGCGTCTGCCAAGATCAGCCGCTCCCCAGCAGCGCGCGCACGCGCGCCGCCTGTTCGTCGAGGCTGCGTAACTGGCTCTCGAAGTCGGCCACGCGAACGCGCTCCTGCGCGACGACCTTGGCGGGCGCGCTACGCGCGAAGTTCTCGTTGGCGAGTTTGGCGCGCGCCTTGGCGAGTTCGCTTTCGGTCCTGGCGCGACGTTTGCCGAGCCGCTCGAGTTCGGCGTGCGCATCGATCAGGCCGGCCATCGGCACGAGTACCTTGAGCTCGCCGACCAGTGCGGTCGCCGCCGGTGGCGCAGCCTCGCCGGGCTCGAGCAGGCGCAGCGATTCGAGGCCCGCGAGCCGCTCGAGGAAGTCGCGATGGTTCTCGAGGCAGGCGCGGTCAGCGGCAGAGGCGTTCTCGAACAGCACTGGCAGTCTCTTCGCCGGGCTGATGTCCATCTCGCCGCGGATCTGGCGGATGCCGAGCACGACACGCTGGATCCAGGCCACGTCGCGCTCGGCATCGTCGTCGCGCGGAGCTTCCGCCGCGTTGGGCCACGGCGCCGTCATGATGGTCGGCCTGCCGCCCGGCAACGCCGACCCCGCGGTAGCCCGATACCGGCCAGCATGGGGAGCGATGCGCTGCCAGATCTCCTCGGTGATGAACGGCATGAGCGGGTGCAGCGCGCGCAGCAAGGTCTCGAGCACTGTGGCCAGTGTGCGGCGCGTGCCGCGCTGCCGCGCTTCGCCCGCACCGGCGGACTGCAGTACCGCCTTGCTGAGTTCGACGTACCAGTCGCAGAACTCGTACCATGTGAACTCGTAGAGCGCGGTCGCGGCGAAGTCGAAGCGGTAGTCGCGGAAGGCCGCCTCGACGTCACCGAGCATGCGGCCAAGACGCGAAACGATCCATCGATCGGCAACGCCTGGCTCGGCCGGACCGTTCAGTAGCGCGGGATCCTGCGGCCGGCCTTCGCTGTCCTCGAGCGCAAGCAGCGCGAAGCGCGCGGCATTCCAGAGCTTGTTGCAGAAGTTCCGATAGCCGGCAACCCGCTGCAGGTCGAAGCGGATGTCGGCGCTCAGGGTCGCGAGCGCAGCGAACGTGAAACGCAGCGCGTCGGTGCCGTAGGCCGCAATGCCCTGCGGATAGGCCTTGCGTGTCGCCTTCTCGATCGCCGGTGCAAGATGCGGCTGCATCAGGCCGGTGGTGCGCTTGCGCAGCAGCGCGGGCAGATCGATGCCGTCGACGACGTCGAGCGGGTCGATCACGTTGCCCTTGGATTTCGACATCTTCTGGCCTTCCGAGTCGCGCACCAGGCCATGCACGTAGACCTCGCGGAAGGGCACGTCGCCCATGAACTTCAGGCCCATCATGATCATCCGGGCGACCCAGAAGAAAATGATGTCGAAACCGGTTACCAGCACGCTCGTCGGGTAGAACCGCCTGAGCTCGGGGGTCTGCTGCGGCCAACCGAGGGTCGAGAATGGCCACAGTGCCGACGAGAACCACGTGTCCAGCACGTCCTCGTCCCGGCGAAGCGCGACGCTGGCGGCCAGGCCATGCTTCGCGCGCACCGCGGCCTCGTCGCGGCCGACGTACACGCTCCCGGCCTCGTCATACCACGCCGGAATGCGATGACCCCACCAGAGCTGGCGGCTGATGCACCAGTCCTTGATATTGCGCATCCACTCGAAGTACGTGCGTGCCCAGTTCTCGGGCACGAAGCGGATCGCGCCGTTCTCGACGGCACGGATCGCCGGCTCGGCGAGCGGCGCGATCTTCACGTACCACTGGTCGGTGAGATAGGGTTCGATCACCACGCCCGAACGGTCGCCGCGCGGCACCATGAGCCTGTGGGGCTCGATCCTCTCGAGTAACCCCAGCCGCTCGAATTCGGCGACGACCAGTTTGCGTGCCTCGAAGCGGTCCAGGCCGCGCAGCGCCGGCGGTACGTTGTCATTGAGCCGGGCCTGCGGCGTGAAGATATTGAGCTGCGGCAGCCCGTGGCGCAGTCCGACCTCGTAGTCGTTGAAGTCGTGCGCCGGGGTGATCTTGACGCAACCGGTCCCGAAAGCTGGATCGACGTAGTCGTCGGAGATGATCGGGATCAGACGTTCGGCGATCGGCAAGCGGACCTGCCGGCCGACCATGTGCCGATAGCGCTCGTCGTTGGGATTCACGGCGACCGCGGTATCGCCGAGCATGGTCTCCGGACGCGTCGTCGCGACGACGAGATGACCGCTGCCATCTGCGAGCGGATAGCGCAGGTGCCAGAGCGAGCCTTCTTCCTCCTCGCTGAGCACCTCGAGATCGGAGACGGCGGTCAGCAGCGAGGGATCCCAGTTCACGAGGCGCTTGCCACGGTAGATCAGACCGTCCTCATAGAGACGCACGAAGGCCTCAGTCACGCTCCGCGACAGACGCTCGTCCATCGTGAAGCAGTCGCGCGACCAATCGAGCGAGGCACCGAGGCGGCGAAACTGCTGGTTGATCGTGCCGCCGGACTGGGCCTTCCATTGCCAGACGCGCTCGACGAACTGCTCGCGCGTGAAGTCGGTTCGCTTCTTGCCCTCGGCGTTGAGCTGGCGTTCGACGACCATCTGCGTCGCGATGCCGGCGTGGTCGGTCCCAGGCTGCCACAGCGTCGGCCTTCCCTGCATGCGGTGGTAGCGGATCAACGCATCCATGATCGTGTCCTGGAATGCGTGCCCCATATGCAGCGTGCCGGTCACGTTCGGTGGCGGCACGACGATGCAGTAGCCTTCGCCATTGGCGTCGGCTCGCG
>CAZAWM010000120.1:0-9574 GCA_964488605.1 uncultured Steroidobacteraceae bacterium | reverse complement strand
GATCCACAGGCTCGACGAAGCGCCGACGCGCCGCGCCGTGCTCGCCGACATCACCTGCGATTCGGACGGCAAGATCGATCGCTTCGTGTGTCATCGCGAAGTCAAGCGCACGCTCGAACTGCATAACATCTCCGCCGGCGACGAGTATTACCTCGGGGCCTTCCTCGTGGGCGCCTATCAGGAAACGCTCGGCGATCTGCACAACCTGTTCGGCGACACCCATGTGGTGCATATCCGGCTCGAGGACGACGGCCAGTGGTCGATCGGCGAAATCGTCAAAGGCGACACCGCCAATAAGGTGCTCGAATACATGGAGTACGACGTCGAGGAGCTCTACCCAGCCCTCGCTCGCGACTGCGAGCGCGCGATCCGCGAGGGCCGAATGACGGTTGCCGAGAGTCAGGCCATCAAGCGTTTCTACGAAGGTCAGCTCAACGGCTACGCGTACCTGGAATAGACGCCCGACCGGCTGTGCGGCTGCGGCTCAATCGAGGCGGCGGGCGATGAGCCACTGCAGTGCGCCACTGCCCGGATTGCGCACCAGCAGCTGCTCGCGCAGGCCGACGCCAGGTATTTCGATCTCGCTCCGGATGCCGGCCGACTCCACGCCGAGCGCTGCACACCGTGCCGCCGCGGCGCCGAGATCGTCGACCTCGAAGGCTTGCGCGAGATAGCCGATGTTCGGCGCGCGCGCGCGCAGCCGCAGGTCCTGGCAGGCGTCGAGGTAATTGCGCGGTTCCGACAGCGCGATCTTCCCGAACATGTGTCCGCCCTGCATGAACTGGATACGCGTCACGCCATCGGCGGGCAGACGCAGAAAGGCATTGACGTGCGGTGCGCGCAGTTCGTCGTCGATGAGTACGCCCATGCCTAGCACGTGCTCGTAGAACCTGCGCGCCGCCTCGAGCGAACGCACGACGTGCGAGGTCGTGACGACCGGGGTGAAGCCCTGCGGCGTGTAACCGTGCTGCTCGACATAGGCCCGCATCTGGCCGATGCGCGTCTTCGGGTCACGCCCGGCAAGCTCGACGAGGTTGATCGCCACACGGTCGGGACCGTCGAAAATCACTTCGATCGGGTTGCCGACCTCTTCAGCGAGACTGTGCCGGGTCGGCGCCGACCAAACTGCGTGGCCCTGTGCGGCAAAGGCCTGCACGGCCGAGCGCAGGTCGCGAGCGTAGAAGTTCAGGTTCGCGAGACCGATCACGCGCGAGTGCGCCTCGCGCTGAATCGGTTCGCGCGTGCAGCCGGCCGGCAGCGAGGCGGACGCGAACTCGAGCAGAAGGATGCGGCCCACCATGCCAGCGCCGAAGCCGAGCATGCAGGTCCGAGCGGACGAGCCAGCCGGGAGCGCCCACAAGCTCTCGAAGGCGGTGCCACGCCAGTCGAAGATGCGGCCGGCGTCGAGGCCGATCCGGTCGCGATAGAAAGCGATCGAGGCCTCGAGGCTTGCACAGCTGATCACTGCGAAAGCGAGCGGGCTGCCGTGCGGCGCGACGATGTGGGAGTCTGCAACGGTCATGGCTCGATCCCGGCGGTGCCTATCGCTACGACCTGGCCGCCGACACGCAGCGTTCGTGCGGTATCGATCGGGAGCAGCACTCCTGACGGGCGGCGCAGACCCTCGCCTTGGCACATGCGGCGCACCAGCGGCGGCGCGGCGCCGAGAGCCAGGTATCCGCGGTCAGCGTCCATCGATCGCCGTCCATCTGCATCGATTCCGTGTCGAGGCCGCTGCCGCTGACCACCCACGGATTGGCGCGGAGGCGCGGCTCTGGCAAAGTCGGCTCATGAACGCCGTGCCTGAATCCGCGCCGCCCCGTTCGCTGCTGCAGATCAACGAAAGCCGCGACTTCCGCAGTTACCACGCTTTCCTGCGCGCCGCGCGCAACTACGCCGAGGGACCGCTCGTTGCCCAGATGCACGATGAGCACGAGACCCGCGCGCTGCCGCCTGCCCGGGACTGGCGCGAGCTCGAACGCCAGCTCGACGAGCAGACGTCCTTCCAGCTCTACTGGTGGTACTACCGAAACCTCCAGCGTTTCAAGTATCACCGGCCCGACTTCGGGATCTTCGCCACGGTTGGTGCACAGCGTGCGCGGATCGAAGCGGCGCTCGACGCGGCCGCACGCTCTACGCCGTGCGAGCGGCTGCGCCTCAACCCCTCGCTGCCGCTGCCCGACTACTTCCGCTTCGTGCCGTTCCACCAGCACACGGGCGGCGTCACGCACGACTCCATGGACGGCGTCAGCTACGAGATCGGGCGACGCACGACCGTCCCGGCGCATGCCGATCCCAATGGCATCTATCAACTGCTCTTCGATGCGATCGAAGCGCACACGAAAGGCCGGCGCTTTGCTCGCGTGCTCGACTGGGGCACGGGACATGGGGCCGCGCTCATCGTCTGGCAGCAAAGGAACCCGCAGTCCGAGTGTCATGGCGTCGATCTTTCGGCGCCCTGCCTCAAGCTCGCCAACCTGCGTGCGCTCGAGCGCGGCTACCGTTTCTTCTTGTCGCAGCAGGATCTCGAGCATCTCGATTACCCGGATGGGCACTTCGACCTGATCTTCTTCAACTTCATGCTGCACGAGCTGCCACCCGCGCATCTGCCGGCGCTGCTCCGCGAAGCCTGCCGCGTGCTTGCACCCGGCGGCCTCTTTGCCGGCCACGAGTTCCATCTGCGTCCCGGCGACCTGTTCCAGAACGTGCTGCAGCGCAGCCATGCGCTGACCAACAACGAAACCTACTCAACGCCATGGTACGACACCCCGATCGAACGGATTGCCCTCGAAGCGGGTTTCTCGCGCACGCACGTCGCACCCTTCGAACGCCTGAACCGCTCGGTGCAACGCCCCGGCCGGCAGCCCATCCAGGTGAACTTCTGGAATTTCTACGTCTTTGAGAAATAAACATGAGCGAGCATCGCTATAACGCCGCGCTGCAGGGTCCCGTTCTGGGCGCGGATCCGGATTTCCTACGGGCGCTGCCGATGGACAACGCCGTCGGCGCCATCGTCGCTCTGACGGCGGAGGTCTACCTGCTGCGCGAGCGGCTTCAGGCTCTCGAGGCCGAACTCGAGAACCGGCGCGTCCTGCCATCCGGCGCCGTCGAGCGTCACGAGGGCACGCCAGAGCAGCAGCAGGCCCGCGCCGACGATCTGGCGCGATTCACGAACCGCGTGCTCAGCGAACTTGCTCGCGACCGGACACCGGTGTCGACGATCGATCCGCGCGTGCTCGAGTTCCTCCGTCCTCCCCCGGAGCCGACGCGGCCCTGAACGATCGTCATGCTGGCATAATGACGGGCGGCCGATCCCGGCCATTTGCAGGGAGATCGCGATGAACTCGTTCCGGACCGCGGCCCTTGGTGCCGCGCTGCTCGCGGCCGCACTGACCGGCCCTGTCGCGCTGGCTGCCAAGGCGGGAGCGACGATCGATCTCGGCACGCCCGAGGGCGCCAATCGGGCCGCGCGGCGCGTGCAATGCTCGGACAAGGACGGTGAACCCACGGTCTACTGGTTCCATGGAGAGGGCTTCGCGCGTGTGCCGGGCGAGCCCGACCGCAAGCTCTTCAACGTCGAAGGGATGAACGTCCGCACCTGCGTTACCGTCGACGACCCGCGACGCGGCAAGGGCTGGCGTCTCGTGTCCCGCGAACTGCTGCTCTACACCGATCCGGCAACCGGCGAACTGCTGACGACGTGGAACAACCCGTGGACCGGCAAGACCGTCGAGGTGCTGCAAACGACGAACGATCCGGTCAACCAGCGTCCGGTATTCGCGTTCGGCGTCGATGGCAAGCCGGCCAGCTGGCGCGGCACGATCGTCGGCGACACCTGGTGGAACACACTGACGGTGCCGCTGTTCTATCGCAACCCGCTCGGCGGCGACTATCAGAAATACATCGGCGGCGCCTATCACGCGACCGAGATGTTCAATTTCTTCGGCAAGCTCAGCGAGCTCACCGACCCGCGCATCGCCAATCCTCCAGTCCAGGTCGGCTGGGTGCGGCTTGCGAGCTGGCTGCCGTGGATGGAGATGGGCGATCGCGTTGGCCTGGTCTACATCCACGCGGCCGGCCGCAAACTCGAACGATTCGATCAGCTGCCCGCAGTGATACTGAAGGCGATCGAGACCACTTATCCGGAGTATCGAACCCCACCGCCAGGCGACGACTCGCGCCCGAACGAGACGAGCTGGACGTACTTCAAGAAGAAGGTTACGCCGGAGCCGGCGAGCTCGAGGTAGGCCGCTCGGTCAGACCGAACGTGGCAGGTTGCCCGCGATCGTCGGTGACGCTTTTTTGCAGTGCTTACTGCCAGCTCCGTCGCAGCGCCCTCACGTTTACATTGTCGCGGCGCCGGGAGTAGCATCGGTCGCGTTCGGATGACGAACAGGGGGCAGGACTTGGTCCTGTGTTCGACTGATGGCTGGACGAGCAGCGGCTACCGCGCCGCGAGCTGCGGTCCGATTGTGGCAAAGAGAGACCTGGATGACGACGATTTACGTGGGCAACCTGCCCTTCTCGGCGACCGACGCCGACGTGCGTGTGCTGTTCGAACGGCACGGCAAGGTCGAGTCGGTGAAGATCATCAACGATCGTGAGACAGGCAAGCCTCGCGGCTTCGCCTTCGTCGACATGCCTGCCGCCGACGCACAGGCGGCCATCGCCGGACTGAACGGATATCAGATGAACGGACGGCCTTTGCGCGTCAACGAAGCGCAGGAGCGGCCGCAACGTCCGCGGCCCCCGGGCGGGGGCAGCGGATTCCGCCGCTGACTCCACTGGCTTTCGCGGCTCGCGCGCCGCAGGGCGCGCCGGCCGGCTTCACCACATCTGCCGCGAGCGCTGCAGCACGTCGACGCTTGCCGGCGTTGCGTCGGCCTCGAGTCCTGATTCTATGAATGCCGAGCCGTGGAACACGGTCGCTTCGAGCGTCTTGCGGACCCGCTCGGTCAGAAATCTACTGCGACCGCCATAGACGTGCGCGTCACTCTTCGGCCCCTGGCTGGAAACTGCAAAGCGCAGGGGCTGGATCAGAGCCAGCTCGGTCTTCGCTCTTGTCATCGCGACGTACAGCAGCCGGCGCTCCTCCTCTATCAGTGCCTCGCTGCGCGTCGCGAACTCCGACGGGAAGCTGCCGTCGACGACGTTGAGCACGGTCACGCTGTCCCACTCCATGCCCTTCGCGGAGTGCACCGTGGACAGCACGACGTAGTCCTCGTCGAGTTGCGGCTGGCCCGCGAGATCACTGGTGGATTGCGGCGGATCGAGCGTCATTTCCGTCAGGAAGCGCTCGCGGCTCGGATACTGGGTGCAAAGCAGCTCGATTTGATCGAGATCGCCGACGCGCGTATGCAGGTGGTCGTAAATCCGTTCGAAGTGCGGCCGATACCACTCGCGCGCGAGTCTCACCTGTCCCGGCCAGGGTAGTGCCGGATCGGCTAGGGTCTGGTAGAGCTCGACGAACCGGCTCCATGCGACGCGTGCTTCCGAGGGCGGGGCGACCCCGCCGAGTGTGCCGAAGGAGTAGCCGGCCGCCCTGACATGTTCGATGACCTTGCGGGCGCCGACCGGACCGAGACCCGGAAGCAGCTGCACGACGCGAAAGCCGGCCAGCTCGTTGCGCGGGTTGTCTGCCCAGCGCAGCACCGACAGCAGATCCTTGACATGCGCGCCCTCGAGGAAACGGAGACCGCCGTACTTGGCGAAAGGGATTTTGCGCCGGGTGAGCTCGATCTCGAGCAGGTCGCTGTGGCTTCCGGTCCGGAACAGCACGGCCTGGCGACGCAGCGGAACGTTGGCCTCGCGCTTCCTGAGGAGCTGCTGGCAGACGTACTCGGCCTGCGACTGCAGATCGTCGGTTGTCACGTAGAGCGGCATCGGGCCTGCGCCGCGCGAGGAGAGTAACTGCTTGCGGAACTGCCGCGGCGCCTCTGCCATCAGGGCGTTACTGGCGTCGAGAATCGGTTGCGTAGAGCGGTAGTTCAAGGCCAGCGGCACGACCTCGGCACGGGGCTCGAACTGCCCCGGAAACTCGAGGATGTTGTCGACGGCCGCCGCGCGAAACGAGTAGATCGACTGCGCGTCGTCTCCGACCACGAACAGGCCGGAGCCGTCGGGCTTCAGCGCGCGGAGGATCTCAGCCTGGAGCCTGTTGGTATCCTGATACTCGTCGACGAGCACGTGGTCGAAATGGGATCCGAGATGCCGCGCGAAACGCGGCTCCTGCATCATGCTGTGCCAGAACAGCAGCAGGTCGTCGAAATCGAGCAGCGACAGCTGCTGCTTGCGCTCGACGTAGGTGCGAAACAGCCGAGTCAGATCTTCGGTCCACTGGCTGCACCATGGAAAGTGCGTCTGCAGCGTCTCCTGGAGAGAACGCTGGCTGTTGACCCGGTGGGAGTAGATCGCCAGACAAAGATCCTTGCGCGGGAATCGCTGTGACTTCTGCGCCAGTCCGAGTTCTTCGCGCAGCGTGTCGATGAGGTCCGCCGAGTCGCCACGGTCGAGGACAGTGAAGGCGGGATCGAGGTTCAGATGCTTGGCATAGTGGCGCAGCAGCCGATTGCCGATCGAATGGAAGGTGCCGGCCCAGTGCAGCCGTTGGGCGAGCGTCTGGCTCGTGCCGCCCAGCGTCTCGCCGAGCGCCTCCTTGACGATATCGCGGGCGCGCCGCCGCATCTCCATGGCTGCGCGGCGCGTGAACGTCAACAGCAGGATCCGGCCCGGATCCACGCCATGGAGCACGAGGTGCGCGACGCGATGCGCGATCGTCGAGGTCTTGCCGGTTCCCGCGCCTGCGACGACGAGTACCGGACCGCAGCGCCAACCCCGCGCCGGTGGCGAGAGCGGCTCGCCGAGCGACACGGCGCGCCGCTGCTGGCTGTTGAGCTTCGCGAGATGGGCCGTCGTCGCCATCCGCTCGACTATACGAGACGGGCCACCGGTCGGCCAATGGAGCAGCCGGGGCGCTGTGGCACCGATCACACAACCGTTGTCAGATCGCGACCGATCGCGGATGATCCGCAGCCGCAGGTGCGGCGGGCGCTGCGCAGGTGCTGATCATGGCGCGAGACGACATCGTTCTGGGTGGCTTGGTAGCGTATTTAGCGACCGCGCGGCCCACCGTGATGGCGCCGATCGAGCTTGCCGGTATCACGCTGCCGATCGCCTGGATAC
Source organism: uncultured Steroidobacteraceae bacterium (assembly GCA_964488605.1). Classification (GTDB taxonomy): domain Bacteria; phylum Pseudomonadota; class Gammaproteobacteria; order Steroidobacterales; family Steroidobacteraceae; genus UBA964. The sequence continues at coordinate 2,392 of CAZAWM010000120.1, read as the reverse complement.
GGTTGCTGCCGGAGACGATGCGCTCGCCCGTCTGCGACGGAGTACTGCTCGCGCCGGCGTTGTTCGGCGTGCTGGCCTGGGTCGCCGAGTGGCATGGCTGGCTGTCGAGGCAGAACACGCGCGCACTCGTCTCGGACGCCTTCGTGATCGCCGCAGCGATCCTATCCATCGGTCTTTCTGGGTCGCACATCCGCCAACGCCGGTCCGGTCAGGCGGACGTCGACGAGGTCGACGAGCGCTGAAAGGTGCTGGGGAGTCTGCAATGCCGCGCCGCTATCCTTCTCAGCCGAAGCACCTGACCGCGCTGCGTATCCGTATCCCGCCGCGCCGCCGGCTCGATCCGGACATGCGGAAATACTTCGACGTCTGCGACGAGAAGATCGGTTTCGTGCCGAACGTGCTCGCGGCCTACTGCTTCGATCAGGTCAAGCTGCGCGCCTTCATCGGCATGTACAACGACCTCATGCTCGGCGACTCGGTGCTCAGCAAGCTCGAGCGCGAGATGATCGCGGTGGTCGTTTCGGCAGCCAACCGCTGCTACTACTGCCTGACCGCGCACGGTCAAGCCGTGCGCGAGATGTCGGGCGACCCGGCGCTAGGCGAACTGCTGGTGATGAACTACCGCGTCGCGAAGTTACCCAGACGGCAGCGGGCCATGCTCGACTTCGCCTACAAGCTGACGGTCAATCCGGCCGAAGTCGGTGCAGCCGATCGCGCGCAGCTGCGACGCGCCGGCTTCGACGACCGGGCAATCTGGGACATTTGCGCCGTCGCCGGCTTCTTCAACATGACGAACCGCCTCGCGACGGCGACCGACATGATGCCGAACGAGGAATATCACGCAATGTCGCGGTGAGCCTCGGCGAGTCGCCTCGGGACGAGTCCGCCAGGCCAGGCACGATCAGCTGGCTGGGCAGCCCGCGAGCCGCCGAGATCCACGTCCCGGTCCTACGACTAGAGCCGGCAGCCCTTGGCAGCCCCGACGGCGAGGTCATTTGACATTATCGAGGCCGCACGGTGTCGACGCCATTTACAGCGATCCCGTCCGACCCAAGTCCCTGTCGAGCCAACGATTTCGCTGGTCGGAGCGTCGCATTGCGCTCGTGAAGCCGGGCGGCCATGTCGATTGGCTTGACATGGCCACCCTCCGGCGGCGATCTGACTTAATCCGGAAAACGCCGCTGGTCGGTGAAACAACACGATTTCGTCACGCTTCGCGCGCATGCGCGCCGCGTTATGTCAGCGGGCCTCGCCAGACACGGTGTATGGCACGCAGGTTGCTCCGAAGCGGCTAGAACAACAAGAAGCGAACACTCCTCCACAAAAAGCAAGCGACCGTGGCCCCGCGCGAGCGGGGCCGTTTTTTTCGACCGGCTCAGCGGCGAAAAACAAGGCGGCCTCGCGGCCGCCTCGGAGGTCGCGCCAGTCCCGTCAGGGTAGGACGCCGGGCGGGGAGCCCGGCCGGCGCGAAATTCGCAACAGCCGTCGCTGGCCGAATCCGCTTACCCGCACTTGCTATCGCCGCAGTTCAGGCAGGTCATGCAGCCGTCCATCATGACCACGGCGGCCGTGTTGCACTTGCTGCACAACTGCGCGCCCTCGGGGAAATGCGACTTCGCGAATGCGTCGGTCTGCTTCCGGCGAGCCTCGAACTCCGCACGCTTCTCCTCGACGAGCTTGCGCTGATGCTCATCGAGACCGCTCTTGCGGATCAGGCCAATGGTCTGCAGGTGCTTCTCGATCACGTAGCCGAGTTCGGCGATAATCGACGGCATGAACTTGCCGCCCGGCTGCCAGTAGCCACCGCGCGGATCGAAGACCGCCTTGAGTTCCTCGACGAGAAAGGTGACGTCACCGCCCTTGCGGAACACGGCGGAGATGATGCGCGTCAGCGCAACGATCCACTGGAAGTGATCGAGATTCTTGGAGTTGATGAAGATCTCGAACGGCCGTCGCTGCTCGTGCTCGCTGCCCTCGTTGAGGATGATGTCGTTGATGGTCACGTACATCGCATGATCCGACACCGGCGTCTTGATCTTGTAAGTCGAGCCGACCAGCACCTCGGGACGCTGGACCTCTTCGGTGAGGCGGACGACCTTGCCGTTGGTGTCGAGCGGTTTGCTCTCCAGCGGCTTGGCTTCGGCAGCAATCGGCTCGCCGGGCTTCTGGACGCGGAACTTGGTGATCCTGCGGTCGATCTTGATGGCAGCCATGTGCGACGCTTCCTGGCTCAGAACTTGCCGTAGTAGCCCTCTTTGAGGGCGTCGAACAGATTGGCGGCGCTGTGAATCTCGCCGTCGTACTCGATTTCCTCGTCGCCCTTGCACGACACCTCGGTGCCGTCCTCGAGCGTGAACACGTAGGTCGTGTTCTTGAGGTCCTCCTCCTTGAC
>CAZAWM010000119.1:0-9611 GCA_964488605.1 uncultured Steroidobacteraceae bacterium | reverse complement strand
TCGCCATCGACGTCGAGCACGTCGACGCCGCGCGTCCAGCGAATCAGATCGTCGCGGTTGACCTCGGTGCCGGTCGTGTTGAGTCTTGCCGCGTCGAGTGCGCCGTTGCCGAGATCGAAGGCGTTGACGGGATCGGTCAGATCGCGCTGCCCAGCCCCCGGCAGGTAGGTGTAAACGTTGCGTTCGGCCGGCGACGGCAGGCGCGCAGCCGCACCTCCTGCCTCGACACGATTTCCGTCGACCTCGACGACCGGCGTCCAGATGCTGCGCGCGGTGCTGCGGACGAAGCCGGTCTCGCCATCGATGGCCGGAGCGCCAGCCGCGTCGACGATCTGGCCGTTGCGGATGCCGTACTTCTTGACGTTGCCAACCCAACGCAGCGTGTCGCGGGGCTGGAACAGCGAGATGTACAGCTCGTTGTTGGTCTGGGTGCGGTTGAAGGCGTTGATCGAGACCGCCGGCGAGACGAACGTATTGCCGCCGAGCAGCACCTCACTGAAAATGCTTTGCAGGACGTTCGTGAGATTTTCGATGTTCGAGGCCGTGTAGGCCCGCCCCCCGCCGCGCCGCGCGACGTCCTCGAGGAAGGTACTGCCTGCGACTTCGGGCCCGAAACCGATCGTGTAGGTGACTGCGTTCTGCCGTCCTGGCAGCGCGGCACTCAGGTCGCCCTCGAACAGATACTCCGCCATGTCGTCGAGGCAGCGGCCGGCTCCGGAGCCGTCGCAGTCGTTGCCGACCAGCGAGCCGAATTCCGGCAGCGCGCGGATCCGCGCATCGGCTGAGTTATCCTCGGTCGGCTCGCCGTCGGTCAGCAGCACGACGTAGTTGCGCTGGCACTGGAAGTCGATCGGTGACCGATAGCGCGAGGGATCGGCCGGCAGGCGCGATTCGGCCACGCTCGGGAAAGGCCGGCCACCTTCGACGGTCGAGGTGAGGCCATACTCGACGCTGCGCCCGGCGAGGTACTGCCCGGCCTCATAAAGCGTCTCGGAGAGCGGAGTGAAGCCCTGCGCCGCGAAGGCACTGAGACCTGCGACGATCGACTCCCGCACGGCGCCGATCGGCGCGATCTGGTGGGCGACGAGACCGCCCTCGCTGCGGTCGCCATCGGGGCCGCGCGCCGTGCTGAAGCGCATCAGCCCGAGATTGAGGTTGTCGATCGAGTAGGCGAGTGCGGTGCTGACCGCCTTGACCGTGTCGAGCCGCGAGATCTGCGCCGGCGAGGCCGGGGCGTAGAGCCAGTTCAGGTAGTTACCCGCGAACAGCGCATAGCTGCCGGCCGCCGACCAGCTGATCGCCTGGGTCTCGAGCGAGGTCCAGGGATTCCCAGCATTGCCGTTGCGCGCCCAGCGCGCACCCGACGCCGCCGACTCGCCATGAACGCCCGCGTCGGCCTCGCATTCGATCGGACCGGTATCGTCGTCGCCGCGCGGCGCCCGCCAGCGCGCCTCGGTCGCTGTCCACTGCAGCACGCGCCCGGTCCAGCGGCCGGCAGGACCGCCAAGCCCCGCGGTCGACGCGGCACACCGGTTGATCGCCGCCGGAAACGCCGCGCTCGTTGGCGCGCACGACGGTGTGCCCGCGGCGGTCGTGCTTTGGTAGTAGACCGCGTTACGGTCGCACTCGCCGGCGTACTGCACGGACGCGTCGTAGGGCGCGCGTTCCACCTGCACGAGCGCGTTCATGCTCCCCGAGGTGTCGACGATAAACAGCACGTTCGGGCGCGCGCCCGCCGCGTCGCCCTGATTGACGAAAATTTCGGTGTCGTCGGCGAGCGCCGTACCCGCGGCGAACAGCGTCGCGGCGAAGCCGGTGAGCGCAGCCTGCCAGCGCCGCCCGCGCGCCGCGGCGCGCTGCGGGGCGGCGAAAGGGAGGACGACCGTGTGCTTCATGGCGTGCATCCGAAGGCGTTCAGCGGCGCGCGGGGCCCGCAGGCAGGGTCACGAGGATCCGCGTCACCTCGCCGCTCGCGCCGCGGTAGAACAGCGCTACGCTCGCTTCGGGTTCGGCGAGCAGTGTGCGACGCAGCACCGCTGACGTCACAGGGGCGCCGTCAATGAAGCTGCGCGTTGCCGCTCCGGTCCGCAGCGCTCGCGGGCGACAGTCGCGACAGGGCGTGACGCTGAGCCATCCTTCCCCGGTCGGGGGCAGGCTCAGTTCGGCCGCGCGTGTCTCGATGGCCTGCTCGAGTACACGCAATCCCGCTGTCGGCATCGACCGGTCGGTGGACGCTACCGGCTGCGACGCCGCGGTCAGCGCGACTACCAGCGAAACGGCACGAGCCACCCACGCGACGCCGCGCCGCGACGATACCGGCAATGAACAAAGGCTGCGCATCATTCGAGTCCGTCCCCGATCCGTCCGAAACTATCGTTACCCGCCCCGCCGGCGCTCGCGATGACCATGACGCCCTGCGTCTGCACGTCGCGCGCATTGCGTGCCGAGGTACCCGTGCTTTCGATCTCGTAGTGCAGGCCGATGAACTTGTCGGTGCTCGACTGCGGCAGGCCGGACTCATCGCCTACGTAGCGAATGACGGCGCTGTAGCGCGTGGCTTCGTTACCGAGCTCGGTGAGCGCGACCGAGCCGCTCGCCCCTGCCGTCGTGCCCACGGTGCCAATCGCGGCGATCGCCTGTTCGACGCCGGCCGCACTCGCATCGGCCGCATTGCGGCGGAACTGCTCGTTGTTGGCCATCGCCAGCTCGGTCGTCGCCGTGTTGATGCCGGTGAATGCGAGAATGGTCAGGATCAGCAGCATGATGAGCCCGATCACAAGCGCCGCGCCGCGTTCGCGGCGCCGGCCAACGGCTGCAGACTGGCGATTTCCTTGCATCCGTATGCCCTCAGAGCGTCCTGGCGTTACGCAGTGCGATGGTCCGGGACAGCAGCAGGCGGCGGAAGTGGCGCTCGTCGCCGGTCGGCGTATACTCGACGTCGGCGTAGCGATAAGTGCGATCATCGACGAAGCCTCGCTCCGGCTGTTCGGCGCGCAGCCGGATCCACACGCGCACCGAGACCACCTGCACGCGATCGAGGTCTGGGAAATCGGGATTCACATAACGCGTCGCGCGACCGTCCGACTCGGGAATGCCGTCGCCGTTGACGTCGGCTGCGGGGTCGACGTCCCCGTCATTGTCATAGTCGCCCGTATCGATACCGAACTGGACTTGGAAGTCTTCCACGCCGGGCATGACCTCGGTGTCGAGGAAGGCCGGGTTGCCGCCGATCCGCGTCAGCGACTTGACGCGCAGCGCCGGGTGCCCGGGTCGGTCGACCGAATCCTCGGATACGTAGTAAGCGCGGACGACGAGATTGTGCAGACGGTTGTCGTCGTCGAGCGCGCCGGGGGGAACGCCGTCGGCGAACAGCAGCTGTGCGGTGCGACTGCGCAGCCGCGAGGCATAGATCTGCAGCCGACCGCCCTCCGCGGCGGCGACCGGTGCGGTCGATGCGCGGCGGATTGTCAGCGTGTCGGCGCCGTCCCGCGCGGCCTCGCCGAAAGGTGCGCAGGCGCCCGTGCGCGCCGGACCGAGTTCGAAGCCGTCGTTGGAGCCCTGCACCGGTCGGAGCACGTCGACCGCGAAATTCACGCCACAGGCATGGGCACTGGCCGCGAGCCCCGGGGCCGCAGTCGGTGCGGTGGGTGGATTGGTGATCGGCACCTGCCGCAGCTGCGGGGCGGTCGCGAGCACGATGCCTGGCGCCGCGCCGGCAACGAGCCGTAGCGCGTCGGCTGAATTGGTGAAGCCGTAGAAGCCGGCGAGTTCGACGTCCGGCTCGATTACCGACATCACGTATCGGCCCTGATCCTGCAGACGCGCGACGGCCTCGTTGACCGCGAAGGTCGTGCGGCTGTTCGAGTAGATCGTGATCGTGCCGACGATCAGCAGCGAACCGATGGTCAGCGCCACCAGCAGCTCGACGAGACTCAGACCGCGCAGGCGTCGGCTCATGTCAACGGCGCCCTCGGCATGATCAGGACTTCGCTGCGATAGCTGAAAGGCAGATCCTCGCCCGGTTCCTGCCAGCGCACGAGTACCGCGTAGCGGTCCGGAGCGCCGCCGACCCCCGGCGTGTATTCGACATCGGTAGCCGGTCCGCCATCGCCGGGACGCGGGAGGGCCGCCTCGACCGCGGCAATCCAGCGGGCGAGATCGTCCTCGGCGAGCTCGACGATCGAGCAGTTGGCGCCCGCGGTCCCGGGTTCGGGCGCGCAGTCGCGCGCCGCCGGCGCGGCGCCGTAACTCGCCAGATCGTAGGCGGGGCCTGCACTGGCGTTGGCGCGGATTCGGTCAGCCATGTCGCTGACGAGATTGATCGCCTGGGTGCGCAGCAGCGCCGTACGGTTAAAGCGCAGGCTCGAGACGAACAGGGCGGCGATGCCGAGCATGCCGACTGACAATACGAGCAGCGCGACCAGCGCTTCGACCAGCGTGACACCGCGTTCGCGGCGCCGGCGCAAGCTGGCTCCGGCCAGCGGTGGGATCAGGGCGGACATGGCAGTTCCCAGCTTGCGATCAGGGCCGGATCGCGAGTGATCTGGGCACGCCCCGTCCGGTTCAGCACGATGCCGCGGCCGAGCGATTGGTCAGTGCCAGGCTGGACGTCGATACCGCGCGCGTCGCAGAACACGAACCGCGAGGCGCTGTCGCCGAGGTCGCGCGTGAAGCCGGTGCTCGCGATCGAGACGCAGCTGCCATCGGCTGCGGCGCGCAACCGCCGCTCGCGCTCGAGATCGCTGCGCGGCTCGGTGTCGCGCCCGATTTCGGCGCGGATCAGCGGTTCGCCGGCACTGCGTTCGCAGTCGTCATCGGCATCCTCGAAGACGATCCAGCGGGTGAACTCGCCGGCGACACAGCCCGCGGTCGGCGCGGCGGGATCGTCGGACGGACAGATCGAGACCGTGGTCTGGCGCTTGACCGCTTCGGTGCGAGCGAGCTGTACGCTGGCAAGGAAGTCGTTGGTTGCTGCAGTGAGGCGGTTGTTCTGCCGGAACTCGCGGAAGTTCGGTGCCCCGATCGCCAGGATGACCGCCGCGAGCGCGAGCACGATCATGAGTTCCATCAGCGTGAACCCGCGATGGCCAGGCGCCTGGGCGGCGGTTTGGAACGATACGACCCCCACGGCGCGCAACTATACGGCGCGTCCAGCGACTGCGTCGCGGTTTCCGACGATCGGTGCCCTGGTGGCGACGAACGGTCAGCGCGCATCGGCTGGCCTGCCTGTGCCACACGGTGAGGCTTCGGGCCGTAACAACCGCTGGCGGGGACGGCCCGACTGGCTGACGATCACCGCGCGGCCTGTGGCGAGGCCGCGCGGCGCGCAGAACGTCACGGTCGCCGTGGTGCCGGCGCGGCTGACCGGCCAGTAGGTCACTGCGGCGCGGCTTGCGTGCACTGCGAGCCCGGCCGGCAGATCGAAACGCGCGACCAGAGGCTCGCGCACGTCGCGCTGCGGGCGACGCTCCGGGCGCTCGTTGATGAAGACGATCCAGCCGCGGGTGCGCTGCACATCGGGCGACTCGAGGCATCGTTGCCCGTCGGCGCTCAGGCAGAGCACGGCGGGCCGACCGCGCAGCAGCGCCTGCGATCGCGCGAGATGCAGGCCGCCGACCAGCGCATTGGCGGCTGCGAGCGTGCTGGCATTGGCACGCACGCGCCGGAAGGACGGCGACCCCGCCGCGAGCACGGTTACGGCGATCACCAGCGTGATCAGCAATTCGACCAGACTGAGGCCGGCATGACGTGCTGCGGGCGGCATGAATCGAGTCTGGGCGCATCTGCGGCTGTCGTGGCAGTGCCGAACGCGCGGCGAATGCCCCGAAATGCGCGCCGCCGCGCCGGGCTGGCAGTGGCCGAGACAGACTCTATAATCGGCGGGTGGTCGGTACTCCCCGAAAGCCTGCCGCGGCGCATCTCGTCCAGCACCTGCTCGCCTGCGGCATACAGCCGACCGCGCAGCGTCTGCAGGTCGCCGATCTGTTGCTCGCGACCCGGCAGCACGTCACGGCCGAGCAATTGCTCGCCGCACTGCGTTCGCGCGGCGCGCGGGTGTCGAAGGCCACTCTTTACAACACATTGCGGCTGTTCGCGGAGCGCGGACTCGTGCGCGAACTGTCGGTCGATGGCGTGCGTGCATGGTTCGACTCGAACGTCGCGCCGCATTATCACTTCCGCGACGAGACGACCGGCTCTCTGACCGACGTCGGTGTCGACGAGGTCGCCTTCGGCCGACTGCCAGAGCCTCCGCCTGGAATGGAGATCTCCGGCGTCGATCTCGTGATCCGCCTGCGGCCGGCGCGCACGAACCGGGGCCGCGAGCTCTGAACTGCATTCATTGCCTCGAGCCCGTCGATTCCCCTAGAATCGCGGCCCCCAGTGCCGGGGTAGCTCAGCTGGTAGAGCAGCGCATTCGTAATGCGCGGGTCGGGGGTTCGAATCCCTTCTCCGGCACCATTTCGCCTTCGGTGTATCCGTGAACCCCGCGCCGGCGCCGCGATCGTCGCTCTGGCTGAGACTGATCGCTGCGCTGCCGCAGCGCCTGCTCTACGGCTTCGCGAGCCTGCTGGCCCTGATCGCCTTCCGGCTGGTCCGATACCGGCACCGAGTGGTCCGAGAGAACCTGTCGATCGCATTCCCTGAGTTCGATACGGCCGCGCTGCGCGACGTGATGCGCCGGTTCTACGCCGGTTACGCCGACGTGCTCGTCGAACTCGTGATGGCCGTGCGCATGTCTCCCGAGGCAGTCCGCGAGCGCGTCGCGATCCGTAACCTCGATCGTGTCCGGGAGCCCATCGCGCAGGGCACGCCGGTGCTGCTGTTGGCGGCGCACCAGTGCAACTGGGAATGGATGCTGCTCGCGCTGTCGCTCGAACTCGGTCATCCGCTCGACGCCGCCTACAAGCCGCTGGTGGATCCCTGGGCAGACCGCGAGATGCGGGTTATCCGCCAGCGCTTTGGTGCCCGGCTCGTGCCGGCCCAGGAGATCCTCGGCGACGTCCTGGGTCGCAACAAGGTGCCGCGCGCGATCGCGATGGTCGCCGATCAGGAGCCGGTGACGAGCGACCGCAAGCACTGGGTCCGGTTCCTCAACCGCGAGTCGGCGTTCTTCCTCGGCGGCGAGGAGATCGTCCGCAAGTTCAAGTATCCGGCGCTGTTCATCCGCATGCGGCGGCTGGCCCGCGGGCGCTACGAAATGGATTTCGAGCCGCTCGTCGAGACTGGCGAGCCCCTGGCCCCGGGCGAGTTCACCGAACGCTATGCGCGGATGATCGAGGCGCAGATCCGCGCGGCGCCTGCGGACTGGCCCTGGAACCACAAGCGCTGGAAGCTGCGCCGGCCGCTCTACGGCGGCTGAATCCGCAGCACGGCCTAGACCGCTCAGCAATGGGCCGCGAGCTTGCCCTCGAGGTGGGCAGCCAGGTCGGCGATCGTCGGATAATCGAGCAGCTCGGTCAGCTCGACCTGATTCGGATAGAGCTCGTCGAGCTGCTCGTGAATCTCGATGAGCTTGAGCGAGCTCGCGCCGATCTCGAACAGGTTGTCGCTCACACCGATCTCGCGGCCGAGCGCGCGATCGCAGATCTCCTTGAGCCGCTGCTCGATCTCGCTCGCCGCGGCCCGTCCGCCGCCGGCCGCCGCGCGCAGCTTCTCTCGCAGGGCGCGCAGTTCCGCGAGCTCGGCCGAGAAGGCACCGGCGAGATACTCGTCCTCGAGCAGGTGGCGCTGGATCTTGCCGCTCGTCGTCTTCGGGATCCGTTTGACCGGCACGACTTCGGCGACCTCGAGTCCCGTGTGCTCGTTGAGCAGCCGGGCGATCTCGTTCGCGACCGGCAGGAAATCGGCAACGTCGGTCCGATGCAGCACGAAGACGACGAGTTCGTCCGCCTGAGTGTCCGGGCGGTTGATGCCGGCGACCACGACCTTGCCGAGATCCATGCCCTCGGCGCGGATCGCGACGGCCTCGAGATCGTGCGGGTAGTAGTTCTGGCCGTTGACGAAGATGATCTCTTTCGCGCGACCGGTTACGTACAGCAGGCCGTCGTCGATGACCCCGAGATCGCCCGTGCGTACCCAGCCATCGTCGGTATGCAGCGCGGCATTCGCTTCGGCGTTCTCGAAGTAGCCACGCGTGACGTTCGTACCGCGGATCTGGATGTGGCCGACGTGACCTGCGCCGAGCGGCGTATCGTCGTCGCCCGCGATGCGCAGTTCGCAGTGGGGGATCGGGCGCCCGACCGCCATGAGCTCGACGGCACCCGTGTCGCCTGCGCCGACGTGGCGCACCGGCGCGCCGACCGTGAGCTGGTGGCGGTCGAGGCGGACCGATCGCAGCGGCGCGCCGGGCTCGGGGAAGCTGACTGCGACCGAGGCCTCGGCGAGGCCGTAAACGGGATACATTGCGTTGCGCGCGAGCTTCGCCGGTGCGAGTCGGTCGAGGAACTCGTGCGCGAGTCGTACGCTGATCGGTTCGGCGCCGTTGAAGATGAGCCGCACGCGCGACAGATCCAGTCCCTGCACCGACCGGTCGCCGAGCACCTTGAGGTAGTGCCGGTAGCCGAAATTCGGCGAGCTGATAATAGTTGCGCCGACCTGCGACGCGAACTGCAGCCAAACCAGCGGCCGGCGTACGAACAGGTCCGTCGGCATCAGATACGTTTCGATTTGCGAGCCGAGCATGAACAGGTGCATGCCGATGAGGCCCATGTCGTGCGTCAGCGGCATCCAGGACAGCGAAACGTCCTCGCTCGTGAAGCCGGCTGCCGTCGCTGCCCCGCGCCAATTCGCGATCAGGTTGCCGTGTGTGAGTATCACGCCTTTCGGTTCGCTCGTCGATCCCGACGAGAACTGGATGAAGGCGATGTCATCCGGACGGACGACGCAGGGCTCGCCGGGTCGTGCATAGTCGCTGACTTCCTCGGCGAACAGGGCGCGCCAGCGCAGGCGCTCGGCCGCCGCGGACTCGCCCGTCTCAGTCGCGAACGCCGCGATGCGCTCGAACGCCTTGCGCTCCGAGAACAGAAACGGCGAACCGAGCTGCGCGGCGATGCGCAGCAGCTTGCGCCGGTGCTCGTCGGAAATGCCGACGGCGACCGGTACGGGCACGATGCCGCCCAGAACGGCCGCCCAGAACGCGTCGATGAACGCTTCGTTGTTCTGCAGCAGCAGGATCAGCTTGTCGCCGCGCTTCGCGCCGAGTCGCTGCAGGTGATGTAGCAGGCCGAGGGCGCGCTCCCGCAGTTCGCCGAAGCCGACGACGCGGCGCTGGTTCTCGCCCTCGAGGTAAGTGACGGCGCGTCTGGCCCGGCGGCTGTTCTCGAGCAGTTCGGTCAGGGTCGTGGGCTCGCTCATATTCGGGCGTTCCGGGCTCAATGGGCGGTGCGGCGATGCAGGAGCCGCATCCGCAGCGCCTCGCGCGTGCGCAGGTTGACGAGTGCCTCGAACTCGATCGGAGCGTCGCTCGTCAGGGCGAGGCGGAAGCGTCGCGCGAATAGGTACAGGTGCATCAGCATCTCGTAAATTGCCAGCGTTTCGCCGATGCAGTGCCTCGGACCCGCGGCAAACGGCATGTAGGCGAAGCGCGGTCTCTCCGCCTCGTGTTCGGCGTC
>CAZAWM010000118.1:0-9653 GCA_964488605.1 uncultured Steroidobacteraceae bacterium | reverse complement strand
AATCGCAACCTCACGCGAGGAACCGAAGTTCTGCACCTGGGGCTCCGCGAATCCCGCCGCCTCGAGACTCTGACGCAAGCGCTCGATCGGCGCCTCGCCGGGGAAACGGGCCTCGACGGTGACGCCGCCGGTAAAATCTACGCCAAGGTTGAGCCCGCGCGTGAACAGCGACGCCAGCGAGGCGACTATCAGGATCGCCGAGACGATGTACCAGTAGCGCCGGTTGGCAACGAACCTGATCGCAGTGCGGGACCTGAACAGTTCCATGGGCTGGCTCTCCTCGCTGCGATCAAATCGAGAGCCGGGCGGGCCGGCGCGCGCCGCCGTACAGGAGCGTCAGCAGCGCCCGGCTCAGCAGCAGCGCTGTGAACATCGATGTGACGATGCCGAGGCTCAGAACGACCGCGAAGCCGCGGATCGCGCCCGTGCCAAAGATCCAAAGCACCACGCCGGCGATCAGCGTCGTCACGTTCGCGTCAGCGATCGAGGAAAAAGCCTTCTCGAAGCCCTTGTTGATGGCCGTCTGGGGCGTCACGCCGTTGCGGAGCTCCTCGCGGATGCGCTCGTAGATCAGCACGTTCGCGTCGACTGCCATGCCGACCGTTAGCACGATGCCGGCGATGCCGGGCAGTGACAACGCGGTCTTGAGCGCTGTCAGCAGGCCCGCGAGCAGTACGACGTTCGCCAGCAGCACGACGTTGGCGACCACGCCAAAGACCTTGTAGTAGACCGCCATGAACACGAACAGCAGCAGCATGCCGATCAGCAGAGCTCGCGTGCCCTGTTCGATGTTCTCCTTGCCGAGCGCCGGACCGACCGCGCGTTCCTCGACGACGAAAATCGGCGCAGCGAGCGCTCCGGCGCGCAGCAGCAGCGCGAGCTCCCGCGCCTCGGCCGCGTTGAGCCCGGTAATCTGAAAACTGTTGCTGAAAACGCCCTGGATGGTCGCCTGATTGATGACCCGCTCTTCCTTGATGTCGCGGCTCACCTTCTGGCCACCGACTTCGATGGTCTCGCGGCGCTGTTCGATGAAGACGACCGCCATCGGCCGCTTGAGGTTGGCACGTGTGGTGCGCAGCATCTCCTCGCCGCCGAGCTGGTCGAGCTTGACCGACACGCCGGGCCCGTCCTGGGTCGCGACCGTCGTCGCGTCGATGAGCTGGTCGCCCGTGACGATGATGTCGCGCTTGAGCAGCACGGGCTGGCCGTTGCGGTCGCGGTAGAGCTTCGAGCCGAGCGGCGCTCGGCCGCGCTGCACGGCGTCCGACACGCTGTTATTGACGTCGACGAGGCGGAATTCGAGTGTCGCGACCTTGCCGAGGATGTCCTTGACTTCGGCCGAGTTCTGCACGCCGGGAAGCTGCACGGCGATTCGGTCGAGACCCTGACGCTGAACGATGGGTTCCGAGACGCCGAGTTCGTTGACGCGGTTGCGCAGCGTCGTGAGGTTCTGCTGGATGGCGTAGTCCTGCCGTTCGCGGATCTGCGTCTCGCTGAGCGCGGTCTCGATTACCGGGCCGGTCGGCCCCTGCGAGACCTGGTACGACAGGTCGGGTAGCACGCGCCGCAGCGACTCGAGCGCAGCGTCCGCATCGGCATCGGCGGGCAGCAGTACTCGCAGCGCGTTCGGGCGCGCACTGCCGGGCGTCGCGTAGGTCACGACATCGGCGAACGGGCGCGAATCCCGCTCGAGCGCGCGGCGGAAATCCTGCTCGTACACCTCGAGAAGCTGCGCCACCGCACCGTCGACATCCACCTGATAGAGCAGGTAAAGGCCACCGCGCAGATCGAGGCCCAGTGGCATCGGTCGCAGCCCGATCGCGCGCAGCCAGTCGGGCGCACGCGAGGCAAACGACAGTGCCGTGACGTACTCGGCGGAGAGGGCCTCGTTGACGGCGTCACGGGCTCGAAGCTGGCTCGGTACGTCGGCGAAGTGAAGCATCAGACGCCCGTCGTCGACATAGCTGCGCGAGAGGACAATCTGTCGCCCGCGCAGCAGATCCTCGACGGCCTTGCGGCCCGCATCGTCGACGGCGGCGCGATCCCTGCGCGCGACCTGCAGCGCCGCGTCCTCGCCGAAGACGTTCGGCAGGGCAAGCACGAACGCGACCGCGAGCACGGTCGCGACGAGAATGTACTTCCAGCGGGCAAACTCGAGCATCGCGGCCTCAGCTGCCCTTGAGCGTGCCCTTCGGCATCAGCGAAGTGATCTGGAACTTCTGCACCTTGACGCGCACGCCGTCGGCGATCTCGACGACCGTGAAGATCTCGCCCACCTCGACGACCCTCCCTAGAATGCCGCCGGCCGTAACGACCTCGTCGCCGGCGGAGAGCTTGGCGAGCATCGCCTGGTGTTCCTTGGCCTTCTTCTGCTGCGGCCGGATCAGCAGGAAGTAGAAGATCACGATGAAGAGCACCATCATCAGGAGCGGTGCGAGCTGGCTGCCCACCGAGGAGGCACCGGCAGCCTGGGCATGGGCCACTGGAATCAATGCGTTCATGTGTCACCGTCCGCGGCGGATCGGCCGCAAAGGGCGCGGATTATGCCACAGGGCCGGCCCGGGTTCGCCCGCCCTCACGACGCTGCGGGTTCGCCGGCTGGCAAGGTTCGACGGCGGGCGAGGAAGTCGCTGGCGAAGGCTGCGAGCCTCCCGTGCTCGATGGCCGCGCGGAGCTGTGCCATGAGGTGCAGGTAGAAGTGCAGGTTATGCAGGGTATTGAGCCGAGCGCCGAGGATCTCGTTGCAGTTGTCCAGGTGCCTGAGGTACGAGCGCGAGTAGTTTCGGCAGGTATAGCAACCGCAGGAGGGGTCGACGGGACCCGTGTCGCGCCGATGCCTCGCGTTGCGGATGTTCAATACGCCTTCAGAAGTGAACAGGTGGCCGTTGCGCGCGTGCCGGGTTGGTATCACGCAGTCGAACATGTCGACGCCACGCAACACGGCAGCGACGATGTCCTCGGGGCGACCGACTCCCATCAGGTAGCGCGGCCGGTCGACCGGCATGCGTGGCACGAGATGGTCGAGCACCCGCAGCCGCTCGGCCTCGGGCTCGCCGACGGCGAGCCCGCCGATGGCGAGGCCCGGCAGGTCGAGCGCCTCGAGCCGCTGCAACGACTCGTCGCGCAGGTCGAGGAACATGCCTCCCTGGACGATACCGAACAGATCGCCCGGCGGCGGAGCCGCGGTCGCATCCACCGCGTAGTACTGGCGCTGACTGCGTTCGGCCCAGCGCATCGAGCGACGCATCGACTCCGCCGCCTCGCGATGCGTCGCCGGATACGGCGTACAGTCGTCGAATGCCATCGCGATGTCGGCGGCAAGCGCCCGCTGCACGGCCATCGCATCCTCGGGCGTGAGTCTGACTTCGGCCCCGTCTATCGGCGAGCGGAAGCGGACGCCCTCCTCCGTGATTCGCCGCAGCTTCGCAAGACTGAAGACCTGGAACCCGCCGGAATCGGTGAGGATGGCGCGGCGCCAGTGCATGAAACCATGCAGGCCGCCATGCGCGGCAATGACCTCCGCTCCAGGGCGCAGCATCAAATGAAACGTGTTGCCGAGCACGATCTCGGCTCCGATCGACTCGAGTTCCTCGGGCGTCATCGCCTTGACGGTGCCGTAGGTACCGACCGGCATGAAGGCTGGCGTCTCGAACGTACCGTGACGCGCGTGCACGCGGCCACGTCGCGCCAGACCATCGATCGCGACGCACTCGAACCGCAGCCGGCCCGCGAGGTGCTGGCTCATGGTCCGGTCGACCGCGCGCCGGCCCCTGGCGTGATCAGCATCGCGTCGCCGTAGCTGAAGAAGCGATAGCGCGCGGTCACGGCGTGGCGATACGCCGCCAGAGTCTGCGCATGTCCAGCGAACGCCGCGACCAGCATCAGCAGCGTCGACTGCGGCAGGTGGAAGTTCGTGATCAGCATGTCGACGGCGCGGAACCGATGGCCGGGACGAATGAAGATCGAGGTGGACCCGGTCGCGCTCTGCCACGCGGTGCCGCCATCTGGCGCGACCGTCTCCAGCACGCGCACGACCGTCGTACCGACCGCAACGATTCGTCCGCCGTGCCGCCGAACCAGTTCGAGCTCTTCGCACGCCTCGGTGCCGATCGAGAAGCATTCGCTGTGCATCACATGCAGCGCGGGGTCAGCAGTCCGCACCGGCTGGAACGTCCCTGCACCGACGTGCAGCGTCACGCAGGTGCGACGTATGCCTCGCGCATCGAGCCGCTCGAGCAGCGCCGCATCGAAGTGCAGACTCGCGGTCGGGGCAGCCACGGCACCGGGATGCCGCGCGAGAAGGCTCTGATAGCGGACGCGATCGGCCTCGACTGGCGGTCTTTCGATATAGGGCGGCAACGGCACCTCGCCGTGTGCGTCGAGGAAGTCGAACACCGGCCGTGGAAAGCGGATCCGCCAAAAATCGCCCTCGCGCGCGATGATTTCGAGTTCGCCGCCGGCGGTCGCGATGCGCGCTCCGGACCGCACCGGCTTGCTCGATCGCAGCTGCATCAGCGCCTCATCAGGGCCAACCGGCCGCTCGAGCAGCATTTCGACGGCCCCGCCCGTCTGCTTGCGGCCCCGGAGCCGCGCGGCTACGACGCGCGTGTCGTTGAAGACGAGCAGATCGCCTGGTTCGAGCAGCTCCGGCAGGTCCGTGAAGCGCAGATCGCGCAGCGCACCGGTTGCACCATCGAGCACGAGCAGCCGCGATGCCGAACGCTCGGCGAGCGGCTGCTGGGCGATCAGCTCAGGTGGCAGTTCGTAGTGGAAATCGGTCAGGCGCACGCCGGCGCATTCTAAGACCTTGCGCCTGAATGGAGTCGGACGACCCGCAGCGGCGCGGTCAGGTCAACGGCTCGCGTCGGCGGATCCCTGGCGGCACCTGCACCTCGAGCTGCAAAGCCTTCCGTTGCCGGAGGATCTGCATACGCACCGTCTCGCCGGGCTGATACGAACGCAGGATGCGCGTGGCGTGCAGCGCCGTCGCCGGCTCTCGGCCGTCGATCGCGAGCAGCACGTCCCCGTCCGCGAGTTTCCAGGCCGGATCGCGCGGTGCCCGCAACACCAACACGCCCCGTTCGGTGCCGAAGTACGCGCCCAGACCGGGCGTCAGGGACGCGAGTTCGAGGCCCGCGGCGCCCGTCGGGCCAAGCGGTGACCAGTCGAACGGAATGTCAGGTCGCCCGTGCGCTTCCGGTGCATCGGGCGAATCGGGTGCGGCCGGAACCGCCGGCGGCTCGAGACCTGGCGGCAGCGCGAGCACGCGCGGCAGCGGCGCGACACCGGCGACGACTACGACCTCGCGGCTGCGCCCGTCGCGCAGCAGTCTCAGACGCAGCCTCTGCTTCGGCTCGACACCGCGCATATGCTCGACGAGGGCCCGGCCGCCGTGGGCTGGATCTCGCAGCGACTTGCCGTCGATCTCGGTGATTACATCGCCAGCCTCGATGCCAGCCTCGGCGGCAGGTCCACCCGGGCTGACGCGCAGCACCCGAGCGCCCTCGGCCGCGGGCTCCGGATCGATCTGCACACCGATGATCGCGCGCGGGCGACGTCCGTCGGTCGCCAGCAGACGATCGCCGAAGCGGGCGGTGGACTGTGCAGTCAGCTCGGCGAGCTCACGCGCGGCGGCCTCGAGCCGCTGCCGCGCCGCCTCGAGACGCGCATCGATGTCCGCCGGCGGGGACTGGGCCAGGGCGGGTGTCGCGGCCAGCTGCGCAGCGATGGCCAGCAGCGGTATCGGTCTCGAGCGAATGTGGGACATGGCGGTCTCCTCGACAGGCGCCCTTCAGCGGGCATCGAGTATCAGTGCTTCCGCTTGCCGCACGCGGAACAGCGCGTCGACGAGCCGGGCACGCTCGCTCTCGAGGCGTCGCAGCGTGAGCAGCGGATCGCTGCTGACGAGGGCATCGCTGAACAGATCGTCGACGATAGCGATCTGCTGCTCGAGAGCCACGCTCGCGAGCCGGGTGTCGACCTGGACGCGGATCGGGTTCGGCTCGACGGAGGCGAGCCAGTGTTCGTCGACGAGCACAGGTCCGCCGAGTTCGGCTGGTGCGGGTCGTGGCGCGCCATCCGGCCGCGCTCCCTGCCAAGCCAACCACGTCACGGTGAGCAGAGTCGCCAGCCAGGCCCCGCGCAGGGTCCGGGTGCGCCAGCGGACCCGCCGGCGCCGCTGTGCGGCACGGCGCTCGAATTCCGCAAAATCGTACGGCACACCGGCCGAATGCGCGATGCCCGGGTGACTCATGTCCGCGCCTCCCGGCATGCGCCCGGGGCCAGCGGTCGGGTTGCCGCGAGCATGCGCAGGCGCCGATGCGCGCGTGCGAGCTGCGATTTCGAGAAGCTCACGCTCAGCCCGAACGCAGCTGCAATCTCCTCGTGAGTGAGCCCCTCGACGTCGTGCAGCCAGACGATGGCGCGCGCCCTCGGCTCGAGCGCATGTAGCAATCTCTCGAGGTCGACGCTAGCAGCGACGCTGTCGCGCCAGGGCGCGGGTTCGCTCGGTCCGTCGACCGCCTTCTCGAAGGTCGACAGGGCACGATCGCGCAGACGATGCCATGGCGACCGCAGATGCATCAGCGCATGGTTGACTGCAATGGCACGAACCCAGCCACCAAAAGGCGCGTCTCCCCGGTAGACGTGCAGGTTCTCCAACACCTTCATCATGCAGTCCTGGAACACGTCCTCGGCCGACTGAGACGGCACGAGCCTGGCAACGAGCCGAAACACCGCGGGCGCGAGAGCGGTGTACAGATGCGCCTGCGCGGCGCGCTCGCCGCGGATCGCGGCCGCGAGGACCTGCGCCGGGATGACGATCCGGGATAGGGGTTCCATATCGCTTAAGATGCGTGAGCATCGAAAAAGGTCGCAGCGCAGCGGCTCCGGCCGCGGATCGCCTATACTGGCTGCCGAGCGCCGGGATGGCGGAACTGGTAGACGCGCCGGACTCAAAATCCGGTTCTGGCGACAGAGTGTGGGTTCGATTCCCTCTCCCGGCACCATGCACATGTCGATACCCGTGGAATCATGAAATTCTGCAGCGAGTGCGGCGCCGCGGTGGTGCTGCGCATCCCGGAAGGCGAGGACAGGACACGTCACGTCTGCGACTCCTGCGGAACGGTTCACTACCAGAACCCGAAGCTCGTGGTCGGTTGCGTCCCGGAACTGCCGGATGGCCGGCTGCTGATCTGCAAGCGTGCGATCGAGCCACGCGTCGGCTATTGGACCATTCCCGCGGGGTTCATGGAGAACGGCGAGACCCTACAGCAGGCCGCCGCGCGCGAGTCGCTGGAGGAGGCCTGCGCCGAGGTCGAGATCGGCTCGCTGCTGACGGTCGTCCACGTCACTGCGGCCCATCAGGTCCACGTGTTCTTCCGTGCGCACCTGCTCTCCGAACGCGTGGGTGCCGGTCCGGAGAGCCTCGACGTGAGGATCATCCAACCGGATGAGATCCCGTGGGCGGAGATTGCCTTTCCGAGCACGGAGTTCACGCTCCAACGCTATCTCGAGGACCGCCGCGAGGGTCTCGAGCGGCATCACTTCACGGAGATCAGCCGACGGTTCCGCTAGGCGGCGGGCACTGCGATCGGTCGACAGGCGGACCGCCGGCCGTTCATAATTCGCCCTTCAGCAATAGGGTCCGCCATGACGTTCGTCGTCACCGAGAACTGCATCAAGTGCAAGTACATGGATTGCGTCGAGGTCTGCCCCGTGGACTGCTTCCACGAAGGCCCGAACTTTCTCGTCATCGATCCCGACGAGTGCATCGACTGCACGCTCTGCGAACCGGAATGCCCGGTCGAGGCGATCTACTCCGAGGACGAGGTGCCGCCCGGGCAGGAGCACTTCAAGCAGTTGAACGCTGAACTCGCGAAGAAGTGGCCCGTGATTACCGAGAAGGGCGAACCTCCGGCCGACGCCAAGGACTGGGAAGGCAAACCGGACAAGTTCAGGCTGCTCGAGCGCTGAACGGCCGCGAGCCGGCTTCGAGAGCGTCGGAGCCGCCGTGGCCGGCGCGTTTCAGCGCGCTTCCTGCAGCAGCTTGAGCAGAGCGGGCGCTGATCGGTAGCCGGAGACCATCTCGCCGTTCGGCAAGACGATGGCCGGCGTCCCTGTCACCGCCATCTCCTGCCCGATCTCGAAGTCCCGGTCGACTGGCGTCTTGCCGCAACGAGCCGCGGGAATCTGCTCGCCGCGCTTCGCACGAGTCAGGGCATCGTTGCGATCCTTCGCGCACCAGACCGAGACCGCCTTGTTCCAGGATTCGGTATCGGGACCGGTGCGGGGGTAGAAGAGGTAGCGGATCCGAATGCCCAGTTCGTTGTACTTGGGGACCTCGTTGTGCAGCTTGCGGCAGAAGCCGCAGTCGATGTCGGTGAAGACGGTGACCGTGTACTTCGCGTCGCGAGGCCCGAAACTGATCGTCTGCGACTCGGGCACGCCTGCGAGCAGCGCATTGCGAACCTCCCGGCGGCGCAGGTTGCTGACGTTCTGCTCGGTCTCGATGTCGTAGAGATCGCCGGCGAAGACGTGACGTGCGTCGGCCGTCACGTAGAAGATCTCCGCGCCGCGTGCCACCTCGAGGATTCCCGGCACCGGCGACGGTCTGACGTCCTCGGCTCGCACTCCCGGAATGCGACGGGCGACCGCCGCGCGCGTCGTTTCGCTGACCGCTGCGGGACGCCCCGCCGTTGCCGCTTTCGGCCCGGATAGCGCAGCGGACCGCGACGCCGGCGGACCCGGTTCAGCAACCGCCACAATCAGCCAGACCGCGGCACCCACGTTGGCCACGACTGGCCACCACACGCGCGGTGCGCCGCGGCGCTGCTTCGGGCGCAAGAGGCTGCGTATCAGACAGGCAGTCATCGGTGGGCTCGCAGACGATGCGCGAATGTACGTCAGACAGCCAGCCTGCGCCAAGGTTCACTCGGCGCCGCGGCGCAGAACCATCCGGTCGCCGATCAGGCGCGCGGATGATGCTGCGCGTGCATCTCTTTCATGCGTTCGCGCGCGACGTGGGTGTAAATCTGAGTGGTCGAGAGGTCGCTGTGCCCGAGCAGCATCTGCACCACGCGCAGGTCCGCGCCGTGATTGAGCAGGTGCGTCGCGAAGGCGTGACGCAGCGTATGCGGGGACAGATCCTTGTCGATGCTCGACTTGCGCGCATACCGCTTGATGATGTGCCAGAAAGCCTGGCGCGTCATGCGATCGCCACGGCGCGTCGGGAACAGATAGTCGGTGGTCCGGTCGAGCAGGATCTCGTTGCGTGCGCCGCTGATGAACTCCTTGAGCCAGCGGACCGCCTCTTCGCCGAGCGGAATCAGGCGCTCGCGCTTGCCTTTGCCGAGAACACGGATCACGCCCTGGTTGAGATTGACGGCGTTGTACTTGAGACCGACGAGCTCGGAGACGCGCAGCCCGGTGGCGTACAGCACCTCGAGCATGGTGCGGTCACGATGACCGAGCGGATCGGAGACCAGCGGCGCGGACAGCAGTGCCTCGACCTCCTCCTCCGACAGCGACTTGGGCAGCGAACGTCCGATCTTGGGCATCGCGATCTGCGCCGTCGGATCGTCGCGGATCACGCCCTCGCGCACGAGGTAGCGGAAGAAGCGGCGGAAAGACGACAGCTGCCGCGCGGTCGAGCG
>CAZAWM010000117.1:0-9654 GCA_964488605.1 uncultured Steroidobacteraceae bacterium | reverse complement strand
CTTCGACGTAGTGATCGCCGACGAGTGCCACCGCTCGATCTACGGCGCCTGGCAGGGAGCACTCACGCGCTTCGACGGCGTCCACATCGGCCTCACCGCCACGCCGGCCAGCTACATCGAGCGCAACACTTACGACTTCTACCAGTGCGAGCCCGGCAAGCCCGACTTCAGTTACCCGATCCAGGATGCCTTCCGCGAGGAGTATCTCGTTCCCTACCGCTTCGCGAGCGGGATCACGGAGATCCTGGCCGAAGGCGCGGACGTGGACGAGGAGCATTACGACCCGGTTGCCTTCGAGCGCGAGTGGACGAACGAAGACACGAACCGGCTCATGATGCAGGAGTTCGACCGGCTGGCCTGGCAGAGCCACCAAGAGCTGGCGCCGCAGCAGAGCCCGGGCCCTGGCAAGGCGATTGTCTTCGCCATCACGAAGCACCACGCCGCGCGGCTGGCACAGTACCTGAATGAACTCCACCCCGAGCACAAGGGCCGCTACGCCGAGGTCATCACCTCCGACGTGGCCAACCCCGACGCGCTGATCCGCAAGTTCAAGACCGAGCCGTACCCAATGGTTGCGGTAAGCGTCGGCATGCTCGACACCGGCTTCGACTGCCGCGAGGTACTGCACCTCGTGCTCTGCCGCCGCGTGCGCAGCCCCATTCTGTATCAGCAGATGCGCGGCCGCGGAACCCGCACGGCGCCCCACATCGGCAAGCGGAAGTTCGTGATCTACGACTTCTTCCGCAACCACCAGTACTTCAACGACAGCGATACAGATGTCTTCACCGGCGCCGGCAGCGGCCGCGCACCCGGCGGCGGTTCGGCAGCTCCCCCGAAGCCGCCGCGTGATCTCGTCGAGCTCGGCCTTGAGGACGAGTGGCTCGAGGCAGTGACCTACATCGAGGTCGGTCCAGAGGGTGAGCGCGTCGACAAGGCGCGCTACGTGAACGACTGGCAGGAGACGATCCGGATCCGCGCGGGCGACGATCCGCTCTTGCGCAAGGTCCGCGACGAAGAGCCGCTTGATCCCGCAGAAGAGGAAGAGCTGGCTCGCAGCCTCAACCAGCCCGCGCGCTACTTCAACGAGGACAACCTGCGCCGCGCGTACCGCGACCCGGGCGGCACGCTCGTCGACTTCATACGTGCTGCTCTGGGCAGGCTCCGCATCAAGAGCCGCGAGGAGAAGCTCGACGAGAGCTTCCGTGCGTGGCTCGTCTCACGCTCGCTCACGCCCCAGCAGGCGGAGTACTTGTGCTTGCTCAAGAACCGCGGCATCGCCACTGGCCGAGTGCGCCTCGACGACCTCTTCGAGCCGCCGCTCTCCATCCTCGATGCTGCCGGCAAGGGCATTGAGCTCTTCGGCGAGGAGGGCCTGCGCCAGGTGGTCGAGGATCTAAACGAGGGCGTGTTCCGGGCCGCGAAGGCGGCGAGCTGAGCCAAGAAAGGAAAGGAAGCCGAAGCGATGGACCAGGGCCTGCGGCGCAAGCTCGATCACATCACCGACATCCTCTGGGCTGGGGGTGTCACGAATCCTGTCACTTACATCGAGCAGATTTCGTATCTCATCTACCTCAAGCTCCTCGACGAGGAGGAGGCGAACCGCGAGCTTCGCGCACGTCTTGCGGCCGGCAACGGCGCGCGTCTCTTCCCAGGCCAGGCCGAGCGCTTTCGCTGGAGCAAGTGGCGCTTCAAGAGCGGAAACGACCTGCGTGACTTCGTGCGGGACGAGGTCTTCCCCTATATGGCCTCGCTCGTGAAAGACGAGCCCCAGGTGGCCGAGTACTTCCGCGACGCCGTGCTCGAGATCGTCGACCCAAACGTGCTCAAGCAGGTGATCGACGAACTCGACGGGATCGATTTCCGCAGGCTCGGTCCCGATGTCAAGGGCGACATCTTCGAGTATCTGCTCACCCACCTCGGGCAGTCGGCCCTGAACGGCCAGTTTCGCACGCCGCGCCAGATCCGGGCCTTCATGGTGCAAATGACCGACCCGGACCTCGGTGACACCCTATACGACCCCGCGTGCGGCACGGCCGGCTTCCTAATCGACGCTGTCGACCACATCCTCGCGCGCTACAGCGAGGCGCCCCACGAGGTGCCGATCTACGGCGAGGACTGGCTCGAGAAGCGCGGCCAGACGCTCGAGCAAGCGAAGAAGGAGATCGCGACCCTCCAGACCTACCGCAAGGGCGCAGGCGAGCGTCTGCCCGACTGGGGGCGGCTAGAGGCCGCGATCTACGGCACGGATGTCTCGCGTCAGGTGATGCGCATCGCCATGATGAATCTGGTGCTGCACGGCATCCGCGGCGCACACTTGAAGCGCGCGAACGTCCTCTCCGAGATGAGCGGACTCACCGAGGACGACCTGCACCGTCGCTACCAGGTAATCCTCTCGAACCCGCCTTTCGCGGGGCAGGTCCCGAAGGAGTCCGTTCGTGCGGATCTGCCGACGCAATCGAAAAAGAGCGAACTCCTCTTCCTCGCGCTGATGATGCGCTCCCTCGCTCCCGGCGGCCGCTGCGCCGTCGTGGTGCCCGAGGGAGCGCTCTTCGGCTCGACCGGCGCACACAAGGAGCTCCGCGAGAAGCTGCTGCGCGAGTTCGAGCTCCGGGCCGTCGTCTCGCTCCCGGCGGGAGTCTTCAAGCCCTACGCCGGCGTGAAGACCTCCGTCCTCGTCTTCCGCCGCCCCCCGTCATCGCCTGAGGAGAGCGCCGCCGCCACGCGGCGCGTCTGGTTCTACGAGATCCGGAACGATGGTTACGACCCAGACAAGATCCAGGGCGGCGGGCGCCCTGAGACCCCTGAGAAGAACGACATCCCTGGCCTCCTCTCCGCCTGGGCCGAGTACAAGACCTCGCACTTTGAGAAGCCCCCGGGCGTTGAGGCCGGCAGCCTCCTAGATCCCGGCAGCGAGGAACCCCGATCCTGGTGGGCGACCTTCGATGCGATCGCCGAGAGCGACTTCAATCTTGCAGCGTCGCGGTACAAGCCGCGCGTTGGCGACGAGGCTCCCGAGGAAAGCCCCGCAGAACTGATCCGCGAGGTGTTGGCGATCGAGAAGAGCATCGCCGACGGGCTTGAGAAGCTCCTGAGTGAGGTCGAAGGCACGTGATGGCGTGGCGCACGCAGCCGATCGAAGCCGTCTGTGAGCCGACGGATCAGCGCGACCCGAGCGCGGAGCCTTCCAGCGAGTTCCGGTATGTCGACATCGCGGGAATCGACCGCGTTCACAAGACGATCGCCGAGTTCCAAGTGCTCCTCGGTGCGGAGGCTCCGAGTCGAGCGCGGAAACTGATTCGCCGAGACGACGTACTCGTTTCGACTGTTAGGCCAAACCTGAACGCGGTCGCCGTGGTTCCAGAAGAACTCGATGGCGAGGTCGCTTCGACAGGGTTCTGCGTCCTACGCGCGAATCGCGCAGTCATCGAACCGCGGTATCTGTTCTACCGAACGATCTGCGCCGACTTCGTGAGCGCCCTCGCGGCCAAGGTCCGGGGTGCGAACTATCCGGCCGTCTCCGATAGCGACGTCAAAAGCGTTGAGATCTCTCTCCCTCCCCTGTCCGAGCAGCGGCGGATCGTCGAGATCCTCGACCAGGCTGACAACCTCCGCCGCCTCCGCACCGAGGCCGACACCAAAGCCGACCGCATCCTCCCGGCGCTTTTCCTCGAGATGTTCGGCGATCCTAATCTGCCGGCGATCGCCACAGTCGCTCTTCCAGATGTTGTGGATTGTCTGGATCACCGGCGGGTGCCCGTCCGAGAGGCGAACCGGGCGAATCGATCGGGGAAGATCCCCTACTACGGTGCTAACGGACTCGTCGGCTACATCGACGAGCCGATCTTTGATGCAACGCTTGTTCTCTTGGCAGAGGACGGTGGTTACTGGGGACCCGCGGAGAGGTCTGCTTACAAGATCGAAGGTCCCAGCTGGGTAAACAACCACGCACATGTGCTTCGTTGTAGAGAGGGCGTGGATCCGGACTTCATCGTCTGGTCTCTCATCCTACTCGACCTCCGCCGCTACGTGTCCGGGACGACTCGCGGCAAGCTGACGCAAGCGGGCATGAACAAGATCGGACTGCCTCGCGCTGATCGACGGCGCCAGGCGGGCTTCGGTCGGTGTGCGCGAGCACAGGCGAAACTTGTCACGGAGCAGCGGCGCGCGCGTGCGAAGCTCCAAATCACATTTGCAGGCCTGCTTCATCAGGCCTTCTCCGGTTCTCTCACCGCTACTTGGCGCGAGGCCCACATGAACGAGCTGCTCTCGGAGATGGAACAGCAGGCGAAATTCCTGGCCGAGGCATAGCGGAGTGGCCCGCAGGACTACAGGGCCCCGCGTCCGGCCGCTCACGATCTACCTGTTGAAGAGCAGAGTGCGGGCGGCGCGCGATGCGGTCGAGGCGCCGGACGAGCTTCGTAGCTTTCCCGTCCGCATCGGCCGGAGTGCTGGGACGCTGTTCGTAAAGCCCTCGCGGGTCGTACCGCCTGCCTGGGTCGGGTTCTTCGAAGGGCACGTCGATCTCCGCGAGGTCCTTTTGCGGAGCGCGAGCAGTGCGGCGGTACTGGTACTGCCCGTTGGCGGCCACTGGTTGGCCGTCACGTTCGGCTATGGACGCCACCTGCTCGATCAGGGCATTTGGGAACCCAACTTCGGGCTGAAGGTGACCTTGAACTCGATCGACGGCGCGAGCATCCGCAGCATCGACCGCAAGAGCTTCGACGCGATTGCGCGACACACCCGCGAGGAAGCGAGTCGTGCCGGCTCGATCGAGCAGTTCGGCCTCAAGGTGGAGGAAGACCTGCTGCGAGCTGTCGTCGGTAAACCCGAGGACGAGCTCCTTGGTCGAATGATGGCCGGGATGGATGCGCTGACCGTGACGGCCGCGCTCAGCCTTCCCGATCTCCCCGGGCAGCTCGAGCGATACGTCGGGCAATGGCGGAGGCAGAGGTACCGGGAGCGATACCCGTGGGTCGATCAGATCGCGGAGATCCGGGACCATCGGCAGGCCCGCGAGCTGGACGAGCGGTTGGTCGAACGCTTGGCGAAGCGCGAGCTGGATCATGCGTGGCTGGCCGTCCCGGTTCCGATCGACTGGTCAAAGGTGGGTGGGTTTCGCTTCTCGATGTCGGAGCGGACCGAGACGTACGACGACATGCATTTGGAGGCGTTTTTCGAGTCTCTCCGAGATCCCACGAGCCTCTCTCCGGAAACCATCAAGCGAAAGTCGGTCCATTGTCTGGACCCGGACGGTCGCCATGTCACCGATAAGTGGTCCGTCTACGAGTGTCTATATGCCGAGATCCGGGATGGGGAAGACGTCTTCCTCTTGACAGGTGGCCGGTGGTACCGGATCGCACGACGCTTCGTGCAGCGGATTGATCGGGAAGTCGCTGAACTGTCGTCGACCACATATGCGCTGCCTCCCTACCGACATGGATCGGAAGCGGCGTACAACAAGGCGGTGGCAGGGCAGGATGCGGCGGTCGCGCTGATGGATCAGAAGAACATCCATTACGGCGGCGGCGCGAGCCAGATCGAGTTTTGCGACCTGTTTGTCGGGCAGCGAGCGATGCTCCACGTGAAGCGGTATGGGGGGTCGAGCGTGCTGAGCCATCTGTTCGCGCAGGGTGTGGTTTCGGCGACGTTGTTTCTGCAGGACGCGGACTTCCGCCGGGAGGTCAGGAAGAAGGTCGGGCCCGCTCACCGGGCTGGCGTGCCCGAAGGGCGCCCCCGCCCTGACCGCTACGAGATCGGTTTCGCGATCGTGAGCCGTTCGGCAGGCGAGCTGGTCCTGCCCTTCTTCAGCAAGGTGAACCTCCGCAACACCGCGAGGACTCTCACCGGTCTCGGGTATCAGGTGACGCTCACGAAGATCCCGGTGGAGGGCGACGCGGGATGACCTTCTCCGCCCTCCGCATCGCCAACTTCAAGGCTTTCGGGCCGGCCCAGCGCATACCTCTCCGACCGATCACGCTGCTCTACGGCGCCAACAGCGCGGGGAAGTCGAGCGTGCTGCATGCGCTGGCGCTCGCGCACCACGCAATCGAGACGGGCGAGCTCGACACGCAGCGCACGCAGATCGGCGGGGAGTCGATCGATCTCGGAGGCTTCCGTCAGTACGTCCACCGGCGTCGGCGCGAGCGGCAGGTCGAACTTGGCTTCGAGCTGGATCCCGGCCGCCTCTCGGGACGGGTCGCGGAGCTCTTGCGCGCGGCGCGGGGCGTCGTCGTCGAGCTCGGAATCGGGGGCGGATTCGCGAGCGAGCAGCCGACGCTCTCCAGCGACGCGGCGCGCGATCTCGATCGCGAGGGCGGCGTGCGGGTGGAGCGCTTCGCGGTGGAGGTCGACGGTCAGCCCCTCCTCTCCATGAGCGCGCGGCGCGAGGGGCGCCTGAGGCTCGACCGGCTCGATCACGCGCACGCGGTCTTCCGCGAGGTGTTCCGCGGAATCCTCACATTGGCCACGACCACGCAAGAGGTTCGCGAGGAGGACTTCTCAGGACTCGCTGAGGTGTTGGACGGCCTCGTCCCTGGGATCACGGCGCGGCGCCACGGCCTCTTCCCGCGCATCGAGGACGACCCCGAAGGCACGGAGGTGGAGGGCGCGAGTGGGTTCCTCGCCATCAGTCGCGGGCGTAGGCAGGAGGACCTTGCGCAGGCAGCAAAGCTCTTCCTGCCCCGCGTGCTGCGCGAGCTGGTGGGTGGCCTCTCGGCGGCGCTCGAGGGTGAGATCCGCCGGCTCCTCTACCTCGGGCCGCTGCGCTCCTACCCGCCGCGGCACCTTGCCTTTTCGCAGCACCACGACCCTAACTGGTTCGCCGGCGGAGGCTACGCGTGGGACGTGGTGCGCACGCGGGCGGACGTGAGAGCGCGAGTGAACCAATGGCTGGGGGATCCCGAGAGGCTGAAGACGCCCTACGAGCTTGAGGTCCGAGAACTCGTGCCCGCAAGCGCCCTGCCGGCAGAGCTGGCGCCGAAGCTTGAGGCCACTCTGCGCAACTGGGCGCTACGCCAGCTCGAGGAAGAAGCGGCTGGTGATTTACCGCCCGGACCGGTTCGCTTGTCGATTGAGCCGCTCGATCGAGACGCGTACCTCGAACAAGTCATCGACATCGACACGGAAGCTGTCACCGAGGAGTGGGCCAAGGAAGTGATCGAATCGCGTGGCGAGGCGCTCCAGGATCTCGTGCTCGTCGACAAACGCTCGGGCACGATCGTCAGCCATCGCGATGTCGGGATCGGCGTAAGCCAAGTGCTCCCCGTCCTCGTCTCTGCCTACGCGTCGAGAGGGCGGCTCCTCGCAGTCGAGCAGCCTGAGATACACCTACACCCGGCGCTCCAGTCGGAACTCGGCGACGTGGTGCTCGAATCGGCTCTCGGCGGCGCCGGCAACAGCTTCTTGATCGAAACGCACAGCGAACACCTGCTCCTGCGCATTATGCGCCGCATGCGAGAGACCGCGGCAGACAACCTGCCCGAAGGCGTGTCGCCCGTCCGGCCGGAGGACGTGATTGTGCTCTTCGTGGAAGCCGACGGCCCGCAGAGCATCGTGCGTGAGATGCCCCTCAACGAGCGCGGCGAGCTGGTCAAAGCCTGGCCCGGGGGATTTTTCGAGGAAGGAATGCGCGAGATCTTCTGATGCTGGTGCGCGACTATGCGATCACGCCCGACGTCTTCGACGTGACCTGCTACTCGAACGAGGAGGTCTGCGGTCTGCAGCTCGCCGCCATCCGAGAGGTAATGATGAGCGAGGGCCTGGTGCGGGACCTCAGAGCTGGGGAGTGGCGAGCGCTATTCGCAAGCGACGGTCGCTCGTGGCATCGCCATGGCAAGGAACTCGTGAAGAAGCTCGCGACCCAGGGCCGGCTGATCAGGCTCCCGGCTGCGCTGGCCACCGCGCCGGCTGACGACTGCGCCTGGTGTGCCGAGGCACTCGCTACGCACGCTATTCGGCCGCTCACGGGAGGTGTGGTCGTCACCCAGCGCGTGAAAGACGCCCACCAGGGCGAGCTGCTGGTTGCGGCGATCGACCGGCTCTCGACGACCCCCTGGTGGACTAGGCGCAGCCCATCTGCCCGGCCGATGCGGAGCCTCGCGGCGTACCAAGAGCACCTGGATCCGATCTTGCGATGCGCGAATTCGCTCGTCTTCATCGATCCCCATCTGGATCCGGGCCGGCACGGCTATCGCGAGTTCGCTGCAATCCTCGAGAGAGCCGGCCGCCGGACGCCCGCGCCAGCCATCGAGATTCACAGGGTGTGCTGGGAGGAATCGCGTGATAAACGCGCGCATCGCGATGTGCTCGCTCGCATCGAGAGCAGCTTCAGGAGTCGCCTGTTGGGGGTGGCTCGCTCGGCTGGCGTGCAGGTGGATGTGTTCTTCTGGGACGACTTCCACGATCGCTTTCTGATAAGCAATTTGGTGGGGATCTCGCTGTCGAATGGCTTTGACACAACGAGCAACCCCAACGAGGTGGCGACCTGGTCTCGTCTTGGGCGAACCGAGCGGGACGACATCCAACGCGAGTTCGACCCGGCGAGCGGGCGGCATGCTCTGCTTGGGCGATTCAGGATCCCGTAGCTGGGCTTTGGCAGGGTGGCCTGTGTTCTGCTGGGGCTGCTCGGGCTGGAGGTTGCGGAGTTGCGGATAGGGCTGAACTCACCTATGCGGTAGCGGCACGCCAGGATGCCCCGTGTTCCGCGCGAGCGGGACCGGGATGACGACGACTCACGCCCCGATCTACGACCTCGGCCAGGACCGGCCTCACGCGCGAATCGGCATCTACCTGAGCCCGATTTTCGCCGTTCTCGGCGTGATGGCGCTCGTGATCTGGGGAACGACCGAATGGGTGGCGTGGCAGTTCCGCTTCCACCCTAACCTCGGCGCTCCACTCTTCCAGACTGGCCCAGCAGGGCGGCTACTGATGCTGAGCGTCGCCGGCGTCTTCGGCCTGCTCTTGGTGTCGGCCGTGCGGGTCGAGCCTCTGCGGCGCGTGGCGGGAACGCTCGCGGCGTTCCTCATCATGGCGGTCGCCGCGGCATTTCTCCCGGTCTACGAGCCGTGGGCCGTGTGGGTGTGGGATTGGCACTTCGGCGACGCGGAGAGCGCGAAGCCGATCTTCAACACGGCGCACTACGCGATCGTCGTCCCGGCGCACCTGTTGTTCCTCGTTGCGATGTACGTCGCGTGGAGAAGGGCGCGACGCAACGCCCGTAACACCGACGCGCACGGCTCGGCGCGCTGGGCGACGCATGCCGAGGTCGAGGCGGCCGAGCTGCTCAAAGGGGAGGGGCTCTTCCTCGGCGTCTACAAGCGGCGGGCTCGCGATCGCGGCGCCTATCTCCGGCACCACGGACCCCAGCACGTGCTCGGTTTTGCGCCGACTCGCTCGGGGAAGGGCGTCGGCTGGGTGATCCCGACGCTCCTCTCGTGGCGAGAGAGCGTCGTGGTTCACGACATCAAGGGCGAGAACTGGGCGCAGACCGCGGGGTGGCGCAGCGCCGAGCTCGGCGGCCGCTGCCTCAAGTTCGATCCGACGTGCCGCGACGGGAGCGGCGCCCGCTACAACCCGCTCCTCGAGGTGCGGCGCGGGCCCTTGGAGGTGCGCGACGCGCAGAACATCGCCGACATGCTCGTCGACCCCGACGGCCAC
>CAZAWM010000116.1:4996-9736 GCA_964488605.1 uncultured Steroidobacteraceae bacterium | reverse complement strand
GCGTGGAATCGAACGGCCGCCAGGACAGCAGCCCCATGAACAACCGCATGGCCGTTCCGGCATTCCCCATGTCGAGCGGGCCCGCCGCGCCACGCAAACCGTGCCGCCCGACGCCGTGCACGCGCACGCGCGTCGGCTCGATGCATTCGATCGTGACGCCCAACGCGCGCAGCGCGCCGAGCGTCGCCAGGCAGTCCTCGCTGGCGAGAAAACCTTCGATGTCGGTCGTGCCCTCGGCGATACCCCCGAGCATCAATGCGCGATGCGATACCGACTTGTCACCCGGCACCACGACCTGCCCGGCGACGCGCCGGGCCGGCAGCACGCGCCAAGATGCCTGGGGCCAGGACCGCTCCGGCACGTCAGCGACCCTTCAGAGCACGGCCCGCGGGTAGGACCCGAGCACGCGGTACAGCGAAGCCTGGGCCTTGAGTTCGGCCAGAGCCGCCGCGACATGCGGCTCGTCGACGTGACCCTCTATGTCGATGAAGAACACGTAGTCCCACTTGCGCCGCTGCGACGGCCGCGACTCGATGCGGGTCATGCTGATACCGTGCTTCGCCAGCGGGCCCAGCAGCCGGTAGAGCGCGCCTGCGCCCGCCGTTTCCGCGGTCGACACGAGCAATGTGGTCCGGTCCACCCCGCTGCGGCCGAACAGCCGTCGACCGATGACGAAGAAGCGCGTGGTATTGTCAGGCCGATCCTCGATCTCGGTGGCAAGCAGCGTGAGTCCGTAGACCTCGGCCGCGGTCTGACCGGCGATCCCCGCCGTCCCGTTCTCGTCGCGGGCGCGACGCGCGCCCTCGGCATTGCTCGCGACCGCGATGCGCTCGACCGTTGGCAGGTGCTCGTTGAGCCAGCCCCGGCACTGGGCGAGCGACTGCGGATGGCTGCAGACCCTCACGATCTGGGACAGTTCGGTCATGCGCCCCATCAGGTACTGATGGATCCGGAGCTCGACCTCGCCGCAGATCTTGAGCGGCGAGGTCAGGAAGCGGTCCAGCGTGTGATTGACGGTGCCTTCCGTCGAATTTTCTATGGGAACGACACCGAAGTCGGCATGACCGCTCTCGACCTCGTGGAACACCTCGTCGATGGCCGGTAGCGGTAGCGCGCGCACCGAGTGCCCAAAGTGCTTGTAGACCGCCGCCTGGGTGAAGGTGCCCTCGGGACCGAGAAAAGCGACCTTCAGCGGCTCCTCCTGCGCGAGACAGGCCGACATGATCTCGCGGAACAGCCGCACCATCTCCTCGTCGCGCAGCGCCCCCTGCGCGCGTGCCGCGCGGTTGCGCTCGATCGCCCGCCGCAGCACCTCGGCCTCGCGCTCGGGCCGGTAGAAGTCGACGAGGTGGCCGTCGGCATGCTTCGAGATACCCGCCAGGCGGGCGAGCCGCGCCCTTTCGTTGATCAGCGCATGGAGCTGCGCGTCGACGCGGTCGATCTGCCGTCGCAGGCTCTCGAGATCCCGCTGCGGCGACTTCACGGGTAGCTGCTTTCTGCCGGCACGCTTCCTCGCCGCCATGGGCACTCCGTATCAGAACCGAACATCAGAGCCGACGCGCGGCGAGCACGCCTTCGATCGCCCGGATCCGCTGCAGCAAAACCTCGCCGATCTCACCGTCGGCGTCCACGAGCGTGTAGGCATATGCGCCTCGCGACTTGTTGAGGAGCTCGGCGATGTTGACCTTTTCGGTCGCGAGCAGCGTCGAGATCTGTCCGACCATGTTCGGAACGTTGCTGTTGGCGATCGCGAGGCGAGTCGTATTCGGAAGGCGCGGCAGCACCACTTCCGGGAAGTTCACGCTGTTGCGGACATTGCCATTCTCGAGGTAATCGCGCAGCGTCTCGGCGACCATGACCGCGCAGTTCTCCTCGGCTTCGCTGGTCGAAGCACCGATGTGTGGCAGCGTGATGACCCTCGGATGATCCTTGAGCGCGTTGTTCGGGAAGTCGCAGACGTAAGCGTGTAACCGCCCGGCGTCCAGGGCCTCGATGACCGCCGCGTCGTCGACGATCGGCGCCCGCGAGAAGTTCAGGATGACGCCCTTGCTCGACATCAGCTTGAGCCGGGCGTGGTTGACGAGCGCGCGAGTCGCGTCGGTGAGTGGCACATGCACGGTAATGATGTCCGAGCGCGCGAACAGGTCGTCGAGCGAGAGCGCCTGCTGGACGGTCGACGATAGCTGCCAGGCGCGCTGGACGGTGATCTGCGGATCGTACCCGAGAACGCGCATGCCGAGCCGCTCGGCCGAATTGGCCACCTCCACACCGATGGCACCGAGACCGACGACGCCAAGCGTCCGACCCGGCAGTTCGAAGCCGACAAAGTTCTTCTTGCCTTTCTCGGTCGCTTCGTCGATCGCCGCGTCGTCGCCGCGCAGCGAGCGCGCGAAGTCCCAAGCCTGGCAGATGTTGCGCGCGGCGAGGAACAGCGACGCGAGCACCAGTTCCTTGACCGCATTGGCATTCGCCCCGGGCGCATTGAACACGACGACGCCGCGACGCGATAGCGCCTCGACTGGCACGTTGTTGACGCCTGCGCCGGCGCGTCCGACGGCTCGCACGCTCTCCGGGATCGTCATTCCGTGCATGTCCGCGGAACGAACCAGGATCGCGTCCGGGCGGGACAGATCCGAGGCGACCTCGTAGCGCTCGCGCGGCAGGCGCTCGAGCCCGCGGACGCTGATGTTGTTGAGCGTGAGGATCCGAAACCGGTTCATCGGGACCGACCCTCAGCCGTAGCGGCGCTGGAAGTCGCGCATGAAGCCGATCAGCGCTTCCACGCCCTCGAGGCTCATCGCGTTATAGAGACTGGCACGCATGCCGCCCACCGACCGATGTCCTTCGAGGTTCCTTAGACCCGCCCTCGCCGCCTCGGCACAGAAGGTCTTCTCGAGCTCGGGATTCGGGATCGTGAACGGCACGTTCATCCAGGAGCGGCAGTGCCTCGCCACGGGGTTGCGGTAGTAGCCGGAGCCATCGATCGCCGCATACAGCTTCTCGGCCTTTTGTCGGTTGCGCTCGCCGACCGCCGCGAGACCGCCCGCCTTCTTGAGCCACTTGAACACGAGACCCGCGACGTAGATGCCGAAGGTCGGCGGCGTGTTCAGCATCGAGCCTTCCTTCGCCATGGCCTCGTAGTCCCAGATCGAGGGAGTGCCCCGACGGGCGCGCCCGACGAGATTCTCGCGAACGATCACGAGGCAGATACCGGAGGGACCGATGTTCTTCTGGGCCCCTGCATAGATGAGCCCGAACTTCGACACGTCGATCGGACGCGACAGGATCGTCGAGGACATGTCGGCGACGAGCGGCACGCTGCCGGCATCGGGTACGTACGGGAACTCGACTCCACCTATGGTCTCGTTCGGCGTGTAATGCAGGTAGGCCGACTGCGGATCGATCTGCAGCGTTGACGAGGCGGGTACGGTCGAGTAGTTGCTTGCAGCCTCGTCGGCGATGACCTGCGTGCGGCAGTACTTGCGGGCTTCGGCGATCGCCTTCTTGGACCAAGCGCCCGTGTTGATGAAGCTGACCACCGAGTCCGGTGTGGTCAGGTTCAGAGGAATCGCCGCGAACTGGCCCGTCGCGCCGCCCTGCAGGAACAGCACCTTGTAGTCGGCCGGAATGCCGAGGAGCTCGCGCAGATCGGCCTCGGCCTGCTCCGCGACGGCCACGAACGCCTTGCTGCGGTGACTGACCTCCATGACCGACATGCCGCTGCCCTGCCAGTCGGTCATTTCGTCACGAGCCTGCTCCAGCACTTCGAGCGGTAGGGTGGCCGGGCCGGCGGCAAAGTTGAATACACGCACTTCAATCGATCCCGAAAGAGCGAAAGGACAAAATGGGGAACCGTCAGCCAGCCGGTGCGGAGCCGTCGCCGACGCCCGCGGTGACGTCGACGGGCGGACCGTCCGCCCGCGGTTCCACCTCGGGCTCTGCCTCATCATCGTCCCCAGAGAGGCGTTCGATCCGACCGACACCCGCGAGGCGCTCGCCTTGATCGAGACGGATCAACCGCACGCCCTGGGTGTTGCGTCCCAGAACGGAGATATCCGCGACGGCGGTCCGGACCAGCGTACCGGAGGAACTGATCAGCATGATTTCCTGATCGGGCCTGACCTGCAAGGCGGCGACCATCGCGCCGTTCCTTTCGGTCGTCTGCAGCGCGATTACTCCTTGGCCTCCACGGCCATGCACCGGAAACTCGTCGATCGGCGTCAGCTTCCCGTAACCGTTCTCGGACGCCGTAAGGATGTAGCCTTCGTCGACGACGACTAGTGAGATGACCTGCTGCCCGGCGGCGAGCCTGATGCCGCGCACGCCCGTCGCGTCGCGACCCATTGCCCGGACCTCCCGTTCGCTGAACCGGATGGCCTTGCCGCCGTCGGAACACAGAATCACATCGCGGCGGCCGTCCGTGAGCGCAACGCCGACCAGACGGTCGCCATCGCGAAGATCTACCGCAATGATGCCGGAGGGACGCGGCCGCGAGTACGCCGACAGCGGCGTCTTCTTGACCGTCCCGTGACTCGTGGCCATGAAGACGAAGTGCTCGTCGTCGAACTGTTTGATCGGCAGGATGGCGTTGATTTTCTCGCCATCGTCGAGCGGCATCAGGTTCACGAGCGGTTTGCCACGCGCATTACGACCCGCCTGTGGCAGCTCGAACACCCGCAACCAGTAGACCTTGCCGCGATTCGAGAAGCACAGCAGCGTATCGTGCGTATGCGCAACGAA
>CAZAWM010000116.1:0-4986 GCA_964488605.1 uncultured Steroidobacteraceae bacterium | reverse complement strand
CGCGCCCACCGCGGCGCTGCACCTGGTATTCGCCGACCGGCTGGCATTTGGCGTAGCCGGCGTGCGAGAGCGTCACTACCACGTCCTGCGGTTCGATCAGATCCTCCGTGGCGAGATTGACATGGTCCCGGTTGATCTCGGTCCGACGCTCGTCACCGTAGCTGTCGCGGATCGCGACGAGTTCGGCGCGCACCACGGCAGTCAGGCGCCCCGGGCGTGCCAGGATGTCGGACAGGTCGACGATCCGATCGAGCAGTTCGCGGTACTCGGCAAGGATCTTGTCCTGTTCGAGTCCCGTGAGACGGTTCAGGCGCATATCGAGGATGGCCTGTGCCTGCGTCTCGGAGAGCCGATAGCTGCCATCGGCGAGACCATAGTCGCCGGTCTGATTGCGCGGGCGCGTCGAAATGGCGCCCGCGCGCTCGAGCATCTGCGGCACCGCGCCGGCCGGCCACGCCCGTGCGCAGAGTGCATCGCGGGCCTCTTGCGGCGACGACGAGGCCTTGATGAGAGCGATGATCGGATCGATGTTGGCGAGCGCGATGGCCAGGCCCTCGAGCACGTGCGCTCGGTCGCGGGCCTGCTCGAGCTCGAAGACCGTGCGCCTGGCGACCACCTCGCGCCGGTGCGCGATGAACGCCTCGAGCATCTCCTTCAGCGACAGCAGACGCGGCTGCCCGTCGACCAGAGCGACCATGTTAATGCCGAACACGGTCTCGAGCGGCGTTAGAGCGTAGAGCTTGTTGAGCACGACCTCGGCGTTCTCGCCCCGGCGCAGCTCGACGACGATGCGCATGCCGTCTTTGTCCGATTCATCGCGCAGCCCGTCGCTGGCGATGCCGTCGAGCTGCTTCTCGCGCACGAGTTCCGCGATGCGCTCGATGAGCCGCGCCTTGTTGACCTGATACGGCAACTCCGTGATGACGATGGCCTGTCGGTCGCCCTTGCCGACGTCCTCTATGGTCGTGCGCGCCCGGATCGACAGGCGACCGCGGCCGGTCTTGTACGCGGCCACGATCTCATCCGCGCCGTTGATGATGCCCGCGGTCGGGAAATCGGGTCCCGGAACCTGCTGCATCAGCGCCGCGAGACCGATCTCGGGCTCGTCGATGACGGCGAGGCAGGCGTCGATGACTTCCGTGAGGTTGTGCGGCGGGATGTTGGTCGCCATGCCGACCGCGATACCCGAGGATCCATTGATGAGCAGGTTCGGGATGCGGGCCGGCAGCACCGCCGGCTCCATCTCCTTGCCGTCGTAGTTGGGCACGAAATCGACCGTGTTCTTGTCGATGTCGGCGGTCAGTTCGCCAGCGATGCGCTCGAGCCGGCATTCCGTGTAGCGCATCGCCGCGGGCGGGTCGCCGTCGACCGAGCCAAAATTGCCCTGCCCGTCGATCAGCGTATAGCGCAGCGAGAAATCCTGGGCCATACGCACGAGCGAGTCGTAGATCGCCGAGTCGCCGTGCGGGTGGTACTTGCCCATGACGTCGCCGACGACGCGCGCGCACTTGACGTAGGGCCGGTTCCAGACGTTATTGGCTTCGTGCATCGCATAAAGCACGCGACGATGCACCGGCTTGAGTCCGTCACGCACATCGGGCAGCGCGCGCCCGACGATCACGCTCATCGCGTAGTCGAGGTACGACTGCCTCATCTCGTCTTCGAGGTTGACGGGCAGTATTTCGCGGGCGACGTCCGACATCGGAGCTCGTGCTCAAGCGGGCCGAGAGGAAGCGAAAAGTCTAGCACAGTGGCCCCTGACGGA
Source organism: uncultured Steroidobacteraceae bacterium (assembly GCA_964488605.1). Lineage (GTDB taxonomy): Bacteria > Pseudomonadota > Gammaproteobacteria > Steroidobacterales > Steroidobacteraceae > UBA964. Next base: position 3,221 of record CAZAWM010000116.1, on the reverse strand, counting down.
GCCCGCTTACATACCCGGATGGCCCCTGCGTCGATATACTTCGCGACTGTTCCGATCCCGTGCGGCGAGGCACCCCTTCGATGCAGTCCGTCGACCTCCTCGTTCATGGGCGCTGGCTGGTGCCGATGGAGCCCGCAGGGGCCGTGCTAGAGGGCTACGGACTGGCCGTCGCCGGCGGCCGTATCGTCGCGGTGTCGCCGAGAAGTTCGCTCCGCCAGCACTACACGGCGCCCGTGCAGATCGAGCGACCGGACCACGTGCTGCTGCCCGGCTTCGTCAACGCGCACACGCATGCAGCGATGTCCCTGCTGCGCAGCGCACCTCCTCAAGGCAGTCTACGCCAGTGGCTCCGGGAGTCGGTCTGGCCATTGGAGAACCGCTGGGTCAGCGCCGAGTTCGTGCGGGCCGGCTCGCGTCTGGCAATCGCCCAGATGTTGCTTGCCGGAATCACGAGCTTCGCCGACATGTATCTGTTCCCGGAAGAAGTCGCGCGACTCGCCGTCGAACTGCGGCTGCGGATCGCCGTCGGCCTGCCGGTGACCGACGCGCCCACCGCCTGGGCCGAGGATGCCCGCGACTGCCTCGTCAAAGGCGCATCGTTATGGGACGCGTACCGCGCGAGCCCATGGGTACGGCTGTATTTCGCTCCGCACGCTCCTTACTCGGTCAGCGACGAGACGCTCAGACACCTGCAGCGGATCGCCGACCAGCTCGACGCGCCGCTCGCGATGCACCTCCACGAGACCGCAGCCGAGGTGCGAGAATCGTTCGCGGCGCACGGCCGGCGCCCGATCGCTCGCCTCGCCCAGCTCGGCCTTCTGCGTCCAGGCTTCACGGGCATCCACATGATCGCGCTCGACGAGACGGACCTCGAAACCGTGCAGCGCTCGGGAATCGCGGCCGTGCACTGTCCGGCCTCCAACCTGCGCCACGGCAGCGGGCTGCCGCCCCTGGCCGCGCTGCGCGACCGCGGCGTACCCGTCGCGCTCGGCAGCGACGACGCCCCGAGCGCTGGAGTTCCCGACCTGCTCGCCGAGGCGCGGCTCGCCGCACTGCTCACAGCGGGTGCCAGCGGGGATTCGAACCGGCTCGAGGCTCACGCGGCTCTCGGCATAGCGACACTGGGCGGCGCGCGTGCGCTCGGTCTGGACACCGACGTCGGCTCGCTGATCGCGGGCAAGTCCGCCGATTTCATCGCCGTGGATCTGGCGCACCTGCCCGGGGTCGGTCCGCCGCTCGTCGCCGAATCGTTGCTCTACGACGTCACGCGTGCCGACATCAGCGACGTTTGGGTGGCCGGACGGCACGTGGTGCGACGCCGTCAGCTCGAACTCCTCGATCTGACCGAGGTCGAACGGCAGGCCCGCCAATGGATGGTCCGAATGGGGCTGGGAGCTGCTGCATGAGCGCCCGCACGAACAGCAAGGCGCCGTCTTCCGATCCGGCCGAGGTCGCCCGCTTCGACGCGCTGGCGCACCGCTTCTGGGACCCGCAGGGCGAATTCATGCCGCTGCACCGGCTGAATCCGGTACGCGCCGAGTTCGTGCAGGCCCGTGTGCCGCTACGCTCGGCGCGAGTGCTCGACGTCGGCTGCGGCGGCGGCCTGATGGCCGAGGCGCTCTGCCGTGCCGGCGCGCGCGTCACCGCGGTCGACCTTGCGCCGTCGATGATCGAAGTCGCGCGTCTACACGCGCTCGAGGCGGGACTCGACATCGACTATCGCGTGGCCTCGAGCGCCGACCTAGCGGCGAACGAGCCTGGCGCGTACGACGTCGTCACCTGCATGGAGATGCTCGAGCACGTGCCCGCACCCGATCGCACGCTCGCCGAGCTTGGCGCCCTGCTGCGCCCCGGCGGCTCGTTGTTCGTCTCGACGATCAACCGGACGGCGCGCGCATTCGCGCTAGCGATCGTCGGCGCCGAGTACCTCGCGAGGTTTCTGCCACGCGGCACGCACGAATTCGAGAGACTGATCCGGCCCTCGGAACTCGCCGCCTGGGCGCGCGGCTGTGGACTGACGCTGCACGAGCTAGCCGGACTGGAGTTCAACCCGGTCAGCAAGCAGACGAGCCTGACACGCGACCCGAGCGTCAACTACATCGCCTGGCTGTCGCGCGCCACCGCATGAGCAGCCGGGCCGGCCCTATCCTCCGCTGTGTGCTGTTCGACCTCGACGGCACGCTGCTCGACACGGCGCCCGACATGGGCGCGGCCTTGAACATGCTCCTGGCCGAGAATGGTCACGGCGTGCCGTGGGGCATCGTCACGAGCAAGCCCGGTTGGCTGACCGAGCCACTGCCCGAGCACCTCGCCTTGCACGGCCGCGCGGCCGGAATGCGCGCCGCATTCGCCCGCTACGGCTATCACGAGTCGCCGCCCGACGATTACTGGGGTGCAGAGACGGCCGTCGACAGTCTGTTCGAATTCGCTCGCTGGCTCGCCGCCCGTTCGCCGGCGGCGGAACATTCAGCTGCCGGAACGACAAGCCTCTCCCCAGAGAGGCAGACATGAGCATGTTCGAGTCCCCTCTATGGCTCATGCTCGCACTGGCGCTAGGTCTCGCGGCCGGCGTCTTGATCGGCTGGCTCGCCGGACGGCTTGGCGCGAGCCAGCGTGCCGAGCAGCTTCGGGCCGAGCTGGAAGCCGCGCGCGCGCGCCTCGCGGCCGACGCCGAGCGGCAGACGGCCCAGCTCGAACTGTTGGAGCGTAGCGAGGCTCAACTCAGGGCCGCCTTCGAGGAACTCGCCGGTCAGACGCTGCGCTCGAACAGCGAGCTGTTCCTACAGCTCGCGCGCGAGACACTGGGCCGCGAGCAGGCCGAGGCGCAGGCGACGTTCACGCAGCGTGAGGCGGCGATCGCACAGTTGCTCGCGAGCATCCGCGCCACGCTCGAAAAGACCGAGCGGCAGGTGGAATCGCTCGAACGCGAGCGCCGCGAGGACTTCAGCACCCTGCGCGCGCAGCTCGCGTCCGTGGCCGCCGGCCAGTCCCAGCTCGAGCGCGAGACGCGCAATCTCGTCACGGCGCTGCGCCGCCCCGAGGTGCGCGGCCGCTGGGGAGAGCTCACGCTGCGCCGCTGTGTCGAGCTCGCCGGCATGTCCGCGCACTGCGACTTCACCGAGCAGCTGCAGACCAGCGGCGCGGACGGAGCGCTCCGGCCCGACCTCGTCGTTCACATGCCCGATGCACGCGACATCGTCGTCGACGTCAAGCTCGACGTT
>CAZAWM010000115.1:3036-9867 GCA_964488605.1 uncultured Steroidobacteraceae bacterium | reverse complement strand
CTCGCGCGGACCAGCAAGCTGCCGGGCCGCACGCGTCTGCTCAACTTCTTCGAACTCGCCGTGGGCGAGCGCATCGTCGACCTGCCCGGCTACGGCTACGCGGAGGTTTCGGACGAGGAACGCCGGGGCTGGGTACCGCTGCTCGAGGCGCTGCGCACTCGCGCTTCGCTGGCAGGGCTGATGCTCGTGATCGATGCGCGCCGGGGAGTGCGCGCGGAGGACCTCGATCTGATCGCCTGGGCCGATCCGGCCCGGCGCCCGGTGCAGGTGCTGCTCAGCAAGGCCGACAAGCTCAACCAGGCCGAGAAGGTTGCCGCGCTGCGTGCCGCACGTGCCGCGCTGTCCAGTGAGACCGGCGTGCAGCTGTTCTCCGCGCACAGCGGCGAAGGCGTCGAGGCCGCGCAGCGAGTCTTGCTGGCGATGTTGCGCGGTGCCGAAGGCGCCAAAAAAGAAACCCCGGTGGCGTGAGCCACCGGGGCCAGACTAACCCGGCACAGGTCTCGATGTTCCGGGTTGTACCCGCTCAGGGAGGGAAGCGGGGAGTGCAAGAGGCACTCGAAGCTTAAGACCGAGATCGCGCCCAAACGTTCACAGGACTCAAAAAATTTAATTCTTTAAAAATTAGATACTTAAAGCAAGGCGTGTGTCGCCCGCGCCACAATGGCGGGCCCACCCCTGCTCAGAGGAATGTCCAGGTTGCCCCGAGGCTGACAAGTTCCGAGCGGCTGTCGCGGCCGACGTCGAAGCTCTCGTATTCGAGCCGCACGCCGAGGCTGCCGAGGCGGACCTGCAGCCCGGCACCCCAGGCGAACTCGGTGCCGTCGTCCTTGAGTCGCCCGAACGCGCTGCTCGTGGTCTCGGCCTCCCAACGCGCGACGCCAGCCTTTGCAAACAGGTCGACAGGTGCGAGCGGCAGGAAACCGACCGCGTATCCCGCATAGGCCTTGCTCTTGGCCGACACGGCCAGCGGCCCGATGGCGACGTGGTCACGGCCTAGATCGATGTAGTTGAGCTCGACGCCAAACGCGTCGAGCGGGCGGAAGCCGGCGATCAGCTTGAAGCTCTCGTCGTCGAAATCGAGCTGGGTGGCGAGGTCATCGACCCGGGCCTTCGTGAAGCCCGCGCCGAGGTAGACACCGTTGTCGGCGGCGATGGCGAGCGGCGTGAAAGCAGCGAGGGTCAGGGCGGCTATGCCACCGGCGGGAACCAACTGCGACATGTGACGGATCCTTTCTTAAAGGGTGGGGACGCCGAAATTGGACGATGGCCGCGGCGGCGAAGTTCATGGCGATTGCGTCGGCGGGCGCCGACAAGGGGTAAAGTGGGAGATTATGCGCAGTCCGCCTTTCGCGCTGATCGCACTGCTGGTCTATGGGGGCCTAGCAGCCCAGCCAGGCACCTTCGCGGCCGAGGCCGCAGCCACGGGCTCGCCAGTCCGCCCGACGCCGACCGACGTCGAGTTTCCCGGACTGATTGAGATCGACGTCGACCTGACGGACCTCGACCAGCGGGTCATTCGCACGACGCAACGGATCCCGTTCGGCGGCGGGCCGATCACGCTGCTCTATCCGCGTTGGCTGCCCGGCAACCACGCGCCGACCGGCCCCATAGAGGCGCTCGCGGGACTCGTCATCCACTCTCGGGACGCGCGCGGCGAGCGCCGGCGTCTCTCCTGGCGCCGCCATCCGCTCGACACCCATGCCTTCGAGGTCGATGCGCCCGCAGACACGACCGCGCTCGAGATTGCGCTGCAGTGTGCGACCGCGCTGACGGCCGAGCAGGGGCGGCGCGTGATCACACCCGAGATCATCGGACTGCAGTGGGAGAAAGCACTGCTCTATCCGGCGGGCCATTACGTGAACCGCATCCGCGTGCGCCCGGTGCTCCGTCTGCGGCCAGGCTGGATCTACGCCAGCGCCTTACGCGAGGTGGAGCGCGTAAGTGTCGCGCCGGCAGAGCCGGCCGCGGACGCGGCGCAGCACAGCCTTGCGAGCACGCTGACGCACGAGCGCGTTCAGTTCGCCGACGTGACGCTCGAGCGGCTCGTGGACTCGCCGCTGCTCGCTGGCCGCCACGTCCGGCGCTTCGAACTCGACGCCACGGCGCGTGCCCCGGTGTACCTCACGGCCTTCGCCGATCGACCCGCGCTGCTCGAGGCGCAACCCGAGCAGATCGCTGCGCATCGGCGACTGGTGCGCGAAGCCGTCACGCTGTTCGGCGCGCGTCACTATTCGCGCTACGAATTCCTGCTCGCGCTCAGTGAGCACTTCGGCGGCATAGGACTCGAGCATCACGAGTCGAGCGAGAACGCGATCGGTCCGGGTTACTTCGTCGACTGGAACGAGACCGCCGAAGTCCGCGGCCTGCTGCCGCACGAGTTCGTGCACTCCTGGGTGGGCAAGTTCCGGCGACCGGCGGACCTGTGGACGCCGGACTTCAACGAGCCTATGCAGAACTCGCTGCTCTGGGTCTACGAAGGGCTCACCGAGTACTGGTCGGCCGTGCTTGCCGCGCGCTCGGGCCTCTGGAGCGAAACGTTCGCGCGCGAGGCGCTCGCCTGGGTCGCGGCGGTCTACGGCGAGCAGCGGCCGGGGCGCGCCTGGCGCAACCTGCAGGACACGACTCACCAGCCGATCATGGCCTACCGCCAGCCGCGCGCGCATCCGACCTGGCAGCGCGGCACCGACTACTACTCGGAGGGCACGCTGTTGTGGCTCGACGTCGATGCGCAGCTGCGGGTGCTGACTCGCGAGCGCCATTCTCTCGACGACTTCGCGGTGCGCTTCTTCGGCATCCGGGACGGCGAGCTCGGCCCGGTGCTGTTCCGCTTCGACGATCTCGTCGCGACGCTCGGCGCGATCGCGCCGCACGACTGGCGGGCCTTCCTGCGCAGCCGTCTCGATGCGAACGACGGCAGCGTCGCGTCGCCGGCGCCTGGCGCCGAGTGGCCGCGGTCCGGTCTCGCGCGCGCCGGCTGGCGACTGGTCTACAACGACACGCCGTCGCCATATGTCGCGAGTCGCGAGCGTCGTCTCCGCAGCCACGACTACACGTTCTCGCTCGGCATTGCGATTGCGCGCGACGGTGGCCGGCTCACCGAGGTCGTCTGGGGCAGTCCCGCCTTCCGCGCGGGACTAGCGGCCGGCGCGCAGCTCGTCGCCGTGGGCGGCAAAGCCTTCGACGAGGAGCGGCTGCGCGAGGCGGTCGTCGCCGCGGCGCAACCGGGTGCGAGCGGCCGACTCGAGCTGCTCGTTCGCGTGCTCGACGAGTACCGCACCGTGCATGTCGATTACCGCGGTGGCCTGCGCTACCCGCATCTCGAGCGCATCCCGGGCAGCAGCGACCGTCTCAGCGCGATTCTGCGGCCGCGGACCGGAATAGGTTAAATTTGTTAAATTTCGGGTCGACCGGCTACTGGCGCGCTTCGACGAATACGCAGCGCCATCCGTGGGGCGGTGCTGCGAGCGCGATGGGAGACAACGCGATCGCCCTCGAAACTGTCGCCAGAGAGCGTCATCTGGAGACTGCCGTCAACCTCCTTTACGTTTGCCGCTATCTGCATAGATCGTTTGGCAGATGTCGAGGGTCAGATCATTACTTCATTCGTCCGCTCCTTCGTGCGCGCGGCCTGCCTGACCGGCGCATCGGCCGCGCTGCTGGTGGCGTGCGATGGCGGTTCCGACGACAGCGGTCCGCGCACGGGGGCGCTGAACATCAGCATCACGGATGCGCCCGTCGACGGCGCGCGCCATGTCTACGTGACCTTTTCGGCCATCGAGCTGAAACCCGAGGGTGGACCACCCGTCACCTACGACATCAACCCCGATCAGCGCATCGACGTCTACGCGCTTCGTAACGGTGGCAGCGCACCGCTGCTGCAGGGGCGGCCCATCCCGGCCGGGCGCTACGAGTGGATGCGACTGCAGGTCGTCGCGCAGCAGAACACCAATGCCTCGGTGATCGAACTGTTCGACGGCCGCAGTTTCCCGCTGTTCATCCCCAGCGGCGAGGAGCGCGGGTTGCAGCTCATCCGCGGCTTTACCGTGGCGCAGGGCGGCACGAGCCAATTCACGATCGACTTCGACCTTCGCCGCTCGATCATCGCGCCGCCGGGGCTCGCGCCGAACTATCTGCTGAAGCCCGTGCTGCGCGTCGTCGACAACCTGCAGGTCGGGCGCATCGAGGGCACGGTGGCCGGCTTGCTGGTAACGGCCGGGTGCACGCCGTTCGTCTCCGTGTTCCAGGGCTCGGGCGTGACTCCCGCCGACAGCGACAGCGATCCGGCGCCTGACGTCGATCCGCTGGTCTCGGTTCCTGTCAGCCAGAATGCGACCACCGGCGCGTGGAGCTACCGGGTCTCGTTCCTCGAAGCCGGTCCGTACACGCTTGCATTCACCTGCGGTGGCGGCACCGACAACCCCGAAACCAACGAGACGCTGAGCTTCAGCGCGCCGCAGAACGCCACGGTCACGGCGAACGCGACGACGACGATCAACTTCTGATCTCGACCCCGCGCGTCGCCGGGTCCACAATCGGCGACCGGGCGACGCGGAGGGGTGTGATGAAGACAACGACGACGACAGGCGCGAGCCGCAGGCGCCCGGCGGCGCGGCTCACTCTGCTGCTCTGCGCCGCGTGCCTGGTCGCGCCACTGCACGGGGGCGAGCCGAAGGCCGCGCCCCGGCGAGCGCTCGACGGCCCCGCCCTCGCCGGTGAACCGCTCGCCGTGGTCTTCATGCGCACGATGCTCGTCGTTCGCGATCTCGAGGCGAGCAAGCGTTTCTACACCCGCGCCTTCGGCCTGCGGGTCGAGCGCGAGGTCGATCTCGACGATGCGCTGACCAAGGCGCAGCTCGGCATACCGATATCACGGCGTGCGCGTTTCGCGCTGCTTGTCACCGATGGAGTCATCAACGGCCGCCGGCGGCCGTCGGCCAGCATCGGGCTGCTGCAGCTCGCCGATCCCGCATCGACGCCGCTGTCGCGGCCAGTCGGCGAAGTGCTCGCGATCGGCGAGCACGCGATGGCGCTGCGTACCAACGACATCGGCACCGTACACGCCCGGCTCCAGGAGCTCGGCGCGCGCTACGCGGTGCCGCCGGTCAGCACCGACGACGGTTCAGCGACCGAACTGGTCGTCTACGACCCGGACGGACTGCGCATCCACGTCGTGCAGCGACCGGACTCGCCGCGGGATTTCTGATCGTCGAGGACCGCTTCGCCGTGAACCCCTCCCCGGAAGGTTCTGCTGAGCCGGCGGCGCGCTCCGAACTCGATGCGCTGCGTGACGCGCTGCGCGCGTTCGCCGCCGAGCGCGACTGGGACCGCTTCCATACGCCAAAGAACCTTGCGGCGGCGCTCGCCGTCGAGGCCGCCGAACTGCTCGAGCCTTTCCAGTGGCTGACGGCCGAGGAGTCGGCGGCGCTGACACCCGCACAGCGCGCGTCGGTGTGCGAGGAGATGGCCGACGTGATGCTCTACCTCGTGCGGCTCGCCGACCGGCTCGACGTGGACCTGCTCGCCGCGGCGCGCGACAAGATCCGGCGCAACGCCGAGAGGTATCCGGTCGACAAGGCGCGCGGCAGCGCGCGCAAGTACGACGCGCTCTGAGCGCGCGGGCCGCCCGCGCCCCGACTCATGCCTGCACAGTGCCTGCAATCCAGGTCAGGCGCGGCGTGCTTGCGCCTAGCGCGAGGATAATGGCGCCGAGCAGCGTGATGCCCGCAGCGCCGGCAGCGAACATCATCTGCTTCGTAGTCATGGCTGGTCTCCGTAATGGGCAACGTGTCCAATGCGAATAGACGGCGGCAGGCAGCGATGGTCGCGGCGCAGCCGGCGGTAGAGGGCCCGTCACGGGCCCCGTCCCTGCGACCTATTTCGGCGTTGTTCGTCTACGAGGTTGTCAGACCAGGAGAGACTCCATGAACCGCTTCCATGTTCACCTGTCCGTCGCCGACTTCGACCGCTCCGTTGCCTTCTATACCGCCCTGTTCGGCCAACCGCCGACCCGGCGCGAGTCCGGCTACGCCAAGTGGATGCTCGAGGACCCGCGCCTGAACTTCGCGATCGCGCAGCAGGGACGCGAGCCGGGCATCGATCATCTTGGCATCCAGGTCGATTCGTCGGCCGAACTCGACGCCCTGACGACCGCGCTGCGCCAGGCCGAACTCGCCGTGGCTGAGCAGCACGCTGCCGAGTGCTGTTACGCTCGCTCCGACAAGGGCTGGGTGCGTGACCCGCAGGGCGTCGTCTGGGAGACTTTCGTGACTTTCGGCGAGTCGACAGTCTACGGACCCGATCGCGATATTCCGGGTCGCGGCAGCTGCTGCGCCCCGGCCGCGTGAGCAGCATGGACGCCGCTCCGCTCGCGGCGCAGTACGCGGCGCTGCGCGGTGCGCTGCTGGCTTTCCTGCGTCGCCAGGTCGGTGATGCCGCGACGGCCGAAGACCTGCTGCACGACGTGATGGTCAAGGCGCTCGTCGCCGAGGGTCAGAACGGCGCGCAGGCGCGCCGCAACCCAGGCGGCTGGCTCTACACGATCGCGCGCAACGCCGCGATCGATCATCTGCGCGCACGGCGTCCCTCGGCACCGCTGCCCGATGAACTGACGGCACCTGCGGGCGACGAGGATCGGCCACCGGACGATCTGCTACAGTGCGTGCGCGCGATCGCTGAGCAGCTGCCGCCGCTGTATCGCGCCGCGCTGCGCGCGGCCGACTTCGAGGGCGTGCCGCTGCGCGCACTCGCCGCGGCGGAGGGCGTGTCAGTTTCGGCGATCAAGTCGCGCGTCAGCCGCGGCCGGCGGCTGCTGCACGCCAAACACGTCAGCAG
>CAZAWM010000115.1:228-3026 GCA_964488605.1 uncultured Steroidobacteraceae bacterium | reverse complement strand
CTCGAGCCGCGTCCGAGCTGAGCCGTGCCCGGCCGTCCCGTCATCGTCGTCGAGGACGATCCGTTCACGCGACTCATTCAGATCGTGCTCGATCCGCAGACCAGCGAGGAGCGCCGGGCGGCGTTCGCCGACTGGGACAGCGTGACGATCGACGAGGCCTCCAGCCGATGCGAGGAGTGCGCGGCAAGCTGAGCCGGGTCTCAGCGGCGCAGCAGCCAGAGGATCAGCGACACGACGGCGCTGATCAGCAGCATCGTCGTGATCGGGAAATAGAAACGCAGGCCGGGCCGGTCGATCACGATGTCGCCCGGCAGGCGAAACACCGGCCACTCGCGCAGTTTGGACCAGAACAGTCCGGCGAGTATGGCGAGCAGGCCGAGTGTGATCAGCACGCGGTTCATGCAGCGGAGTGCCTCAGTTCGTGACTCCCGCCTCGCCGAGTACGAACGCGTACTGCTCGGCGATCTCGGCGATGCGCTGGAAGCGGCCCGACTTGCCGCCGTGCCCCGCTTCCATGTTGACCCGGTAGATCAGCCTGCGATCGTCGGTTTTGAGCCGGCGCAGTCGCGCGACGTACTTGGTTGGCTCCCAGTACTGCACCTGGCTGTCCCAGAGGCCCGTCTGCACGTACATCGCCGGATAGGCCTGGCGGCGCAGGTTGTCGTACGGCGAGTAGCTCAGCATGTAGTCGTAGTAGCGCTTGTCGGCAGGATCGCCCCACTCGTCGTATTCGTTGGTCGTAAGCGGGATCGTCGGATCGAGCATCGTCGTGACGACGTCGACGAACGGCACGAGCGAGACGATGCCGCGATAATCGGCCGGTGCGAGGTTCGCAATCGCACCCATCAGCAGTCCGCCCGCCGAGCCGCCGCGCGCGAACACGCGTTGCGGGTCGGCGTAGCGGTTGGCAACCAGCCAGCGTGTCACGTCGATGAAATCCGTGAAGGTATTCATCTTGTGCAGAAGCTTGCCGTTCTCGTACCAGGCGCGGCCGCGTTCCTGCCCGCCGCGGATGTGCGCCAGCGCGTAGACGAGACCGCGATCGAGCAGCGACAGCAGCGTCGTCGAGAAGGCTGGATCCATCGTGATGCCGTAGGACCCGTAGCCGTACTGCAGCAGCGGTGCCGTGCCATCCCGCGGGGTGTCCTTCCGATAGACCAGCGAGACGGGCACCCTGGCGCCGTCGCGCGCCGTGACCCAGACGTACTCGCTGACATAGCTGGCCGGATCGAAGTCGCCGAGCACCGGCTCGCGCTTCCGCAGCGTCCGTGCGCCCGTGCGCGTATCGAGATCGTAAGTACTCGTTGGTGTCGTCAGCGAGGTGTAGACGTAGCGCACCGTGTCGCTGTCGATCTCCTCGTTGGCGCCGAGACGCATCGCATAAGTGGGTTCGTCCGCGGTGATGAACGTCTCGCGCAGCCCGTCCGAACGCGCCTCGCTCGTCTGCCATGGACGCAGCCGGATCTTGCGCAAGCCACCCTCGCGCTCCTCGACCGCGAGGAAGTTTCGGAACACGTCGAAGCCGTGCACGAAACCTTCCGGGTTGTGCGCGACGAGACCGCGCCAGGCCTCGCGCCTCGCCTCGTCGCCGCGCGCGACCTCGACGATGCGGAAGTTCTTCGCCTGCCAGTTCGTGCGCACGATCCAGCGGCCCTCGAAGTGCTCGACCTGGTACTCGTGATCGCGTTCGCGGCCGAGGAACAGTCGGAACTCGAGCTTTGGATCGGAGGCATCGGCGTACCAGTACTCGCTCGATACGGTGCTCTGCGTGCCGATCAGCAGGTACCTGTCGTCCTTGGTCTTGTCAATGCCGGTGTAGTAGCTCTCGTCCGTCTGCTCCCAGACGATCGGATCGTCCTTGGGATCGCTGCCGAGAACGTGCTTGCGGACCTTGTAGCCGAGCAGCGTCTGCGGGTGCTTCTCGACGTAGAGGAATGTGCGATTGTCGGCTGCCCACTCGACGTTGGGCTCGGCGTTCTCGATCCGGTCCGGCAGCACTTTGCCCGTGACGAGGTCCTTGACGCGTATGACGTACTGGCGTCGTCCGATCCCGTCCTCGGCCCAGGCAAGCAGCTTGCCGTCGGGGCTGACGCTGAGTTCGTCGACCTGGAAGAAGTCCTTGCCCACCGCCATCGCGTTGACGTCGAGCAGGATCTGCTCGGGCGCCTCGAGCGTGCCCGCGCGACGCGCGTGGATCGGATGCTCTTGACCGGTCTCGTAGCGCGTGTAGTACCAGGACCTGCCCTTGAGGTACGGCACGCTCGCGTCATCCTGCTTGATGCGCGCGACCATCTCCCGATAGAGCTTCTCGCGCAGCGGTGCGAGCGGCGCCAGCACCGCATCGGCATAGGCGTTCTCGGCCCGGAGGTATGCCAGCACTTCCGGGTTCTGGCGCGCATCGTCGCGCAGCCAGTAGTACTCGTCGGTGCGCGTACCGTGCGGCGACTCGACGGCGAACGGTCGCCGCGCCGCGACCGGCGGGGCGGCCGTCGGTGCGGAGGCGAGGTTCTCGACAGGCTCGGTACTCATCTCGGTCTTCGGGGCGATGGGCGTATGGCTGCAAGCGAGGGTCAGGTAGGCGGCCAGCATCGCGCTGACCGGACGCAGGGCGTGGGGCATGGGATCACCGCGAGGCGGGGACCGTTGCATTATAGTGGAGAGGGCCGGAGGGGGCCGTGGGCAGGGAAGATAGCAGTCGCAGGGGGCAGCGCCGGCGCGCGCCGCGCCGGCGCCCGAGGTCCGCGCCGGACGCGGTGCTGGCCGCGATCAACGCTGCGCCAGAGCAGTTCGCCGACGAG
>CAZAWM010000115.1:0-218 GCA_964488605.1 uncultured Steroidobacteraceae bacterium | reverse complement strand
GCGGGGTGGCGGCCCGAGAACACGGCTGCCCCTGAGCTGGCCGCCCCCCCGCGCGCGGCGCCCGCGCTGCGTCGCCGGCGCGGTCTCGATCCGCGCCTGCGCGACGAACTGCTGCGCGCGCGGCGCGGGCTCGGCAGCTTTAGGCATAACGTCGAGCGTTTCGAGCAGGCCTGCCGGGTGACGGGACTGCTCGATCGGCGTCACCTGCGCGCGACGCA
>CAZAWM010000114.1:5363-9929 GCA_964488605.1 uncultured Steroidobacteraceae bacterium | reverse complement strand
ACCCGAGCGGATCGCCATGTAGTCGAGCGTCGGGTTCGAATGCATCGGGATCGACGGGGCCCGCTGACCGCCCGGCAGCTCGGCGACATAGAAGCTCGTGCCGACGAAATCGGCACGATAGGCATTGCCCGCAGTCGCCCCGGCGTCGCCCTCTAGAGGCAAACCCGCCGGCAGGCCCGGCGCTTCCCAGAGTCGCGTGATGCGCGTGCCGTTCAGCACGATCGAATTGCCCGGCTCACCGTCGGCGAGCAGCACGCCACGGCCACTGGCATCCTCACTCGTGACGATGCGCCGGATCCGGCGCCAGCCATCAGGTATCGATGCGGTTTCCGGCGGTGCGGTTGTCGCGGTGGCTGGCACGGCGACGGCCGCCGCGCCGGCCGCCGATACGGCGCCGAGCAGCCGGCGCCGCGAGAGCCAACCGCCCCTCGACGTACGGCTCATGGTCCATCCTCCTGCGGCACGAGGCCACGTCTCTCGAGCCGCTGCAGCGTTTCCTGCTGGCGCTCACGGAACCAGCGCCGCTCGGGCACGACGATCCGGCCACCGTCGAGCAGCCCGTTTGGACGGCGGAAATCGGCCGCCGCATAGCTGCCCGCATAGAGTTCGAAGGGCTGACGCACGTAGAGGTTGGCGATCCCGATGCGCCGCCGGTACTCCCGCAGCTCTTCGAGATCGATACGCGCGTGCGCGGTCATCGTCTCGCCCTGCCCGGCCGTGACCACGACGCTGCCCATGTGATCGACGATCTCGGAGCCGCCGTCCGCGGAGCCCAGCGCAATATCGATATTGTCGACTCCGGCGGAGTTGCATGACACGACCCAGGCAAGATTCTCGAGCGCGCGCGCCATGCGTGCGACGCGCTTCGGGGCGAGCGTGGTCGTGTAGGCCTCGCTCGAACTGTGCAGAAAGATCTCGGCGCCGCGCATCGCATGGCAGCGCGCGATCTCCGGGTAGAGGATTTCCTCGGAGGCGATCGCGGCGAGGCGCCCAAACGGCGTGCGCGCCACCGGAAAGACACCGTCGAGTCCGTAGACATCGAGATAGCGATCCCAGACGTCATACGGCGTCGGCACCAGGTTGGACACGAGCCGGCGATAGCGCAGCACGACATCGCCGTCGGGCGCGATCAGAAACGAGCACTGGAAGAAGATCCCCGGGAATTTCGGATCGCGCTCGTAGGCATTACCAGCGAGGTAGACCGCATTGTCCTGCGCGACGCGGCCGAGTGCCGCGTACTCCTCGCCGTCCATGTCGAGCACGGCCTTGTCGATCCACTGCGGGATGCTCTCGGTGGTCGGGAACCCGGTCAGAAAGTACTCGGGCAGGACCACGAGGCCGAGGTCAGAGCCGATCCAGGACTTCGCACCGCGGATCTGGCGCGCCGTGCGCTCGATACTTGCGCGCATCCGCCGCCGTGCCGCCTCGCGCGTCTCGTCTCCGTTCACGGCGTCTACCCGCATCTGGATGGCGCAGGCCCAGACCCCTCGGCGCCGGACCGCCGCCGCCGGAGCACCAGAGCTCTGCGCCACGGTCGGCGAGGAGACGCTGGCCAAGGTGCCGAGCGCGACGGCGCCACCGATCCAGCCGAGAGCGCAGCGCCGCTCCACGTCGCAATCCACGCCGGGCGAACCATCGCCTAGTTGCTTCTTCATCGCAGTCTCCTCAACGCAGACCCGCGGCATCACTCGCGAACAGCGTCAGCGCGAGCGTGGCACAAACGGCCAGCGTCAGTCTGCGCCGCAGCGCGAGGTAGTCCGCGGGCAGGCGGTCGCCCCAGTACCGGCTCTCGTAGATCCAGAAAGCACCGAATCCGACGATCAGTAGGGCCAGTCCGCGCCGGTCCTCGAGCAGGACCGCCATCGTCGCCGCCACCGACGGCAGCACGGACGCGACGATCGTACGCGCGTCACCCGGCAGTCGCCCGGCGAGCGCGAGCGCCCAGTGCAGGGCGCCGACGAAACTCAGGATCACGGCGCCGTAGGCGATCGCTGCCTGCTGCGCGAACGCGCGCCACTGCGGCTCCGGCGCCCAGAGCAGGACCGCAAGGACGGCCAGGAACGGCGCTACGCCCGCATAGCCGGACCACCGCGCCGCGCGCGATAGGGGCGCGCTCGAGAAATGGGGCTCGGAACCGCTCATGCAGCACGGGAAATAGCGGGCATGAGCATCATTGTGGCAGGCGCCGCGACGTCGGGCGAGCCTCCCGGCTCGCTGCACCGACCTCTGGCAAGGACCCGCAGCGACGCCTCCGTGCCGCGCGGGCTGACACTACGGGCGCTCGGGACCGCCAGGGCCGCTGCCCGCGGCGTTGCGCTGCAGAGCCGCGCGGGCCAGTTCCTCGCTCTTGGCTCGCACTTTGACGAGCCAGCGCCGAGCCCAGGCAAATTCGAGACCGAGAATTCCGAGCCCCACCGGAATCACCACGAATGCGGGTCCGGGCAGGACGAGCATCGCGACGCCGATCGCGAGTACCGTGAACCCCACGATGGTCACGACGACGCGCTTCGCGAACGCGTAGGCATCACGGACGTTCATCGGTCCAACACCGACTCGGCTCCGGCGTCGGTGACGCCGTGGCGCTGACTATGCGCGGCGTCGAAGTGGCTGACCGGTCCGTGCATCGGTGACGGCGAATCGTGGATCGAGACATTCTGACAGGTTGCTGCCCGCGCGGTTCCGTTGGCGATGCGACCGCGTTCCCGGTTTCCAGACCCGCCTTCTGTCACCACGCTGCGTGTCGGCGCACCACGGCCGCTCACGTCGTCGCGCCGCGGACGGCCGCGCGAGCCGATTGCGCGTCGATTAGGCGGCTGCTCGACGATCTGCCGGCGCGCCGCGCCCGAGGCGCGCGAGCTGACGATCGTGCCAGCGCGCGAGCAGCGCCTGCGCCGCCAGCGCGCCGCAGAGCGCGAGGAACATGTCCCACTGCGTGTCCCAGACGTCGCCTTGAGTGGCGAGAAAGGCGTCGGCCGCGCCACCGGCGAGCAGCGCCGTCCACCACTCTAGGAATTCGTAGCAGGCACTGATCGCAAGACACGTGGCCGCGACCAGCGTGAACAGCCAGGCGCCGGGCCGCAGCGGCGTCTGCCGTAACAGGATTTCGCGTGCGACGATCGCTGGGATAAAGCCCTGGGCGAAATGCCCGAGCCGGTCGTAGTGGTTGCGCGCGAGATCGAACGCGTCACGCACCCAGTCGCCGAGCGGCACCCGCGCATAGGTGTAGTGACCGCCGAGCATCAGGATGGCAGCGTGCACGGCAATGAGCGTGTACGCGAGCGGCGTCAGCGGAAAGCGCGCGCGCGTGAGCCACAGCAGCGGAATCGCGATCAGCACCGGCGCGACCTCGAGAAGCCAGGTGGCGCGGTCGCGCGGACCGATCCCGGACCAGACGAGGCCGACCACGGCGACCATGGTGGCGAGCTGCAGCGCACGTAACGAAGCCGACGGCACGCGCTCAGACTCCTGGTCCGGGCTGCAACGGCGTATCGAAGAACCGGCGCAGCATCTCGGCGAACTCCGCCGCGTGCCGGTCGAGAAAGCCATGACCCCAGTCCGGCCGTTCGACCAGTCGGCCGTTGCGTACATACTGCATCGCCCGAGGCGTATAGCGCTGCAGATCGTCACCGTTGTTGAGTACGAGGATCGGCTGCGTCGCGAGCGGTAGCCTGTCGGCGTAGGAATAGTCGAACGCGGCGCGATGGCCCCAGTGGCGGTACGCGCCGCCGCGCAGGTGGTCCGGGAAATAGCGCATCAGCTCCTCGTTGGTCTGGCCAGGACCACGCCAGGCGACCAGAGCATTCCAGTATTCGACGAGGTGCCGGCCGTCGTCGTAGAGCGTCATTGGCGCGAACTCGCGGCGCATCGCAGCCAGCTCCGTATCGGTGTAGACCGGCGCCGAGATCAGCACGAGATGACGGATCCGCTTCGGCCGCTGCAGTGCGAGCTCGAGCGCGATCTTGGACCCGGTATGCATGCCGACGCAGTCCGCCTCGTCGAGGCCGAGCGTGTCCATGACCTCGCCCATGACCGCCGCATAATCGGCGATCTCAGGCGGCGTCGGTGGCGCGTCGCTCGCACCATAGCCTGGGGTGTCCGGGGCGACCGCAATGCGATCCTCGCCCATGAGGCCGAGCAGGGTCTCGTAAATCGCGCCCGAGACCGGGCTCAGGTGAAAGCACAGCACCGGCCGCGCTCGGGTCGCGGCTCGCAGCGCCGGTTGTGCGATACGCAGATGGACCTGGCCGAAGCGGCCGTCCAGGTAGGCGCGACGCACGCGCATGCACTGCCCCTTGCCGCGGTTCAGAGCCGTGCCTTGAGCTTCGCCTCGAGTTCGTCGGCCAGCAGACCCTTGTAGTAGTCGCCAGCGATCTGCTGACGTGCGGCAGCGATGAAACCGAGCATCTCGGCGGTGTCGCGCCGGACGTTCGGGCAGGCGTCGAAACGACCCTGCAGCACGTAGAACGGAAAACCGAGCTGCCCCGCGAGCCGCTGCTGCTGCGCGGAGCGGCGCAGCAGCTCGCCGGCCTTGCAGGTGTCCTGCGGCTGCTGGTTCATGCCGAACAG
>CAZAWM010000114.1:0-5353 GCA_964488605.1 uncultured Steroidobacteraceae bacterium | reverse complement strand
GCGTGATGTAGCCGACGACGAACAGTGCCTGGGGGTAGTTGGCGTCGGCTGCGGCCTGGCGGTTCGCGAGTGCTTCGGCGCCGCGGCCGCTGTAACCGAGCACGCGCCCGAGCTGGTAGTGCAGGCGCGGGTTCTTCGGATCCTTGCGCACGGCCTCGCGGCAAGCCGCGATCGCCCGCGGCAGGTCGATCTCCGCGCGCTCGCGCCCGGGCGCGACGGCAAACGGATCGTCGCCATGCGCGGCGAGCCGATCGCACTCGGTGACCTCCTGTGAGTACTGCGATTTATCGAAGAGCTTGATGGGCGGCGACGGATTGGCGCGCGCGGCCTGCTCGGCAGCGCGAACCTTGAGCCTCTGTTCGAGGGCCTCGATCCGCCCGGCCGAGGCGCCGACCGTAACGTGATCGCGCGACAGTGCCACGAGCCTGGCGATCTCAGCGTCGGAGAGCTTCAGACCACAGGTGTCGAATCGCCCGTCGAGATAAGCGTTGACGAGGTAGTAGCCGGTCCACGGGTGCTCGAGCGCCGCCGAGCGCTGCCAGAGCTCGGCGGCGCGACAATCGTTGCGCGGAGTCTGCGAACCGTCGTAGAGCAAGAAGCCGAGCACGAAGATGGCCTGGCGGTAGCCGGCAGCGGCGGCGCGCTCGAGGTAGGGCATCGCCTCGTCTGTCCGCTTGCTGTAGTAGAGGACGCGGCCCAGCGTGAACAGCGTACGCGCATGATCGGGACGCTCCGAGAGCACTCGTCGGCAGATTTCGATAGCACGGGGCAGGTCGATTTCGTCGCGGTTGAAGCCGGGCAGCACCTTGTCGGGGTCGGCAGGATGGGCCGCGACGCGATCGCAGTCGGTGACATCGGCCCGCACCGCAGGCGCAAACGTCAACGCCAGCAGCGCCGCCAGGGCGCCAAGCGGATACAGCCACGACGGGCGCCGAGCCGGTCGGCGTGCAACATGATCGGTCATCTCGTCCTCCTCACTCAGGGTCGGCAGACCTTGCTCGTTCCGAGGGCACCCGGGCATCGCGCAGGGCCGCACGCTGCGCCGTGCGCGTCCGCAGCGCGTACAGTCTTCGCAGCCCATCGTAGCCGAAGACGGCCGTGCAGGCCGCTCCGGGCTGCTCCGCCAGCTGATCGTCGAAGACACGCC
Organism: uncultured Steroidobacteraceae bacterium; assembly: GCA_964488605.1. Taxonomy (GTDB): domain Bacteria; phylum Pseudomonadota; class Gammaproteobacteria; order Steroidobacterales; family Steroidobacteraceae; genus UBA964. Next base: position 4,206 of record CAZAWM010000114.1, on the reverse strand, counting down.
GCTGCACGATCGCCGCTCATGGGCAGGTGGCCACGAATTCGCGGATCGCGGCAGCGACTGCCGCCGGATCCTCGTGGTGCATCATGTGGCCGACCGTGGGCAGCGTCCGCAGCGTCAGTCTTTGCAGCGCGTCGGCGAAACGCTCGTCACGGCCGTCATCGCCGAGCCCCGGACGGTATTCGGACAGCTCGGCGAGCAGCAGCAGCACGGGTGCCTCGACGCGGCGCCAGCAGGCCTCGGCCTCGTCACGCCGGTACAGCAGCGGATTGACGAGCCGGTGCCAGGGATCCGCGACCAGCTCCACGCCGTCGGCGCAGGGGCGCGTCCAGGCCCGCGCAATGAAAGCCGCACGCTCGGCCGTCAGCCGTGGATTGCGTATCCGCAGCGTGCGTGCGAGCGCCTCGATCGACGGGTAGCGCGAACGTCGCGGCGGCTCGCGCTGCTGGTCGAGCCATCGCGCATAGCGCTCCGGCGCGTCGGCGGCCGAGCTGCGCGGCAGGCCGCAGCCCTCGAGCGAGACGATCCAGCGCATGCGCATCGGTCGCACGCCGCCGTAGATCAGCGCAATGTTGCCGCCCATGCTGTGGCCGATCACGCGTGCCGGTGCGCCGGGCACGAGCGCATCGAGAAGCTGCTCGAGGTCGGCAAAGTAGTCGGGGAACCAGTACGGCGAGCCGGTGCCATCGCTGCCGCCGAAGCCACGCCAGTCCGGGGCCGCGAAGCTCCAGTCCGCAGGCAGCGCCTCGACGAGAAACTGGAAAGTCGCGGCGCAATCGAGGAATCCGTGCAGCAGGATCACCGGCTCGCGCTCGGCCGGACCCCAGCGCGTGATCCGGTGACGCAGGCCGCGGATCGTCAGGTATTCGTGCCTGGGCTCGATCACGACCCTAGGAACAGAGCGTAGGCGGGGTTCGACGTCTCTTCGATGTACGGGTAGTGCAGCGCATCGAGGTGCAGCCGGAACTCCTCACGTTCGGCCGGCGGAACCTGGATGCCGCAAAGCACGCGGCCATAGTCAGAGCCGTGGTTGCGATAGTGGAACAGGCTGATGTTCCAGCGCGTGCCGACGGCCTCGAGGAAGCGCAGCAGTGCGCCCGGCCGTTCCGGAAACTCGAAACGCAGCAGCAGTTCGTGTTCTATGCCGCGCGCATGGCCCCCGACCATGAAACGCACGTGCAATTTGGCCATCTCGTTGTCGGTCATGTCCGTGACCGCATAGCCGCTATCCCGCAGCCGTGCGATGACCTGCTCGCGTTCCGCACGGCCCTGCGAGAGCGCGAACCCGACGAAGATCTGAGCGGATTCGGCTTTCTCGTAGCGGTAGTTGAACTCGGTGACGCTACGGCGCCCGAGGGTCTTGCAGAACCGCAGGAAGCTGCCGGGTTGCTCGGGAATCCGCACGGCCAGCAGCGCCTCGCGCTGCGCGCCGATTTCGGCACGCTCGGCCACATGCCGCAGCCGGTCGAAGTTCATGTTGGCGCCACAGTTGATGGCAACCAGTCGTCGGTTCGTCCAGCCCTCACGGATGACGCATTTCTTGATGCCGGCCACCGCGAGTGCACCGGCCGGTTCGACGATCGCCCGCGTGTCCTCGAAGATGTCCTGGATCGCCGAGCAGATCTCGTCGGTGTCCACGGTAACGATCTCGTCGATGTACTGTCGTGCGAGCCGAAAAGTCTCTTCGCCGACTCGCCGTACCGCCACGCCATCGGCAAAGATGCCGACGCGCTCGAGCGTGATGCGACGCCCGGCCTGCAGCGACTGGAGCATCGCGCACGAATCGGCGGGCTGTACGCCGACGATGCGCAGGGCCGGATAGAGGAATTTCAGGTAGGCGGCGATGCCGGCGATCAGTCCGCCGCCACCGATGGGCACGAACACCGCATCCATGTCGCCGCCGCTCTGCCGGGCGAGTTCCACGCCGATAGTGCCCTGACCGGCAATCACGTCCGGATCGTCGAACGGATGGACGAACACGAGATTCTGTTCGCGCATCAGCTCGAGCGAATGCTCGTATGCGGCATCGTAGTCGTCGCCGTGCAGCACGGCTTCGCCGCCGAGGTCGACCACGGCCTGCACCTTGATGCTCGGCGTCGTCTGCGGCATGACGACCACGGCGCGAGTGCCGCGACGCTTCGCCGCCAGCGCAACTCCCTGCGCGTGATTGCCGGCCGAGGCGCAGATGACGCCACGCCCGGCAGCGGAGGGCGCGAGCTGCGCGATCTTGTTGTAGGCGCCGCGCAGCTTGAACGAGAACACCGGCTGCAGGTCCTCGCGCTTGAGCAGGACCTCGTGGGCGAGACGCCTCGAGAGCAGGCGGGCGCGTTCCAGTGGCGATTCGATCGCCACGTCGTAAACTCGCGCCTTGAGGATGCGCTCGACGTAGTCGCTGAGGTTCGCGGACATCGCGGCCGTCAGGGCGTGGCCTTGACTGTCTGCCGGGCGAAAGCCCCGTAAATCCGGTTGACGAATGCGTCGCGCTCGGCGCGCGCGCGCGCCGCCTCTTCCTCGGACGGCTGGTACTGCTCGATGAGCTCGGGTGTAACGATGCCCTTTTCCGCGAGCAGCCTCTCGACGACACGCATGCGCTCGCGCTGCACCCAGAGCTCGGCGCCGAGCTCGAGCGTGACGGCGATCAGGTTGTCGATCGCCGGGTTGTCGAAGAACGCGGGTTCGGGTGCCGGCGCACCGGCACGGTCAGGGGCTGGAACGGACATGGATGTGGAGCATAGCCGCTCGCGCCGCTGCTTCCTAGCAAGACGGCGGTGGCAGCCGTGCGGGACTGTTCCGCAACGAAACCGGGATTCAGATGAACTCCGGGCGCGGGCTCCGCTCGAGGAAACGGAACTGCGACTTGCCAATGGTCAGCAGATCGCCCTCGCTGAGCGCGCGGCGCTGGACACGCTGACCGTTGACAAGGACGCCGTTGGTACTGCCGAGGTCCTCGACCACGGTGTGATGCACGCCAACGTGCACGACGGCGTGGTGACGGCTGATGAACCGCGAGTCGATCTGGATATCGTTGTCGGGCTCCCGACCGATCGAGGTGCGCATCCGCAGCGGAAACAGCGTTTCGGTATCGCCCTCGAGCAGCAGCAGGTACCGGGTCGGAACCTCGGCACCCGGGGCGTTGCGCATCGCCGGTTCCGCGGACTCGGCCGTCGCGGCGTCGCCGGACGCGCCATCGTGGATCCGGTGCGCAGCGGGCTGACGCAACAGGGCTTCCAGACGATGCACTTGGCTCTCGGCGGCGCGCAGGTCGGCCTCGAGCTCGGCCACGCGCTGACGCTGTCCACGCAGTTCCTCGCGCAGCAAGCGTACGGTCGGTGAATGGTCCGCTGCGGCGGCCTCGGCTGCCGCAACACGCTCGAGCGCCTCACCGAGCGCCTGTTCGAGCAATCGGCAGCGATCGGCGAGCGCGCAATTCTCGGCCATCAGCGCTTCGCGCCCCTGCCGGGACTCGGCAACCTCGGCGAGCGCGGCGGCCAGTTCCTGCTCGCGCGCCTGCAGTCGCTGTTCGAGATCGAGTCCGCGCTCGGCCGGGCGCAGCACGGGCAAGACACGGATCGCCTCGAGCTGCAGTCCAGGGCCAGCGTACGGGGCATCGAGGTCGAGCGAAGGGGACAGCGTTTCGGACGTGGCGTCGAGATCGCCCCGCCCCGGCCTCGTTCCCTGCCCCTCTCGGTTCATGCAAAAAAATATTTAACCGATCCGACCGCAAAACACCAGATATCGCCGTTCAGCGACAGGGCCTCGCGGAGCGGCCGCAAGGGCGGCATCAACACGCGGCCACGGCGCGCGACCCGTCGATCCGAAGCGGCGCGCGGACTTCTATGGCGTCTCTTCGGCGCCCCGCTGGCGCTGAGAGAAGCGGAACCTGCACTTGCCGATGTGCACGACATCGCCGTCGCGAAGCGCCGCCTCGCGCACGCGGCGGCGGTTGACGAGCACGCCGTTCGTGCTATTGAGATCCTCGATGACTGTCTGTCGAGGCCCGGAGTGGATCACGGCGTGGTGCCGGCTGACCGACGCGCGACCGAGGCTGATGTCGTTGTCCTCGGCGCGACCGATAGTCGTGCGCCGGCCGAGGCGGAACACCGTCTCGGCATTGCCTTCGCTGAGGATCAGGAAGCGCGACGGACCTTCGGGCAAGAGCTCGGGCTCGCGGCGCAAGAGCGGCGCGCCGCCACGCGTGCTCGCGGCTGC
>CAZAWM010000113.1:0-9958 GCA_964488605.1 uncultured Steroidobacteraceae bacterium | reverse complement strand
CGGGCAGCGAGACATATAATTCAGCTCGTTACGCCCACTCGCTAGTATGCCGGTGTCGCATGACCGCTGCCAAGTCAGGCGTGCGTCGCCGGCCGTCACTCGCGCCCATTTCGTCGGAGGGGATCATGGATCTGGGACTGCGCGGAAAGAAGGCCATCGTCACGGGAGCCACGAAGGGTATCGGCCGGGCAGTCGTCGAACTGCTGGCGAACGAAGGAGTCGACGTCGGCCTCTGCGCGCGCACGCCGGAGGAGGTGGACGAAGCGGTCAAGGCGATCCGCGCGCGCGGCGTGGCCTGCGTCGGCGACGCTGTCAATGTCCGCGATGGCGATGCGTACAAAGCCTGGCTCGCGAAGACCGCGGAGGCGCTCGGCGGCTGCGACATCTTCATTCCCAACGTCAGCGCGGGCGGCGGCATGGACTCGGAGAAAAACTGGACGCGCAACTTCGAGATCGACGTCATGCACACGGTACGCGGCTGCGAGACCCTGATGCCGCAGCTCGAGAAATCGGGTCAGGGCGCAATCGTCATCGTCGGCTCGACCAATGCCGTCGAGACCTTCGCCGCGCCCATGGCGTACAACGCCATGAAGGCCGGACTGATCACCTATGCGAAGCAGTTGTCGCAGTTCGTCGGCAAGAAGAACGTGCGTGTCAACACCGTCTCGCCCGGCCCGATCTACTTCGAAGGCGGCGCGTGGGAAATGATCAAAGGAACGCAGCCGAAGTTCTACGACTGGGCCATCAAGCAGATCCCGTGCGGACGCATGGGCACGCCCGAGGAGATCGCGCGCGTGATCGTATTCACGGCCAGCCCGGCCGCGAGTCTCATTACCGGCGCCAACATCGTCGCCGATAATGGCTTCACCAAGCGCGTGCAGTTCTAGCGCGGCGTTCCCGAGCATGGCTCTTCCCGCCCGAATCGACGCCTACCTGATCTGCGGCGGGCGCTATCACGACATGGATTATGCGCGACTGGAGCTGCTGAAGCTGCTTGGCGAGAATGCGCGCATTCGTGTCCGGGTCGGTGAGGATTACGCGAATTCGGCCGCGATCGAAGCGGCCGACTTTCTCGTGACCTACACCTGCGACGTCGTCCCGCCGCCCGAGCAAAGGCAGGCGCTCGAACGCTTCCTCGCGGCCGGCAAGCGCTGGCTCGCGCTGCACGGTACGAACTCGATCCTCAAGTGGTCCCGGCCGGACAAGGCGTGGACGGCGCCGCGCGATGCGCAGCCGTTCATGCAGATGCTCGGCAGCCAGTTCCTCGCGCATCCGCCGATCCAGCCGTATCTCGTCGAGCCCACGCTGCCCGAACACGATCTCGTGCGGGGCATCGGCGCGTTCGAAGCCGACGACGAGCTCTACCTGTGTGAATGGCATGGCGAGCACCAATGCCTGATGCACACGTACTATCGTGGCGAGGCGCCGGGCTTCGTCGAGCGGCGCTGGGACGACGACCGGCGCCATCCGGTGCTCTACCTGCGGCGGCACGGCGCCGGCGAGATCCTCTACTGCACGCTTGGCCACTGCCGCGGCCAGTACGACATGCAGCCGCTGATCGAGGAATATCCGCAGGTAGAGCGCGGCAGCTGGAAGCTGCCGCAGTTCCACGAGATCCTGCGCCGTGGCATCCGCTGGGGAGCCCGCATTCCATCATGAGCACGAAGCACGAAGATCTCATTGCACGTTCGCGGAGCCCAGCGTTCAGGCCCCTCGCTCGCGTGCGCCCCGAGGACAGCCCCGGCACGCCGACCGAGAAGGCTCCCGATCCGGAGCTCGGCACGGAGCCGATTCCGGCGGAAAGTTACACCTCCCGCGAGTTCATGCGACTCGAGTGGGAACGCATCTGGACCAAGGTGTGGCTGCTCGGCGGCCGGGAGTGCGATATCCCGGATGCGGGCGACTTCCTCGTGACCGAGATCGGCCGAGAATCGATCCTGCTCGTGAGACAGCACGACGGCTCGATCAAGGGCTTCTACAACGTCTGTCAGCATCGCGGCAACCGGCTCGCGGAATGTGGCGTCTGGAAGGCGGACCCTGCCAAGACCTTCAAGTGCCAGTACCACCACTGGGAGTACGAGCTCGACGGCAGTTACCGTCGCATCCCGGACCTCGATACCTTCGAGCAGGGACCGCCTTCCTATGGCCTCACGCCCGTACACGTCGACACCTGGGGCAGCTTCGTCTGGTTTACCCTGAACGAGAACCCGATCCCGCTGCGCGAGTATCTCGGCCCTATCGTCCAGCACCTCGACCCGTATCAGTTCCACAAGATGGCGCAAACGCGCGACATCACCGTGGAGTGGGACTGCAACTGGAAGACTTCGGTCGACGCGTTCAACGAGAGCTACCACGTGCAGGGCATCCACCCGCAGCTGCTCTGGTACCTCAACGACCTCGACATCCAGATCGACTGCTATGAGCGGCACAGCCGGTACCTGATCCCGTTCGGCACGCTCTCGCCGCGCGTGCGCACGCCACCTGCCATTCCCGAGCCCATCAAGGTGATCATGAAAGCGGCGGGCATGGACCCGGCCGACTACGATGGCAAGATCGCCGACATCCGCCGCGACGTGCAGCGCTGGAAACGGCAGCACGGGCCCGCTCAGGGCCGCGACTACTCGCGCCTGAACGACGATCAGCTGACCGACGACTACCACTACTTGATCTTTCCGAACCTGTCGCTGAACGTGCACGCGGACGATTTCTGGATCTTCCGCCAGCGGCCGCATCCGACCGATCCGGACAAGATGTTCTACGACATCCTGACGTTCGAGCTCGTGCCGGACCGACCCGACGGCACGCCCGGCGAATGGCCTCGACGACCGAGACATCAACGCTTCCGCCATGGCGAGAAATCGATCGGCCTCGTACTCGATCAGGATGCCGCCAACCTGCCCGGCGTGCAGGCCGGCATGCATTCGCGAGGTTTTCGCGGTCTGTGGATCGGGCGGCAGGAGCTGCGCATCCGCCACTTCCACAAGGTCATCGACGACTACATCGAGGGTAGACTCAAATGAGCTGGACGCAGGCCGCGCTCGAGCGCGCTTATCGCCGGATGAAGACAATCCGCGAGTTCGAGGAGCGGCTGCACGTCGAGATCGCTACTGGCGAGATTCCCGGCTTCACCCACCTCTACGCCGGCCAGGAGGCGGTAGCGGTCGGCGTCTGTGAACCACTGACCGACGCCGACTACATCGTCAGCACGCACCGCGGCCACGGGCACTGCATCGCCAAGGGCTGCGACGTCGTCGGCATGATGAAGGAGATCTACGGACGCACCGGCGGCCTGTGCAAGGGCAAAGGCGGTTCGATGCACATCGCCGACTTCGATCGCGGCATGCTCGGCGCTAACGCGATCGTGGGTGCCGGACCGCCTATCTCGGTCGGCGCCGCGATTACCTGCCGCAATGCTGGCAACAGGAACGTCGCCGTTGCCTTCGGTGGCGACGGCAGCTGCAACCAGGGCACGGTCTTCGAGGCGATGAACCTCGCGGTCGTGCTCAGGGTGCCCGCGATCTTCGTGTTCGAGAACAACGGCTATTCGGAACACACCGGTGCCGACTACGCCGTGGGCTCCAAGGACATCGCAGGAAGGGCAGCCGCCTTCGGCATGCCCGCCGAGAAGGTCGACGGCGCGGATTTCTTCGCGGTCGGCGAGGCGATGCAGCGAGCCGTCGCGCATTGCAAGTCCGGCCGAGGCCCGTATGCCATCGAAGCGCTGATCACGCGCTACTACGGCCACTTCGAGGGCGATCCACAGAACTATCGGGCCAAGGGCGAAGTATCGCGGCTGCGCGAGACCATGGACTGCCTGAAGCGCTTCCGGGCCCGTGTCGAAGCCGAGGGCAGCGTGCCATCGACAAGGCTCGACGAGATCGACCGTGAGGTTCTGGCACTGATCGACCGCGCCGTCGCGGAGGCAAAGGCTGCGCCGCCGCCGCCCGAGTCCGAACTGATCACCGACGTCTACATCCGCTACTGAGCAGGCGAACCCATGGCACAGCTGACGATGCGTGACGCCATCAACCAGGCGTTGCACCAGGAAATGGAGCGCGACCCGCGCATCATCGTGCTGGGCGAGGATGTATCGGGCGGGGCCGGCGGCACCTCGGGCGAACGAGAGGCGGCCGGTGGCATCTTCGGCGTCACCAAGGGACTGCTGCCGAAGTTCGGCGAACAGCGCGTCATCGATACGCCTATCTCCGAGTCGGCGATCGTCGGCGCCGCAGCCGGCGCCGCGCTCGCGGGCCTGCGACCGGTCGCCGAGATCATGTTCGCGGATTTCGTCGGCGTCTGCCTCGACCAGATCTGCAACCAGATCGCCAAGTTCCGCTACATGTTCGGCGGCAAGACGACCTGTCCGGTCGTGATCCGCACCGCCATGGGCGCCGGCATGAACATGGGTGCGCAGCATTCGCAGACGATCTACCCGCTGCTGACCGCGGTTCCGGGCCTGAAGGTAGCGATCCCCTCGAATGCCTACGACGCCAAGGGCCTACTGATCGAGGCACTGCGTGACGACGACCCCGTCGTGTTCTTCGAGCACAAGGCGCTCTACCCGCGCAAGGCCGAAGTACCCGAAGACCTTTACACCGTGCCGTTCGGCGAGGCGAACCTGCTGCGCGAGGGCGAGCAAGCAACCGTCGTCGCCATGGGTCGCATGGTAGCGTTCGCCGAAAAGGCCATAGACCAGCTCGCGAAGCACGGTATCACCTGCGATCTGATAGATCCGCGTACGACTTCGCCTTTGGACAGCGACACGATCGTAGAGAGCGTCGAGAACACGGGCCGTCTGATCGTCGTCGACGAATCGCCGCCGCGCTGCAGCGTCGCGGCGGACATCGTCGCCATCGTCACGCAGGAGGCCTTCCGGTCGCTGAAGGCAGCACCGCGCATGGTGACGGCGCCGCACGCGCCTGTGCCGTTCGCGCCGGCGCTCGAGCGAGCGTACGTGCCGGGTCCGCAGAAGATCGAGGCAGCGATCCGCGCGGCCGTCGCGGAGTAAACGGCGTGAGCAGCATCATCGCAGTGACGATGCCCAAGTGGGGCATCGAGATGACCGAAGGTACCGTCAACGGCTGGACCGCGGCCATCGGCGAGTTCGTCAGCAAGGGGCAGCCCCTGCTCGACGTCGAGACGGAAAAGATCGTCAATACGGTAGAAGCACCCGCCAGCGGGGTGCTGCGCCGGCAGCTCGCGCAGGTCGGCGACATCAGGCCCGTCGGCGCACTGATCGGCGTGCTGGCCGATGCATACGCGAGCGACGCGGACATTGACGCGTTCGTCGCCAGCTTTCGTGCCGCCTCGGTGAGCTTCGAACCCGAGCTGCCTGCGAACAGCGCAGGCCCGGCCGAGACGGCAGGCAGTGCCGGGCCTGCAGCGGAGGCGGGCGACGCCGAGCAGCGCGTAAGCCCGATCGCCCGGCGGCTGGCCGAAAGACTCGGTGTGGACCTCTCGCGCGTGCGCGGCACGGGCCGCAACGGCCGCATCTCGAAAGAGGACGTCGAGGCTTACGCCGCGAGCCTCGGCGCGCATGTGACCAAGACTTCGAGCCCGGAGGCAGCCGCGACCGGCCAGCCGACCTTGCAGACTCGGTTGCGTATGACCGCCACGCGTTCGACGATCGCGCGGCGGCTGCTCGACTCCTACCAGCACATTCCGCACTTCCGTCTCTCGTGCGACGTCGACGCGGGCCGTCTGATCCTCAAGAAGGGCGAGGTCTCGGACCACACGAGCACGCGCATTACGGTCAACGACATGCTGATACGCGCCTGTTCGATCGCGCTGCTCAAGCACCCGCTGATCAACAGTCAGTTGCAGGGCGACGAGATCGTGCAGTTTGCGCACGCCGACATCGCCGTTGCGGTCGCAACCGAGAACGGCCTGATCGCGCCCATCGTCCGCCAGGCCGATACGCTGAACGTCGCGCAGATAGCGCGCGCGACCGCCGACCTGACCGAGCGTGCTCTGCGCGGCACGCTGACGCGCGAGGAAATCTCCGGCGGGTCGTTCACGATCTCGAACCTCGGCATGCTGGGCGTGGCGCGCTTCGACGCGATCATCAACCCCCCGCAGGTAGCGATCCTCGCGGTCGGCGCCGCCGAAGAGCGCGTGGTCGTGCGCGACGGCGCGCCGGCGGTGGCGCGGATGATGACGCTGACGCTCTCGGTCGATCATCGCGTGATCGACGGCGCGACGGGCGCCGCCTTCCTCGCAAGCTTGCGTCAACTGATCGAGCATCCTGACACGCTGTGAGGTGAGCCGATGATGCCCTCACCCCATACCCTCGCCCCTCTGCTGCTCGCCGTCGCGCTGCTCACGGGCTGCGCCGGCGCGCCGGAGTTCCAGTCGCGCACGCACGACTTCGACCCCGAGAAATCCCCTGGCAAGCTCGTGTTCGACGAAGCTTGCGCGGCCTGTCATCTCGGACAGGTCGCCAAGGCGCCGCACAAGATGTTCCTGCAGATGCTGAGCGGACCGACGATCCTCGCATCGCTCGAGTCCGGGCTCATGCGGGCGCAAGCCAAGGCGCTGAGTCCCGCACAGCGCACCGCGGTAGCCGAGTACCTGTCTGGCGCGCCGCTGTCAGCGCAGCGGGCCGCAGTGCCGCCGCTCATGTGTATGGCCGGTGCCTCGCCGTTCAATTCGGCGATGCGACCGGCGCCCGTGACTTGGGGTTACGGCAACGCTCGCTTTGCGCCTGCCGAAGTCGCCGGACTTGCACCGGCCGATGCCGCGCGCCTGACGCTCGCGTGGGCGTTCGAGTTTCCGGCGGGCATTCGCGCACGCTCGCAACCCTCGATCGCGTATGGCGCCGTATTCGTCGGTAGCCACGATGGACACGTCTATGCGCTCGACCTCGAGAGCGGCTGCGCTCGCTGGATCTTCAAGGCGGGGGCCGAGGTGCGCACCGCCGTGGTGCCGTACGAAGCCGCGGGTGGATCCGACCCGCGCAGACCGCCGCGAGTCTTTTTTGGCGACGTTGTCGGCCGCCTCTATTCCGTCGATGCGCGAACCGGCAAGCTCGCCTGGAGCCTCAAGGTCGACGATCATCCGAACGCCACGCTGACCGGCACCGGCACGATTTACGATGGAGTGATTTACCAGCCCGTCTCCTCGCTCGAAGTCACTGCGGCGGCGGACCCTGCCTACGAATGCTGCCGCTTCCGCGGCGCGGTCGTCGCGGTCGATGCCTGGAGCGGAGAGCAGCGCTGGAAGGCATATGCGATCCCGCAGGAGCCTGGAGAGGTCGGTAAGACCCGCGTCGGCACGAGGATCTTCGCACCTTCTGGCGCGCCGATCTGGAACAGTCCGACCATCGATGCGAAGCGCGGCGTGTTGTATGTCGGTACAGGCGAGAACTACTCCTCGCCGGCGAACGATACGAGCGACGCGCTGCTCGCCGTACGCCTGTCCGATGGCACGCTGCTGTGGTCTCGACAGATGACCCAGGGCGACGCGTGGAACGTCGCCTGCATGATCCGGGACAACCCGAACTGCCCCGCAGAGAACGGTCCCGACGTCGACTTCGGCGCGGGCACGATCCTCGCGACGCTACCGTCGGGCAAGGACATTCTGCTCGCTGGCCAGAAGAACGGTGTCGTCTACGCCCTCGACGTCGACGCGCAGGGTGCGCTCCTATGGCAGACGCGCGTCGGCCGCGGCGGCATTCAGGGCGGCGTCCACTTCGGTATGGCCCTCGCCGACCAGACCGTGTTCGTGCCGATCTCCGACATGAAGGACGAGCACGACGGGAGGGCGCTCGCGCCGGGCAAGCCCGGGCTGTACGCGCTCGACATCGCCACGGGCAGGGTGCGCTGGGGCACTGCGGCGGACGACAGCTGCGGCGAGCTGCGCTTCTGCGATCCCGGCATCTCCGCGGCGATCACGGCGACGCCCGGACTCGTATTCGCCGGCCACATGGACGGGCGATTCCGGGCTTATGATGCGAGCTCCGGCAAAGTGGTGTTCGAGTATGACTCGAAGCAGGAGGTCCAAACCGTCTCGGGCGCCCGCGCCCGCGGCGGTTCGTTTGGCGGTGGCGGTGCCGTGGTGCGCGACGGCTATGTGATCGTCAACTCGGGCTATGGCCTTTATTTCCACATGCCTGGCAATCTGCTGCTCGCCTTCAGGGCTCCCAAGCCAGACGCCGCCAGAACGAATTGAGGCAGCGGTACACCACCGTCCACGCCGACAGCTCGCCGTACTCGGCGCGATGCGCGAGCCCGGCCACATCGAGCAGGAGCTCCGCATGGCGCTCGAGCTGTGGGTGAGCGGCCAGCAGCGAGCCGCACTCGCAGAGCGGGTCGGCCACCTGCGCATACTCCCAGTCGATGAAGCACAGTCCATCGCCGTCGAGGATGTTGGCGCCGTGCAGGTCGCTGTGGACGATGCAGGGCGCGCGGCGTGCAGCATCGATCTGCTCGAGCGCCGCACAGGCTGCCTTGAACTCGCCGATCAGGGCCTGCGCATCTGCCGGTGAGCGCTGCGAAAGCGTCTCGGCCCAGCGGCCCATGATCCCGCGCGGATCGAACCGCGCGAGGCGCGGCACCGGGATCGCCTGCAACCGGCGCAGCGCCGCGCCGAGTCTTTCGATCTGCCGCGGCGAGTCGAAATCGTCGCCGCTCCAGTGCACGCCACGCACGAATGGACGCACCTGCCAGCGGCCGTCACCGGAGCGGGCGAGCACCGGCGGCGCGAGACCGGCGCCGGCAGCGAGGTCGTGCAGAATGCGTTCGCGCTCCCGATCTACCCCCAGCAGCTCGGCTCGCGGGCCGACGTCCGCAAGGCGCAGTACGAACTGACCCCGCGCGGTGGCCACGAGATAGCTCGCGTTGATTCCGCCCGCAGGGAGTGGCGAGAGTGCGTGGACGCCCCCGTCTCCGGCCGCGCCCGGTACCGCGGCGAGCGCTGCCTCGAACGCCGCAGGATCGTGCAGGAACGCCGCCGGGCAGTTCATGCGCGCGCCTCGCGCCAGCGTCGCCGCCAGGTCGCATAGCCGCTGATCGCGATGCCGAGGTAGAGCAAATAGAGAAGCGCGACGAACCAAAGCTGCTGGGCCGCATACAGGAAGACAGACACTGCATCGATGACGATCCAGTAGAGCCAGTTCTCGAGCTTGGCCGCCGTGACCATCCAGGTCGCGAGCAGACTCGCCAGCATCGTGATCGTATCGAGCCTCGGCCAGGCCGCTGCCGTCTTCGCCTCGACCATGGGCGCGAGCAGCAGTCCGAGCAGGACGACGATCGAGAGTAGCGCCAGATGCGCGCGCAGTGGCCAGGTCGAGATGCGCGGCAGACTCCCGTCGCCACCGATCGACCACTGGCGAAAGCCCCAGACGGACAGCAGCACGTAACAGACTTGAAGCGCCGCCTGCATCGGCAACCGCGCCTGCCAGGCGAGCCATACGAGGATGCCCGAGGAGAGGGCACCGAAGGCCCAACACCAGCGGCTGCGTCTGATAGCGAGCAGCGCATAGCAGAGACCGGCACCGAGCGAGAGCCACTCGAGCGGCGAGCTCGCCGAAGCGGCGCGCAGCGCCGCGGCAATGGGCCCGTCGGCCAGGCTACTCAAGCGACGCCGGCACCGCTACGCATCAGCGCCACTCGCGCGTCACGGTCAGTCCCCAGTGACGCGGATCGCCGGGTTGCACATAGAGGCGGTCCGGGAAATCGGGCGGTTCGTTGCCGAAATAGAAACCGCGCTGTGCGTAGTCTTGGTCGAAGAGGTTGCGTACCCAGACAGAGGCGCGCCACGGCCCGCGCTCGAGGCCCGCACGCAGGTGCAGCAGAGAGTATGGCGAAGAACGCTGCTCATGGCTCTCGGAAAAGTAGAATGCATCCATGCCGTGCAGATCGGCGCGCAGGAACCAACCCGCGCCGAACCGACGCTCGAGCGCGAGCGCATACTGCCACGATGGAGCGTGCGCCTGATCACGGCCAGCCAGATCCGTCAC
>CAZAWM010000112.1:0-10004 GCA_964488605.1 uncultured Steroidobacteraceae bacterium | reverse complement strand
CTCGGGCTACCTGGCGGGTCGCGCGATCTGGCTGCGCGCTTTTGCACACTTCCCTGACTGGGACGCCATCGGGCATGGTCTGCGCGGCGAGGCTGTCGATTACATGCGCGAGCTCAATGCGCTGACCGATGCCGCTGCGCAGCCGTGGCACATGCATGACTGCTATGGTGAACGTGGCGCGAGAGTGACACCCGCGGACGCGAGTTTCCGCCACGTCTATCCAGGTTTCGACGGCGGAGGTCGATGAGATGCTGAGGTACGGAGTCGCGGCACTGGGCCGGCCGACTTTCGATGTGCCGTTTGCGGCGAACATGAAGGACCGCGCCTTCGCGGCGCTCGAGGCAGCCGGCATAAGCGTCGTCGGGCCCCGTGAACTGCTGTTCGATCGCGCGGCTGCCGAGCGTGCCATGGCGGAAATCGCCGCGGCCGGTCCGGTGGACCTGCTGCTGATCCTCCAGGTCACCTTCACGGACGCGACGATGACCGTCGAGCTCGCGCGCGAGGCTCGCTCGCCGCTGGCGATCTGGGCCGTGCCCGAGCCCCGCGTCGGCGGGCGACTGCGGCTCAACGCCTATTGTGGTCTGAACCTCGCCGCTCACGCGCTCGGCCGCGCCGGGGTCCCGCACGGCTCGCTCTATGCCGACCCTGCGGCGCCGGATCTGGCCGCAACACTCCGCGCGCTCGCGCGACCCTATGCTCTGCCCGAATCGCGTGGGCGTGCCGCGGGCACGCCGACCGTGACCGGCCGCCGCGCGGCAGATCAGGTGCTCGGCGCGCTGACGGATGCGACGATCGCCGTGGTGGGACGGCATCCAGACGGCTTCGATACCTGCGAGTTCGACGCATCGCTGCTCGACCGCCTCGCCCGAATGCGCGTCAATCGCGTGTCGCTGACGGAGCTGTTCGCCCGCGCGCGCGCGACGGATGCCGCGCGCGTAGCGGCCGTGCACGAGTCGGCGGTCGCAGAGGTGGCTGGGCTCGGCGACGTCGACGCCCAGCAGCTCGACCGGTCGTTCCGGGTCTTCTGCGCACTCGAGGATGTGCAGCGCGACACCGGCGCACGGGGCCTCGCCGTGCGCTGCTGGCCGGAGATGTTCACGGAGTACGGCTGCGCCGCCTGCGGACCGATGGCGATGATGAACCAGAAGCGGGTGCCCTCAGCCTGTGAGGCGGACGTCAACGGCGCCGTCACGCAGCTGATCCTGCAGGAACTGGCCGGCGAGCCTGCCTGGATGGCCGATCTCGTCGACATCACGGCCTCCGACGACACGGCCGTGCTTTGGCACTGCGGTCTCGCCCCGCTGTCGATGTGCGATCCGGAGTTCACGCCGCAGGCGACCATTCATACGAACCGGCGCATGCCGCTGCTGCATCAGTTTCCGATCAAGCCTGGCCGGATCACGCTCGCCCGGCTGTCTCGGGCCCGCAATCGGCTCAAGCTCGTGGTCGCGGGAGCCGAAGTCTTGCGCCGACCGATGGCATTCACGGGATGCTCCGGCACCGTTCGATTCGACCGCCCGGCGGCCGAGGTCAGCAGCCTGATCCTCGATGAAGCGCTCGAGCATCACTTCGCGCTCGCCTACGGCGATCACCGCGAGGCTCTGCACGCGCTCGCGGCCCGCTGGCAAGTGCCTTTGCTCGAGCTGGCCTGAATATCGCCGGGGGGCTCGCGGGTGTCCTCGTTCGATCCGGTCGTGCCGAACTGGGGGCGGATTGCGCCGCTTCATGTGTCGGGTCCGCCGCGGCTCGCGGGCGCCGAACTGCGCCTGCCGACCGAGGCGGGCGAACTGCGCTGCACGCTGCATGAGTTCGGCGCGCGGATCCGCAGCGCCACTGATGTGCGTGACTACGGAATCCTCTGCGGCGCGCGCACGCCGCTGCCACTGAGCGTCGAGCGCGGCGCGGACCACTCGGTGGCCACCGCCGTCCGCGCCGATGGCAGCCGCCTCGCGCTGCGGATCGGGCACTCCCCCTGGAGCTTCGAGCTGCGCTGCGACGAGCGTGTGGTGCAGTGCTCGCCGAGCGACGCGCATTTCGTGCGCCGATTCCGGCTGCCACCGCTTGCGCGTCACGAAGGGCGCTGGCTGCTGAGCTTCGAGCTCGGGTCGGATGCGGCGGTCTACGGACTCGGTGAGAAGTCGGGGCGCCTCGACAAGCGCGGTCAGCTGCTGCGCTCCTACAACCGCGACGCACTCGGGCTGAACGCGGAGTGGAGTTACAAGAATGCTCCGTTCGCCTGGAGTCCTGACGGCTGGGGCGTCTTCGTGCACACCAGTGCACCGGTCACGCACGGCGTCGGGTACGGTCCGTGGTCACAGCGTGCCTACGTGGCTTCGATCGAGGATCCGGCACTCGACGTGTTCGTATTCGCAGGAGAGGGTGCAGCGGCGCAGCTCGCGCAATACACCGCGCTGACCGGGCGCGCGCCCGTGCCTCCGGACTGGAGCCTCGGCGTGATTCTGTCCAAGGCGTACTACCGGGACGCCGAAGAGATTCTCGCGGTTGCGCGCGAGGTGCGCGCGCGCGGCATGCCCTGCGAGGTGATCACCTTCGACGGCCGGGCCTGGCAGGACACCGACACGCGCTTTGCGTTCGAGTGGTGCCCGAAGCGCTACCCCGATCCCAGGCCGACCATTACCGCTCTCAAGGCGCTCGGCTTTCGCATCTGCGTATGGGAGTATCCGTTGATCTCGGTCCGCAGTCCGCTGTTCGCCGCGCTAGCGGCGAAAGGCTGGCTGATCCGCGACGCCCGCACTGGCGAGGCGTTCCGCTACCAGTGGGATCCCGAGCCTTTCGGCGAGGTGCTGACGCCGCTCCCCGAATCCGGACTGCTCGACTTCACGCATCCCGAGGCCTATGCCTACTGGCGCGACCGCCACCGCGAGCTCTTCGAGCTGGGCGTCGACATGATAAAGGCCGATTTCGGCGAGCAGATCGGACCGTACATGCGGGCCAGCGACGGTAGCGAAGGCGACGCGCTGCACAATGTGTACGGCCTGCTCTACAACCGGTGTGTCTACGAAGCAGCGGAGCTGTACTCGCGCGACGGCGCGTTCCTGTTCAGTCGCGCGGGCTGGTCGGGCTCGCAGCGCTATCCGTCGCAATGGGGGGGCGATCCGCAGGCGGATTGGGGTGGGCTCGCCGGCAACCTGCGCAGTGGCCTGTCGTGGGGACTGACCGGGGCCCCTTTCTATGCGACCGACGTCGGTGGGTTCTACGGCGACACGCGTGATCCAGTGCTGTACGTGCGCTGGATCCAGGCGGCCGTCTTCTCGGCGCACATGCGTCTCCACGGTATAGGCGCGCGCGAGCCGTGGAGCTACGGGCCGGAGGCGGAACGACTCGCGATGCGCGCGCTGCAGCTTCGCTATCGTCTGATTCCGTACCTGAAGCGTACGGTGGCGCAGGCGGCTGCCGGCGGTCTGCCGGTGCAGAGGCCGATGGTGCTCGCATTCCCCGAAGACCGTGCGGCCTGGGGATTCGAGGACCAGTTCATGTGCGGCGACGACTTGCTGGTCGCTCCTTGTCTGCGTGCCGACGGCCGGGTCACGGTGTACCTGCCGGCCGGGGAGTGGCGCCGCTTCCCCGACCGCCGCCCGCTGCAAGGCGGTCGAGCGCATTCGCTGCGGCTATCGCTCGAAGAGATCGCTGTCTTTGCCCGTGTCGGGGTCCGCATTCCGGTCGTCGACTCGCCGCGGCCAGACCGGCTGACGGTCGAGCCCTCGTCGGAATGGGTTGCCTGACGGTGGCGGCCCGCCAGTGGCATCTGCGGGTCAACTGACTTGTCTTATATAAGGGTTGTAAGACACATTAATATTTGCTAGCTTCGTGTCAGGCTCGGCATGTCGTGTCCCGGCGGTGCCGTTGCAATACCAGAGGGGGAAATGTCATGGCGATACGAAACCGGGGAATACTCGTGCCCCTTGCGGCGGGCGTCGCGGCGGCGATGGTGTCGATCTCGGCTCGGGCGCAGGACGCTTCGGGTGAGTTCCGCCTCGATGAAGTCGTCGTTACCGCGCAAAAGCGTGAGCAGCGCCTGCAGGACGTGCCGATCGCGGTTTCGGTGGTCGGCGGAGACCTCGTCGAGAATGGTGGCGGCTTCAACATCGAGTCGCTGCGTACCCTCGTGCCGTCGCTGAACCTGCGCAAGACCAATACCGCGCTCAACCAGTCCCTGTTCCTCCGCGGAGTCGGCACGATCAACTTCGCGATCGCGGCGCAGCCGTCGGTCGCCGCTGTCGTCGACGGCGTCGTGCTGAGCTCGGCGGGCGAGGCCTTCGGCGATCTCTACGATGTCGAGCGCATCGAAGTCCTGCGCGGCCCTCAGGGCACACTGTTCGGCAAGAACGCCTCTGCGGGCGTCGTCAACATCGTGACGAAGCGTCCGGGCGACCAGTTCGGCGGCTACGTCGATGTCGGCTGGTTCGAGGACGATGAGCGGCGAGTCAAGGTCTCGCTCGATGTACCTCTGTCGGAGTCATTGCGCACGCGCACGACGGTGACCTGGGGCGAATTCGATGGTTACATTGACAACATCTCGACGACGCCGGCCGGCGGCAAGCTGAATGGCTATGACCGCAAGGGCGTGCGCACGGTCTGGGTCGCCGACCCGAACGACAGGCTGCGACTGACGTTCATCGCCGATTACCGCGAGTCCGATGACAACTGCTGCGTCGAGGTCATCGGCACGCGACCTACCGGCGTGAACGGCCCGGCTCTCGTGTCGCTGCTGTCGGGTGTCGATTTCGCCGGCGACGAGAGCCGGCTTGTGCGCCAGAACCTGCAGATGCGCTCGCAGGAGGAGGCGTACGGCGCTTCTCTGCAGGCCGACGTCAAGTTCGGCGACCTGACGCTGACATCGATCACGGCGTATCGCACCTGGGACTCGACCGAGATCCGCGAGGGCGACTGGCTCGATCGCGCTGCCGCCTATGTCGGCAACGCATTCGCCCAGTTGCACGACTTCGGTCCGCAGACCACGGACACGATCTCGCAGGAACTGCGCGTCGCGTTCGCTGGTGGCGGAACACTCGACTATGTCGCCGGACTGTACTTCTCGAAGACCGATGCCGAGCGCTTCTTCCGGCGCGACACCATCGTCTGCACAGCGACGACCTCGCCGGTCGATGCCACGGGTCTGGCGCCTTGTCTGCCTGGTACCTCGACCCTCGTTCAGCCGTCGGCGAACGCGCTGTTCGGTGCGGATTTCAAGAATCTCGCGGCATTCGCCGACGGCACCTGGAACGTCAGCGAGCGCTTCCGGCTGTTGGGCGGCCTGCGCTGGACGCAGGACGACCTGAGCTTCGGGCACACGTACAATTTTTCGCCGATCCCGGGACCCGGCATTCGCAGCCAGGCGGGTGGTGGACAGGCGTTCCTGAGCGGCAGCAACGAGTCGGACAATGTCTCGGGTCGACTCGGCGTGCAGTGGGATGCCACCGATGACCTGATGACCTACCTGACCTACGCGCGCGGCTACAAAGGGCCGGCCTACAACGTGTTTTTCAACATGACGGCGAACAATGCCGCTGTCATCGATGCCGAGACAGCCGACTCGTTCGAGATCGGCGCGAAGAGCACGCTGCTGGATGGCCGGATGATCCTCAACGCGGCCGCCTTCTGGGCCAAGTACGACGACTTCCAGGCCAACAACTTTCTGTTCCTCAATGGCACCCTGATCACGACGCTCACCAACGCGGGCAAGGTCACGTCGGGTGGAGTGGAGCTGGAGTTCCAGGCGCAGCCCACTGACCGTTTCTCCCTGAGCGGCGGCCTGGCCTACACCGACGCGCGCATCGACGAGTTCTTCACGCCGCCCGGGCAGACCTCGACCGTCCGCGCGGGCAGCGCATTGCCGCTGTCGCCGCTCTGGAAGGCGTCGCTGGTCGGCGAGTGGCGCATTCCGCTGGGCAGCTTCGAACTCGTACCGAACGTCGTGCTCGCCTACCAGGACGAGCAGTTCTCGGACCTCAATGAGCCCGCGGCGCTGCGCATTCCGGCGTACACGACCGTCGACCTGTCCATCGCCCTGACCGACGCGGACGAGCGCTTCCGCATCGCACTGATCGGTCGGAACCTGACCGACGAGGATGTCGTTGCGCTCAAGACCGGCGGTGGCCCCGGTGGAGTGCCTCGCCTGCAGATCCCGCGCGACGCGGACCGTTACTTTGGCATTCAGGCACGCTTCAATTTCGGCGCCAGATGACCAACGGCTCGGTCCTGGTACGACCGATCGACGCCGCAATCCGGCTCCTCTCCGCACTCAACGCCCCCATCACAAGGTGGGGGCGTTCGCTTTCGGCCCTGCTACTCGCGCTCATGCTGGCCGTCGCGACCGCGCAGATTATCTCCAGGGCCGCGTTCAACTACACGCTCGACTGGGCCGAGGAACTGGCGCGTATGGCGCTCGTCTGGTCGGTGCTGCTCGCGGCCCCGCTTGGCTACCGCTCCGGCGCCCACGTCGCGATCGCGGTTCTGGTCGAATCCCTGCCGGCGAGATGGTTGTACGCAGCGGCGCTGGTCATCAACCTGCTGGTCGGCTGGATCTGTCTGATGCTGCTGATCGAAAGCGTGTACTTCGTCGAGCGCGGCATGACGATCGTCGCTTCCGGTCTGCCAGTGCGCATGGGCTGGATTTACTCGCTCGTACCGCTGTCTCTCGCCGCACTTGTGTCCGTTGCGCTCGAGGCGTCACTGCGTCTGCTCGCGGCGCTCGCGCGTGATCGGTTCGACCTCCTGCTCTCGGGCCTGGTGCCCGTGGTGCAGTCCGATCCGGAGCGCTGATGTCGGTCGCCTTTTTCTGGATCTTCTTGATGCTGCTTGCGCTTGGCACGCCCGTAGTCTTCGCGCTGCTGATTGGTCCGGGACTGAGTCTGCTGCTCGATGGCGAGACGCGGTACCTTGCCGCCCTGCTCGCGCGCTTCTACAACGGCATCGACAGCTTCCCGCTGCTGGCGGTGCCCTTCTTCATACTCGCCGGCGAGTTGATGAACTCGGGCGGCATCACGGCCGCGATCGTGCGCTTCGCGCAATCGATGATCGGGCACGTGCGCGGCGGACTTGCCCAGGTGAACATCCTCTCTTCGATGCTCTTCGCCGGTATTTCGGGATCGGCGGTCGCGGATGCCTCGGCGATCGGCAAGATGCTCGTGCCGGCGATGGAGCGTGCGGGCTATTCGCGCGCGTTCGCCGCGGCGGTGACGGCTGCCGCGGCGGTCATCGGGCCAGTGATACCACCGTCCGGCATCATGGTGCTCTACGGCTTCGTCATGAACGTTTCAGTCGGCGCGCTGTTCGCCGCCGGGGTGGTGCCCGGCCTCATGATCGGCGTTGGCCTCATGCTCACGACCCGTCTGATGGCCGGGCGGTACGGCTTGCCCCCATCGACGCGAAAGTCGAGCTGGCGCGAGCGCGGCGCGGCATTCCGGGGTGCGTATCTCGCGCTCCTGATGCCGGTGATCCTGCTCGGTGGCATGCTGAGCGGGATCTTCACAGCCACGGAAGGCGCGGCTGCGGCCTGCATCTATGCGCTGATCGTATCGACCGCCGTGCTGCGCAGTGTGGACGGTGCCGGTCTGCGGCGGATCTTCGCCGCAACCGCACTGCAGTCGGGTGTGATCCTTTTGCTCGTCGGAGCGGCTGTGACGCTCGGCTGGCTGGTCACGGTCAGCGGCATGGCGGAGAGCATCGCCGGCCTGCTGCTAGGTGTCGGCGAGAACGTCCATCTGCTGCTGTTCCTGGTCAACCTGTTGCTCTTCTTCGTCGGCATGTTCCTCGATGCCGGTCCGGCGATCCTGATCCTCGGGCCCGTACTCGCGCCGGTGTTCACCGAGCTAGGCGTGGACCCGGTGCACTTTGCGCTCGTGATGTGCGTCAACCTGACGATAGGCCTCGCGACCCCTCCGATGGGACTGGTACTGTTCGTGGCGTCTTCTGTGTCGGGCGAGCGAATCGAGAACATCGTCCGCGCGATCCTGCCGTTCCTCACGATCGAGATCGCGGTGATCTTCCTGATCACCTATTTCCCTGATCTGGTGCTCGCACTGCCGCGCTGGCTAGAGCTGATGTAGCCGTGGCCAGCCGATCACTGTCACGGGCCTTGCTGCTGTTGATAGTCGCCGGTTGCATCACGGGCGTCGTGCTGTCGCGCGCAGAGCGTGCCGAGTTCACGATTCGCATCGCTTTCCTCGCTTCGCGGGACGACGAGGACTACATCGGCGCGGTCGCATTCCGCGAGCGTGTCAAGGAGTTGCTGGGACCGCGCGTCGCCGTCCAGATCTACCCGTCCGGCCAGTTTTGCGGCAATGAGCGCGAGTGCATGGAGGCCCTGCAGAGCGGCATTCTCGAAATGCACCAGACGACGATAGGCGGCCTCGCCGGCCTTTATGGTGCCGCCCAGGTGCTCGATCTGCCGTACCAGTTCGAGAGCGACGCGGTGGCCGAGTGCGTAATGGACGGCCCGCTGCTGCGAGAGATGGGGCGTGACATTCTCGCGCAGGGGTTGGGCTTGCGCCTGATGGCAGTCGGCAATACGGGGGGCTGGCGCAGCTTCGCGATGACCGACACGCGCATCGGCGGTGTGGCGGACCTGCGCGGCAAACGGATCCGCACGCTGCCGTCAGCGCTCGAGCAGGAGATGGTCCGTGAGCTCGGCGCCAGCCCGCTGGCACTGCCGTTCTCCGAAATCTACTCCGCCCTGGGCGCCGGCATGCTGGCCGGCACGAAGAACAGCATCCAGGATGTAATGGGGATGAAGTTCGACCGGCACATCCGTCATCTGTTCGTGGATCGGCACAGCTACATGGCCGCGATCTGGTGGTACTCGGAGCAGGCCTGGCAACGACTGCCACGGGATGTTCAGACTGCGGTCGAAGAGGGGTTTCGCGCGCTCGCCAGCGCCACGCGCCGTGCGGCCAAGCAGCGCGAACCGGAAGCACTCGCCGCATTCGTGCGAGGTGGCGGCACCGTCGACTACATGACCGAGGCGCAGCGTGCCGAGTTTCGCTCCGCCACGCGCCCGCTGCGCGACTGGTATGCGCGTCGGCACGGCGCGCACTGGCTGCAGCGCGCCGACGCGGCGATCGCGGCATGCGAGCGCGCCGTCGACAGCTCGTAATCTGGGAGTCAGCTACCATGAAGATCCTGTTCGTTGACGCTGGCAACTATTGCCGATCCCCCGCAGCCGAGGTCGTGGCGCGCACACTCGCCGCGAGGCGTGGCGCTCGCGCCTGGACTTTCGCCTCGGCGGGACTCAAGGACAAGCACGCCGGCGGACCGGCCGATCCGCGCTCCGTTGAGGTCTGTGCGGCCCGTGGCTACGATCTCTCGGCGTTCCGTTGCCGCCAGATCACCGCCGCGGACTACGTCGCCCACGATCTCATCCTCGCGATGGATCGCACCAATCTCGCCGGGCTCGAGGCCAGTCGACCCGCCGGCAACCGGACGCCGATAGAACTCTTCCTCGGCGATCAGGAAGTGCTGGACCCGTATTACGGAGAGGCCGATGGCTTCTCGGTCATGATGGATCAGATCGAGGCAGGCGTTGTCCGTCTGTTGGCGCGCCCGCTCTGAGCGCGCCTCGCGCGCCATCGATTCGGGAACCGGCTCGATCGCGTCGTGTCGAACAGTCGGAGGATTGACCATGGCAAACATGGAGAGACGCGTTGCAGGAGTAGTCAGCTGTGCGCTCGCGCTCGCGGGGTGCGCCACGGGCCTCGATAGGCTCGCGGGCGATACGCCGCTCGAGCGCTACTCGGCCTATGCGGGCGAGCCGGTCGACCGCTTCACGGCCTTCAACGTCACGGGTTGGACGGCGCTGTCGCGCAACAAGCTCGTGGTCTGGACAGGGGTCAGCGACGCGCACCTGCTGACGGTCTGGGATACCTGCCGGGATCTGGAGTTCGCCGACCGGATCCGCATCACGCGGACCGGGTCGTCGATCTCGCGGTTCGACAAGGTCATCGTGCGCGGCGACCGCTGTCCAATCACCGAGATCCGCCCGATCG
>CAZAWM010000111.1:0-10072 GCA_964488605.1 uncultured Steroidobacteraceae bacterium | reverse complement strand
TTCGGCGTGCAGATTCCCGAGTCCTGGAGCGACAAGGCTCGTCAGGCCAGGTTTTTGCAGTACCGGGGGTTTTCATCGGATCATATCCGCTTTGCCTTGGGCAGCGACTTCGATCCCGATGACAGTGCCGACTGAGTCCGCGAGCCGCCAGGTGGTGGCGCCGCCGTACATGAGCGCCGCCGATGTCCGGCGTGCCTTCCTCGAATTCTTCCGCGAGCGCGGCCACACCATCATCGCCTCGAGTTCGCTCGTGCCGGTCAACGACCCGACCTTGCTGTTCACGAATGCCGGCATGGTGCAGTTCAAGGACCTGTTCCTCGGCAAGGAGAAGCGCGGCTACGTGCGCGCTGCCAGTGCGCAGCGCTGCGTCCGGGCGGGCGGCAAACACAACGATCTCGAGAATGTCGGCTATACGGCCCGGCACCACACGTTCTTCGAGATGCTTGGCAACTTCTCCTTCGGTGACTATTTCAAGCGCGACGCGATCCGCTTCGCCTGGGACTTCGTCACCGGCACTCTCAGGCTCGATCCGCAGCTGCTCTGGATCACGGTCTACGAGGACGATGACGAAGCCGCGGCGATCTGGATCGACGAAATCGGTGTGCCTGCCGAGCGGGTTGGACGCCTTGGCGCGAAATCGAACTTCTGGGCCATGGGCGACACTGGTCCCTGCGGCCCCTGCAGCGAGATCTTCTACGACCATGGACCCGGCATTCCGGGGGGGCCGCCGGGCTCGCCCGACGAAGACGGCGATCGCTTCGTCGAGATCTGGAATCTCGTGTTCATGCAGTACGACCGTGCGCCCGACGGCCAGCTCACGCCGCTGCCGAAACCCTCGGTCGATACGGGCGCGGGCCTCGAGCGCCTGTCGGCCGTCATGCAAGGCGTGCACGACAACTACGAGATAGACCTGTTCCGCAACCTGCTGACTGCGGCGGCCCGGCTCGCGAACCTCGCCGATACGCGCAATCCCTCGCTGCGCGTGATCGCAGATCACATACGCGCCTGCAGTTTCCTGATCGTCGATGGCGTGCTACCCACGAACGAGGGACGTGGCTACGTACTGCGGCGGATCATCCGCCGTGCGCTGCGCCATGGCCACAAGCTCGGCATCACCGAGCCGTTCTTCCACAAACTCGTCGCGCCGCTCGAGGCCGAGATGGGAAGCGCCTATCCTGAACTCTCGGCGCAGCGGGCGCGGGTCGAGCGGGTGCTCGCCAGCGAGGAGCAGCGCTTTGCCGAGACACTGAGCCAGGGCATGGCGCTGCTCGAGCAGGCCATCGCGGCACTCGCACCCGGACAGACACGGATCCCCGGCGAGACGGTGTTTCGGCTCTACGACACCTACGGCTTTCCGGTAGATCTGACGGCCGACATTGCCCGCGAGCGCGGGCTCACGATCGACCAGGCCGGCTTCGGGGCCGCGATGGAGGCTCAGCGCGCGCGCGCGCGGACCGCCAGCAAATTCGGCGTCGATCTTCGCGGCGGCGCGCGTTTCGAGGCCCGCACGGCTTTCTGTGGCTACGAGTCGACGCGCGGCGAAGGACGCGTCGTCGCATTGCTGCGCGACGGTGCCGAGCTCGCCGAGCTCGGCGCTGGCGAGCGCGGCGAGATCGTGCTCGACGCCACGCCATTCTATGCCGAGTCCGGCGGGCAGGTAGGCGATTCGGGCGAGCTATTGGGACCGGGAACCCGCTTCATTGTCGAGGACACGCAGAAGCGCGGAGCCGCGCACTCGCACCTCGGCCGGCTCGTCGAGGGGCGCGTGCGTGTCGGCGACACGCTGATGGCGCGCGTCGACGAGCGGCTACGGCGCGCCACGACGCTCAATCACTCGGCCACGCATCTGTTGCACGCGGCCCTGCGCCGCGTGCTCGGCCCGCACGTCGCGCAGAGAGGCTCGCTCGTCGCGCCGGACCGCTTGCGCTTCGACTTCTCGCACCATCAGACTGTGAGCGCCGACGAGTTGCGTGCAATCGAGCGCATGGTCAACGAACAGATCCGCGCCAATGCGGCCGCCGAAACGCGCGTCATGAGCTATGACGAAGCCGTCTCCGCCGGCGCGATCGCGCTGTTCGGCGAGAAGTACGAGTCGAACGTTCGCGTGCTTCGATTCGGCGATTTCTCGATGGAGCTCTGCGGCGGCACGCACGTGAGCCGCGCCGGCGACATCGGCCTGTTCCGCATCGTTGCCGAGAGCGGCGTCGCCGCTGGCGTGCGCCGCATCGAGGCCGTCACCGGTGAGCGCGCGCTTGAGCAGGTCGAAGCCGACGAGCAGACGCTCCGCGATCTGGCGGGTCTGCTACGCGGCACTCGTGCTGACCTTGCCGCCAAGGTGCGCGATGCGCTCGAGCGCATCCGCGCGCTCGAGAAAGAGAATCGTTCGCTCAAGGACAAGCTGGCCTCCGGGCAAGGGCGCGACCTGGCCGAGGCGGCCATCGACGTCGCTGGGGTGAAGGTGCTCGCGACGACGGTCGAGGGCGCAGACGCAAACGCCTTGCGCAGAGCCGTCGATCAGCTCAAAGAGCGGCTCCGTTCGGCCGTCGTCGTACTCGCCTCGGTTGATGCCAGCGGCAAAATATTGCTCGTCGCCGGCGTCACGGCCGATCAGACCGCGCGTCTGCGGGCGGGCGAGATCATCGGCAGCGTCGCCAGTCAGGTCGGCGGCCGGGGCGGTGGACGACCGGATTTCGCGCAGGCTGGCGGCAGCGATGCCAGCCGGCTCGACGCGGCGCTCGCGAGCGTCGAGGGGCTCGTCCGGACCCGACTGGGTACATGAACCGCGCTGCCGCATGGACGGCCGGCCCGCCTTGCCTGTATCGTGACAGCGGGGTTACAGGGAGGTCGCCATGTTGATACTCACGCGCCGCGTCGGTGAGGCCGTCATGATCGGCAACGAAGTGACGATCACCGTGCTTGGCGTCAAGGGCAATCAGGTCCGCATCGGCATCAATGCGCCCAGGGACGTCGCGGTGCATCGCGAGGAGATCTTCGAGCGCATCCGGCGCGAGTCCAGCGCGGCACCGTGCGAATGCGGACCGGGCGGTCACGTCGCCGCGAGTCAGGCGCAGGCCGGCGCTTCCACCGTTGCACAGGCACCCGGCGCGCCGAACGGTAACAACGGGCTCGGACCACAGCGATGAGCTCGCGTGGAGTCCGGCATCGTTTTTGACGCCTTTTGGGCCCCGCCCGTATCATCGCGGGCCCGCGCGTGGAGAGATGGCCGAGTGGTCGAAGGCGCACCCCTGCTAAGGGTGTAAGGGCCAAAAGCCCTTCGAGGGTTCGAATCCCTCTCTCTCCGCCAGATTCCGTCGAGTGCAGTGCCCTGCCAAGAACCCCAGAGCGAAGAGCGGGTAGGGCCAGTGCTTGCCGAGCAGACCGTTGCCGCCCTGCCAAGCGGCGCCCGCCGGCTGCGCGGGAGCAGCGTGCCACACGAGCCGGGGCGCGCTTTCACAGTCGCGTCGAAAACGTGTACACTTCCGCGCCCGGCCCGGCCTGGGAGCCGCGGGAACAGATCTAAAGCCTTGATATCGAAAGGCTATTTAGCCAACGACGCGCCCGTAGCTCAGTTGGATAGAGCGCATGGCTACGAACCATGAGGTCAGGAGTTCGAATCTCTTCGGGCGCGCCAATCTCGTGTCTTCGCCGACTCAGATCACGGGCACGCCCAGCTCCCGCAGATACCGGAACGTGGTGTCGTAGTGCGCGGGTGAACGCGTCGGATCCGTCTCGTCTCCCGGCGGCACGAAGATGACCATGCCCTGACGGGCACGCGTCAGCAGCACGCGGTAGGCGTTCTTGAGGTAGGCGCAGTTCTCCGGATTGCGGATCTGCTGCCAGCGGCTGCCGCGGAAATCGTGATAGCTCCAGTCCTGCGCCGGGTCCGAGAACCGCAGGTCGCCGTCCCAGGTGATGCAGGTCCAGTCGAGCTCCAGACCCTGCACCTGGAACTCCGTGGCACAGTCCTCGAGGTACCAGCTCGAGCGAACGTCGTGGCGGTCATTGAGGAACCACTTGACGGGATCGACCGCAACCCGGATGTCGATGGCGTAGGGCTTGAGGCGCATGGCCTTCGACGAAGCGAGCATCCCGAACTGCTCGCTGCCGCGTGCCTGGTTCCTGACCCATCGTTTCGCTGCCGTGATGTCACGGGTGAGGACGATCGGATAGCGACCGCGCAGCGTATCGAGCGCGGCGCGCGCGCCGGCCCGATCACAGTCGAGCAGCGCCGTGACGAAGTTCGAGACTTTTCCCGCGCGGAAGCTGCGCATCGAGACCTCGAGGTGCAGGGCCTCGTCATCGAGATGGACGTTGGCAAGACCGCACAGGGACTCGAGCGCAGGCCCGGCCGCATATCCGGTATCGACGAGATGTGACGAGACGTACAGATGCCATCGCGGGAAGTGAGAGGTCGCCGCGCGCAGCCACTCGGCGATGCCCGCCTCGCCGGTGTGGATCTCCTGGCCGCCACCAACCAGACAGACGATGACCGCCCAATCCTCTTGGCGATCCATGTAGCGAATCAGAAACTCCGGTTCGGACTGATCAAAAACGGCCTGACCCCTCTTCTGACGCATGAAACGCGCGGTCTGACGGCGATTCCACGCACGTTGGGCTTCATCGAAGATCACCACGTGATCGGCCGGCGGGCCGGGATGGCGAAGCGCCTCGTCGCGGAAGTGGTGGACGTTCTGGATGAACGCCTTGACCGGCTTGCCAGCTTTGCCCTTCGTGATCCTCTCGCCATGCGCGCGGCGTCGTTCGAGATCATCGCGGATCAGCGCCTCGCGCAATACGGCGACGAGCGGACCGTTGCCGGAGAGAAAAACGGCATGCGTCGGGTCCTGCTCGTCGCGTCGTCGGGTGGCGAGGTTGAGGCCGACGAGCGTCTTGCCGGCGCCCGGAACACCGGTCACGAAGCAGATGATCTTGCGGCAGTGAGCGCGAGCCTCGTCGACGAGCGCGTCGAGGCGTGCGGCCGTCCGCTGCAGATTGCGGGCGCCGGCATCATGCCGTGCGATCGTCTCGACGGAGTGGCAGGCATAGAGCGCGCGGGCGGCCTCGACGATCGTGGGCGTCGGTCGGTAGGGCGCATCGATCCAGGAAGTGAACCAGTCGCGATCCGCGACACGTGATGCTGCTTGCTGGATCCGCGTGAGCAGTCGCGGCAGACCCTCCGGTGCCAGCGCGATCGGCCTGCTGACGCGATCCGGCGCGAACTCGGGGGCGGGCGGGTCCGGGCTGTCCTGCGTGCGTGCCTCGCTGGCGATCAGCACTGGAATAACCGGTCGGTCGTGGCTCCCTTCGTGGAAGTTCTTGAGGTCGAGCGCATAGTCCCAGACCTGCTCGAGCGCGGCCGGCGCGAAGCGCGATTCGCCGATCTTGAATTCCAGCACGACGACCGCCTCGCCGAGCAGCAGCACCGCGTCGATGCGTCGGCCCATGCGCGGGATCTCGAACTCGAACAGCAGCGCGCCCAACGTCCCTGCGGACAAACTCCTGCGCAGCAGCTCAATCTGCGAGCGCCAGGCCTGGGTTTGGGCGGCTTCCACCGCGAAAGACGCGCTGTGTGCCGTCAGTGCGCCGAGGATCGCGAGCGGCTCTGCGCTCAGGAACTCTGGTAGGGAGGCCTGGTACCAGGCGCGGGGCAGGCGGCCGCGTGCGTCCACCGGCCCAGGATAGGCCGGCGGCCTGCGCGAAAACAGCCTCGCGACGCGAGTTCAGTCCAGGGCGACCATCGGCGCGGCGCATACTGCTAGGCTTGTGCGTGCACGTAGGGCCGAACGCGGCGCGACCGGCCCGATCATCGTCATGACGGAGTGAGGCCATGGATTCGAAGTTCCGTATTGCGCTGATAGCCTGTCTCGTGACACTCGCCACGCTCGCCGCGATGCCGCTGCGGGGATCTGCCTCCGCTGGGGCGGACCATGGTTCGGGCGCGCCGGCGCCAGAGCGCAGCGGCATGGCTGGGCGCCGGCTCGAGGGCAAGGTGGCTCTGGTGACGGGCAGCTCGCGCGGCATCGGCCGCGCGATCGCCGAGCGGCTCGCGCGCGACGGCGCCACGGTCGTGATCAACTATGCGAAATCAAGCGCAGCGGCGCAGCAGGTGGTTCAGGCCATCGAGGCGTCGGGCGGGCGCGCGATCGCGATCCAGGCGGACATCTCACGAGTGGGGGATGTGCGGCGCCTGTACGCGCAGATCAAGCAGACGTTCGGCCGGCTGGACATCGTCGTCAACAACGCGGGCATCCTGCCGCCCCCCGTACCGGTGGCCGACGAGACCGAACAGACCTTCGATGCGGTGTTCGCGCTACTGAAGGGCACCTACTTCTCGATGCAGGAGGCAGCGCGCCTGGTCGCGGATGGCGGCCGCATCATCAACAACTCGAGCAGCACGACGCGGGCGTGGTCACCGGGATATTCGATCTATGCGGGTTCGAAGGCCGCGATCGAGCAGTTCACGCGCTCGCTGTCGCGGGAGCTTGGGCCGCGTGGTGTCACGGTGAATGCCGTCGTGCCGGGCTTGACCGACACCGACATGATCGGCGACTACCCGCCCGCGGTGCGCGAGTCGGTGGCCCGCAACACGACGCTAGGCCGACTCGGTCGGCCGCAGGACATCGCCGACGTGGTCGCGTTCGTCGCCAGTGATGATGCACGGTGGATCACCGGCCAGCTGCTCGTCGCCAATGGCGGACTGAACCTCTAGCGCCGCTCGGCGCGCGTCGCAGCGTCCAGTCAGGCAAGGGGCCGCTCTGGCAAGAGTTCGGAAATCCGGAAGACAGAGATCGGTAATTCAAACCGTCGGCGCTGCCGGACACGGCATACTTGAGTCTTGCTCAGCGTCGAGCCGGCTCACTGATTCGCCCATCAGGTTCCAGAGGGAGCTTCGACGATTGGTCGCCCGGAATGTGCTGGCCCTGGTCAAGGAATGCAATCAGCGCTTCGTCAACGGCACGATGCCATTCCGTGACTGCAGGTGAAAGATAGCCGCCACGGCCGGCAGTCAGTAGCCGTATGCGGTGATCCTCGGCTGCATCGACCCGCGTGTGCCGCCGGAGCTGGTTCTCGACCAGGGCATCGGCGACGTCTTCGCGCCGCGCATTGCCGGCAACTTTCTCAAGGCATCCGCTAGCGTGGTCGCCGGCGCCAAGCTGATCCTCGTGCTGGGGCACACCGAGTGCGGCGCGGTCCGTGACGTCGCGACGGGCGTCGTCACGTTCCGTCAGTGATCGAGCCATCTGCCGCGAGGTCACCGGCCCGGCCGTCACGGAACTGCAAGAAAAAAGACATCGAACCGTCAGGGATGGTCCAGACACTACGCGCCCCTGAAGAAGGGCCGTATGCCCCTGCGAGGTCTCGATGTCTGCAATTCGCCGTTCCGCCGTGGCCCTGGCCGTGGTATCAGGATTCTGCTCGTCCCAATCGTTCGCCCAGCCGGCGTCCAGCGCGTCGGCCGGGGACGGACTCGAGGAAGTGGTCATCACCGCCATCGTCGACGCGGCGGCGCGTGCCTCGGCAGCGCAGAGGAACGCGCGCAATCTGACCAATGTCGTTTCAGCGGACTCGATCGGCCGCTTTCCCGACCCGAACATCGCCGAGGCGCTGCAGCGTGTCACGGGCATCGCGATCGAGCGTGACCAGGGCGAAGGCCGATATGTGAACGTGCGGGGCGCCCCTGCCGAGTTCTCGGCGACGACCATCGACGGCGTGACGATCGCGGCACCGAGTCCCGGGACGCGGGCGATCGATCTCGACACGATCCCGTCGGATCTCGTGCAGTCACTCGAGATCAGCAAGACGCTGCGGCCCGATCAGGAGGCCGATTCGATCTCCGGTCAGATCAATATCAAGACCAATTCTCCGTTCGACAGGGATGGCTTCAGCGCGCGCGGTTCGATCGGCGGCTCGTACAACCAGTTCGGTTCGACGAACGACTATCGCGGTTCGTTCACGGTCAGCAATCTCTGGGGCGATGACCAGCGGTTCGGGCTGCTGCTGTCGGGCAGCTACTCCGAGACGGACCGGCAGCTCGACAACATCGAGACGGGGTGGACAAGACTGACCCGGCCGGAGGGTGGTCAGGTTTTCGGCGTGGCCGAGAACCTATTCAAGGACTACGACACCCGGCGCGAGCGTCTCGCGTTCACGGGGGCCGCGGAGTGGCGGGCGGCAGACGAGGCCCGCCTGTTCCTTCGTGGCACTTACTCGCGCTTCACCGACGACGAGTATCGCAACCAGCTTCTGGTACTGTGGTCGGAGGGCGTGCTGCTGCCGGGCGCGACCGACCAGACCGCGAGTTTCCGCAACATGCGCGTCGCGAAGCAGATCCGGCACCGCATCGTCCGCAATGAGATCGCCACCGCCGAGTTGGGCGGCGAGCGAAGCTTCGGTGAGCTGCGGTTCGACGGTTCGGTCGCGGTCGTGAGCACCGAGCAGACCTATCCGCGCCGCGACGAGCTGCTGTGGCGCACGGCGGCGCTCGGTACCACCACCGCGCCCCTCTCTTATGACTATCGCCAGAGCCGGCTGACGCCGACGATCTCGCTGTTCACGACCAATCAGCACCTGAATCCGGCCAATTTCTCGTTCCGCGAGAACGCCTACCGGACCAGCGACTCGAGTGAGGATCTGTTCGCGATCGCCGCCAATTTCACGCTGCCCGTCAGCATCGGCAGCGGCGAAGGCCACTTCAGGTTCGGCGCCAAGCTGCGCAGCGGCGATCGCGAGGCCGACGAGAACCGTTACCGCGACCGGTCGGCCGCCGCGGCACCGGCTGGCAATCTCGCGGGCTTTCTGACGACGACGCCGAGCGTGAACTTCGGCTACGACCTCGGCTTCAAGGTGGACAGGGCGCTGGCAGACGCCTACTACGACGCGACCAAGGCCAGCTCACCCATTCGGGCCGAGCAGTCGGCGACCGCCGATTACGAAGCTGACGAGAAGATCCTCGCCGGCTACGCGATGTGGGATCTCGACTTCGAGCGGCTGGGCGTGATTGCGGGCCTGCGCGCGGAGCGGACCACGACCGAAGGAGCGGCGCCGGTCTTCAACGCCACGACGGGTTCGATCAGCCTGCGCTCCGACAAGCGCTCCTACACCGAACTGTTCCCAGGTGTGACGCTTCGCTTCGAGTTCAACGACGGCCTGATCGGGCGTGCGGCGCTGACGCGCGGCATCGTACGGCCGAACTTCCGCGACATCGTGCCGCGGGCGCTCGAGACGCAGGAAGGATCGCAGCTCGTCGTCACTACCGGCAATCCTGAGCTCGAGCCGACGCTGTCGAATAACGTCGACCTGTCGCTCGAGTACTACTTCGGGCAGATCGGCCTGCTCTCGGCGAGCGCGTTCTTCAAGGACCTCAAGAACTATTCGTATCAGTTGCGGACTGCGGGTACCTACCTCGGTCAGCCCGCGGTCGTGATCCGGCCGGAGAACGCGCCCGACGGCGAGATCAAGGGCCTCGAACTTGCCTGGCAGCAGCAGTTCACGGATCTGCCCGGCTGGCTGTCCGGGTTCGGCGTGTTCGCGAACTTCACCTGGGTCGACGCCGAAATCGACGTCGGCCGTCCGTATGCGGGACGTTCCAAGTTCCCGCTGCCCGGCCAGTCAGATACCGTGGGCAACTTCGCCGTATTCTACGAACAGGGTCCCGTCAGCGTGCGTCTGAGCTACACGGACCGCGGCGATTATCTCGACGAGGTCAATGCCGACGACGGCGCGCTGGATCTGTACTGGGAGGGCCGCAGTCAGCTCGATCTGACGGCCAGCTACCAGTTCACGAAGCAGATCGAGGGCTTCGTCGAGGCCAAGAACCTGACGAACACGGCGGGCATCCGATACTTTGGCGAGCGACAGCGCGTCTATGAATACGAGAAGTTCGGCTACAGCATCTTCGTCGGCGCCCGCATCAAGCTCTGAGCGGAGCGGGTCGCCGTTTAAAAAGGGCAGACACTGGACAAGGACAATCGCCGCGGCCGCGGGGCTCGCAAGCCTCGCCGGTGCCCCGGCAGTGCAGGGTGCGACCAGCGACGTGGCGAGGGTCGTGCAGCCGCGCATCGTCAGCGAGCCC
>CAZAWM010000110.1:4985-10073 GCA_964488605.1 uncultured Steroidobacteraceae bacterium | reverse complement strand
GCCAAGATCGGCGCGCGTGCGCTCGATCGCGACGCCGACGTCCCGCGAGCCGCGGATGGCTCCCGGTTTGCTGATCGAGAGCCGGATCCACTCGACGCCGAACTCTTCGAGCACGAGCAGCGCGACGCGGTTAGCCAGCGTCTCGACGAGCTGGAACTCCGAGGCGCTGACGAAGGCTATGATCCGTTTCGCGACACGCTTGTAGTCCAGCGTGTCCTCGACGCGATCGGTCGCGGCCGCGTGACGGCAGTCGACCGGCAGTTCGAAGTCGATCACCACCTTCTGGCGGATGCGCCGCTCCCAGTCGATGAAGCCGATCAGGCACTCGGCTTCGAGACCGCGCAGGAAGATCCGGTCGCCGTTCCCTGCTGGATTCATGGTTGCTGAAGCATCGCGAGAGGCCATTGGGCGCGAGCGCGAATCGCGAGCGGCTCGCACTCGCCGGCAGAGAGCCGCGCGAGCCCGGCCACCGCGATCATCGCCGCGTTGTCGGTGCAGAATTCGAGGCGCGGATAATACACGCGCGCCCCGCGCCGCTCCGCGGCCGCTGACAACCGCGCCCGCAGCGCCCGGTTGGCGCTGACGCCGCCGCTCACGACCAGCACCGCGTGACCGGTCGCCTCGAGCGCGCGCAGCGCCTTGGCCACGAGCGTGTCGACGATCGCGGCCTGGACGCTCGCGGCGATGTCAGCCGCATTGACGGCGCCGTCCGCCACGGCACGCCTGACGGCGGTCTTGAGACCAGAGAAACTGAACTCCAGCCCTGGGCGGTCGAGCATGGGCCTCGGCAGTTCGAGCGCATCGCGCCGCCCCGACTCGGCAAGCCGGGCCAGCTCGGGGCCTCCGGGGTAAGACAGGCCGAGCAGCCTGGCACTCTTGTCGAAGGCCTCGCCGGCGGCATCATCGCGGGTCTCGCCGAGCAGCCGGTATCGACCCAGGGCTTCGACCCCGATCAGCATCGTGTGCCCGCCCGAGACCAGCAGCGCCAGATGCGGCAGCGGCGGCGGGTCCGGCTCGAGCGAAGGCGCGAGCAGATGCCCCTCGAGATGATGGACGCCGACCGCAGGAACCCCCCAGGCGAACGCCAGCGAGCGCCCGAGTGCCGCGCCGGTCAGCAGCGCACCGATCAGCCCAGGTCCGGCCGTGAACGCCACCCCGGCGACGGGCGGTGCTCCCGCCTGGCGCGGCGGCGCTCCGCGGCGCTCCGCTGTGGCCGCGGCGACGGCCAGCACGCGCTCTATCATCGGCAGCAGACGTGTCACATGATCGCGCGAGGCGAGCTCCGGCACGACCCCGCCATACAGGCGGTGCAGGTCGATCTGGCTGAAGACCTCGTGCGCCAGCAGGCCCGCCGCGGCATCGAGCACCGCCACGGCCGTCTCGTCACAGGAAGTCTCGATCGCGAGCACGCGCACCGCAGCATCATACCGGCCGGACCGCGGCGGCTTGCGCGGCGCCGCTGGCGTCATTAGAATTCCGGCCCTCGATCCGGTCAGCCAGTCCAGAAAAGTTCAATCGTTTCAAAGATTTGAGGTTTCGATGCCCAGCGTGCGTGTCCGCGAGAACGAGTATTTCGACGCCGCCCTGCGCCGCTTCAAGCGTGCGTGCGAGAAGGCCGGCGTGCTGACCGAGTTGCGGCGGCGCGAGTTCTACGAGAAGCCCACCCAGGAGCGAAAGCGCAAGAAGGCGGCCGCCGTGAAGCGGCACCTCAAGCGCAACGCGCGCAGCGTCGCCACGCCGCGCTGAACGCGACGCACCGACACGCCGCGAAACCGCTCTTGACGCTCAAGGAGCGCATCACCGAGGACATGAAGGCCGCGATGCGGGCCGGGGAGAAGGAACGCCTCGGCGTCATCCGCATGCTCCAGGCCGCCATCAAGCAGCGCGAGGTCGACGAACGCATCACTCTCGATGACGCCCAGGTGCTCGCGGTACTCGAGAAGATGCTCAAGCAGCGCAAGGAGTCGGTGGCCCAGTACGAAGCGGGGGGGCGCGCTGATCTCGTCGCCAAGGAAAACGGCGAGATCGCGGTGCTGCAGGCCTACATGCCGGCCGCGCTCAGCGAAGCCGAGCTCGATGCGATCATCGCCAGCGCGATCGCGCAGGTCGGCGCGTCTTCGATCAAGGACATTGGCAAGGTCATGGGCCTGGTCAAGGCCCAGGCCTCGGGTCGAGCCGACATGGGCGCCGTCAGCGCCCGTATCAGGGCCCGCCTCGGCGGCTGAACCCCGCGGGCCGCGCGCGGGTAAGCTCCGCACATGGCGGGGTTGATCCCACAGTCGTTCATCGACGACCTAATCGCGCGTACCGACATCGTCGAGCTGATCGGCAGCCGCGTGCCGCTCAAGAAGGCCGGACGCGAGTACCGCGCCTGCTGCCCCTTCCACGCGGAGAAGACGCCGTCTTTCTGGGTCAGTCCCGAGAAGCAGTTTTATCACTGCTTCGGCTGCGGGGCACACGGCACTGCACTCGGCTTCCTTATGAACTACGACCGCATGAGTTTTCCCGAAGCGGTCGAGGAACTGGCGGAGCGCGCCGGCGTCGAGATTCCTCGCGAGGCGCGCCGCGATGACGCACGCGCCATCGCCGAGCCACTTTACGAGTTGAACGCGCGGGTGGCGGAATTCTATGCCGAGCAGCTCGCGCGCGATGCGCGTGCCCGCGACTATGCGCAGCGCCGTGGCCTCTCGCCTGGCGCCCTGCATCAGTTCCAGATCGGGTATGCGCCGGATGGATGGAACGAAGTGCTGAAAAGGTTCGGCGGCAGCGAGCGCGATCGACGCGCGCTCGTCGATGTCGGCCTCGTGATCGAGCGAGACGCGCGGACGGCGCGCGACGAGGAGCGTTACTACGACCGCTTCCGCGACCGCCTGATGTTCCCGATTCGCGATCCGCGCGGTCGCGTCATCGCGTTCGGCGGACGTGTCATCGGACAGGGCGAGCCGAAGTATCTGAACTCACCGGAGACGACGCTGTTCCACAAGGGGCGTGAGCTGTACGGCCTGTACGAGACCCGCCGCGGCGAGAGCGGCGAGCCCCGCAGCAAGCTGACACGACTGCTCGTCGTCGAGGGCTACATGGACGTCGTGCGTCTGCATCAATCCGGCATTCGCTATGCAGTCGCGACGCTCGGTACAGCCACCACCCAGGAGCACCTGAAGCGCCTGTTCCGCCTCGTCGGCGAAGTCGTGTTCTGCTTCGATGGCGATCGCGCTGGTCGCGCCGCCGCGTGGCGCGCGCTCGGCAACGCGCTGCCCGAAGCGCGCGCGGGCCGCGAGATCCGCTTCCTGTTCCTGCCCGAGGGCGAGGATCCGGACAGTCTGGTCGGTCGCGAAGGCCGCAAGGCGTTCGAGGCACGTCTGCCCGACGCGCTGCCGTTGTCCGAATACCTGCTGCAGGAACTCGGCGAGCAGTTCGACCTCGCACATGCCGACGGGCGCGCGCGTTTCGCTGCAGCCGCCCAGCCGCTGCTCGCCAGGGTTCCGCAGGGGGTGTTCCGCGAGCTGCTCGTGGCGCGCGTCGCAGAGACCATCGGATTGCCGACCGAGCGGCTCGAGCGCCTCTGGGCCGGTGGTGCGGAAGGCGGCCAGTCGCCGGCCGAACCGGCTGCCCGGCGACAGGCCGCAACGCCCGTCCGGGCGCGGGGGGCTGCGGCACGTGCTGGCCGCGGCAGCCTCGTGCGCCAGGCCATTCACCTGCTGGTGCACTTTCCGAGGGCTGCGAGCGACGTCGCGGCGGGTCTCATCGACGCGCTCGAGGGTCTGCCGCAACCGGGAGTGCCGCTGCTCCGCGAACTGTTGGCGCAGCAACGCGAGGACCCTTGCGTCAGCACCGCGCAGCTGCTGGAACGCTGGCGTGAGCGCGCCGAGGCGGCCCAGCTCGCGCGGCTCGCGAGCACGCCCGTACTGCTGGCCGATCTGCCCGCCGCCGCGCGTGAACTCGGGCAGCTGCTCGAGAAGCTGGCGGACGAAGGCGTTCGCTTGCGGCTCGACGAACTGCTGCGCCGTGAATCCGAGATCGGCTGGACGGATGAAGAAAAATTGGAATTTCAAAGGCTTATGTTGCGCCGGAGGCCGTCTGCCGCGCCGCGCGCCTAAAGCCTCGGGGAATCTGGCGGTGCCGCGCTTGTCTGAGTATTATTTTCTGTTCACCCAAACGAAGCGCCGGACGACAGCGAACCGGCGCCGCGGCCCAGCGCCTCGACCGCATCGGAATACCGCCAGACCATGACACGCAAAGCGAAGCCCTCGACCCCCGCCGCACGCAAGACCGCCCACTCCGTCAAGCCGCGCAGGCCGGCGCACCGACCCGCCACGGCGCGCAAAGTTGCCGCGGTCAGGGCCGCGGCCGCCCGCAGCGCCGCGGCACCACGCAAGGAGACCGCCCGGGATAAGGCCGGCAAGTCGAAGGTCGAGCCCGCGGCTCGCAAGCCTGCCGCGGTGGCGCGCGTTGCGGCGAAGACGGCGCCTGCGCAGCCCGCAGCCGTACAGACGAAGTCCGCGGCGGTCAAGGCGACGAGCGAAGCAGCTGCCGTCCCGGCGCGCGCACGCCAGCACGACAGCCGCCGGGTCGCCGCCGTGGCGCCGGTCGCGCCGGCGCGTCTGGGGATGCCCGAAGATCGGCAGTCGCAGCTCAAGCAGCTCATCGCGCTCGGCAAGGAGCAGAGCTACCTGACCTACTCGCAGGTCAACGACTATCTGCCGAGTGAGATCGTCGACCCCGAGCAGATCGAGGAGATCGTCAACACGATCAACGACATGGGAATTCCGGTGTACGAGAAGGCACCGGATTCCGAGTCGCTGCTCGCGGCCGAACCGTCGGCACCTTCCGATGAGGAAGCGATCGAGGAAGCGGCCGCCGCGCTCGCCGCGCTCGATGCCGAACTCGGTCGTACGACCGACCCGGTGCGCATGTACATGCGCGAGATGGGCACGGTGGAGCTGTTGACGCGCGAGGGCGAGATCCGCATCGCCAAGCGCATCGAGGAAGGGCTCGATGCGGTGCGAGCGCAGCTCGCCATGTACCCGCCGCTCCCGCGGATCGCCCGGCGCACGAGTCCTGATCTACGGCGACACCTCTCTTCGAGGG
>CAZAWM010000110.1:0-4975 GCA_964488605.1 uncultured Steroidobacteraceae bacterium | reverse complement strand
CGCCATGTACCCGCCGACCTACGAATACCTGCTGCGCGCCTACGAACCGGTCAAGGCCGGGCAGGCGCGGCTCGTCGATATCATCGTCGGCTTCATCGATCCCAACGCCCCCGACGTGATCGCACAGCCGCAGAACCCGACCAAGATCGAGGTCGCCGAGACGACCAGCGAAACCGATTCCGACGAGGACGGCGAGGAAGGCGACGGCGAAGAGGACGCCGTCGACACGGGACCGGATCCGGAAGAAGCTGCCCGGCGCTTCGCTTCGATCCAGAAGCTCTACCAGCAGACGCTGGTGTCGATGGAGAAAGCGGGTAACGAGGATCCGAAGACGGTCCGGCAGCGCCGCCGCCTCGCGGACGAATTCATGGAGCTCAAGCTCGCGCCGCGCATGTTCGATGCGCTGATCGCGAACCTGCGACAGCATGTCAACGAGATCCGCTCGCTCGAGCGCGAGGTCATGACCTTCGCGGTCCGCGACGCCGGCATGCCGCGTAAGGAGTTCATCAGCACGTTCCCGAAGAACGAGACCAATCCGCGCTGGCTGCAGAAGCACATCAAGGCAGGCAAGAAATACTCTGCCGGGCTCGCGAAGTTCAAGGAAGAGATCGAGAAGCGTCAGCAGCGACTGCTCGAAATCGAGCGCCTGCGCCACCTTTCCATCGGCGAGATCAAGGAGATCAATCGCGAGGTGTCGATCGGTGAGGCCAAGGCGCGCCGCGCCAAGAAGGAGATGGTCGAGGCCAACCTGCGACTCGTGATTTCGATCGCCAAGAAGTACACGAACCGTGGCTTGCAGTTCCTCGACCTTATCCAGGAGGGCAACATCGGCCTCATGAAGGCGGTGGACAAGTTCGAGTACCGCCGCGGCTACAAGTTCTCGACGTACGCGACATGGTGGATCCGCCAGGCCATCACGCGCTCGATTGCCGACCAGGCACGCACGATCCGGATTCCGGTGCACATGATCGAGACGATCAACAAGCTCAACCGCATCTCGCGGCAGATGCTGCAGGAGATGGGTCGGGAGCCGACGCCTGAGGAACTCGCCGTACGCATGGAGATGCCCGAGGACAAGGTCCGCAAGGTACTCAAGATCGCCAAGGAGCCGATCTCGATGGAGACGCCGATCGGCGACGACGAGGATTCCCACCTCGGCGACTTCATCGAGGACACCTCGGTTGCCTCGCCGATCGACCAGGCGACCATGGAATCGCTGCGTGAGACCACGCACGCGGTGCTTGCGCAGCTGACGCCGCGTGAGGCCAAGGTGCTGCGGATGCGCTTCGGCATCGACATGAACACCGACCACACGCTCGAGGAGGTTGGCAAGCAGTTCGACGTCACTCGCGAACGCATTCGTCAGATCGAGGCCAAGGCGCTGCGCAAGCTGCGGCACCCGAGCCGCAGCGAACAGTTGCGCAGCTTCCTCGTCGACGAGTAGCCGCGCGCGCCGGCCGGGCTGCACTGCCGGCGCAGGCATGAGCGGGGCCGGCTCTGCGATATTCTGCGGCAGCGCCTCTCGGTACCATACCCGGGTGACGCTCCCAACCTTTGTGGTCAGGGCCGAAGAGCCCCCGAGGACCTTGCGATGACCGCTGCCGATCTGCCGAGCATCTGCGATCTTTGCGACGCCTATCCCGACGAGGCGCGGGTCGCGGACGGCGTTTTCCGGAGCTTCGGCGCGCGCAGCGCATTCGCCGGGCCGGCAGTGACGGTGCAGTGTCTGGAGGACAACGCGCTGCTCGCCACGGCGCTCGAGGAAGCCGGCGCCGGCCGTGTCCTCTCGGTCGACGGCGGCGGTTCACTGCGGCGTGCGCTGTTCGGCGGCAACCTCGGTACACGCGCGCTGGCCAACGGCTGGTCCGGTGTCGTGATCTACGGCGCCATCCGCGATGTCGAGGAACTGGAGCGGATCGCGATCGGCGTATTCGCGCTCGGCGTCTGCCCGCTTCGACCGCACAAGCGCGGTGGCGGTCAACGCGACCTGCCGCTGCGCTTCGCCGGTATCGAGATCGCGCCGGGAGACTGGATCTATGCCGACCGCAACGGCC
The DNA here is from genome assembly GCA_964488605.1 of uncultured Steroidobacteraceae bacterium. Classification (GTDB taxonomy): domain Bacteria; phylum Pseudomonadota; class Gammaproteobacteria; order Steroidobacterales; family Steroidobacteraceae; genus UBA964. The sequence continues at coordinate 2,921 of CAZAWM010000110.1, read as the reverse complement.
TGATCGCGGCGTCCAGGGCGCTCGCCTGAGTCAGCGTGTGCCGGAGCGTCCGTTCTCGGCTGCCTGCGAGCGCAGTCGCGAGTCGACCCTCGCGGTGCCAACAACCTTACCTTGGTCTGGCGCCGAGGACCGAAACACGTTCATCGATGATCGCCCGCGAGGACTTCGCGCGTAGCGCCACCGGCGGCGCCAACCTGTGGGCCGCCGGGCCGCATGCAGTCGTGCGCAGGCTCAGGCCGGCTTGGTCGCGTTCAGGACGCCGAAGTTCTCGAGCACGACCGGTTCCGTCTCGTTGAGCGAGAAGCCGGCCGCGCGAATCAGGTCGGGCAGGCCTGCGCTGCGGAACTTCAGCGTCCAGACCTCGTTGTTCCAGCGGTGGTCCCACCAGAGCCGGTACAGTCCATAGGCCGAGCGGCGTGGCGCGTTCGTCAGACGGAAATCGATCGGGTAGAACACACCGCCGGGCCGCGTGATCCGATAGGCCTCGTTGACGATCGCCTGGGCGCCCGCGGGCGAGACTTCGTGAAACATGATGTAGCTGACGACCAGATCGAAGTATCCGTCAGGGAACTTCGTATCCTCGGCCAGTCGCTGCGCGAAATGGACGTCCAGATCGCGCTCGACCGCACGCAAATGCGCATACCGGACCATCGGCGCCCCGACATCGATGCCCCAGACTTCGGCGTCGGGGAAGCGCTCCTTGAGCGCCATCGCGAGCTGGCCGATTCCGGTGCCTAGGTCGAGGATGCGGCGCACCTTGCCGTCGGCCGGCAACGGCATGCGCTGGGCGGCGCTGACGTGCAGCTCGTCCTGCGTGTTGCGGCCGCTGTAAAAGCCGTTGGTGCCGTAGTGATAGAGGTGGCCGGCGAACGGATGGCCGACGTAACCACCCGGCTGGATGTGAATCTCGTGCCGCACGTAATCGGGCAGTTCGATGTCCGGATCGAGCTCGAGCGAGCCGGGACCCCGCCGATCGACGGCCTCCATCTCCGCGAGGTATCGATCGGCATTGCCCTCGAACTCCTCGCGCAGACCGTTCCAGGCGAGCTGCTGACAGGACAGCCAGGCGCGCGTGCTGGTCTGCAACAGCGGATCGTTCTGCAGCATCTCGAGCGCGCGCGGCAGGGGAATGTCTGCCTCAGGCGAGTAGCCGTGGCGCGCGACGATCGCATCAGCGCGCGCGGCCGCCGCGCGCGACAGGTCGCGATTGGCCCAGGCGCGGAACGATTGCAGGAAGTCCTGCCGGCTTTCAAGATCGAGTGTGGGCAGTCGCTCCATGCGCCCGAAGCGGCCGCGCGGCGCGAGCGTACTTTCGGGCAGCACGGGCGCGCGCACGCCCTTCGCCCCGGAGGCCGGTCGCTGGGCGGGCTGCGCAGGGGCGGCAGAGATCTGTTCGTTGGCAACGGTGCCAATCGCCGCAAGCGCCGCGCCCGCCGTGGTCAAGGCCATCCGTCTGTCCATCAGTTCCGCTCCTCGGCAAACGGCCGTGCCGCACTCGTGTCGCGCGAGAGGACCTCATAGACGCGCCGCACCATGGCATCGCGTTCGGCATCCCAGAGCTTGCGCTCCTCGGGCGAGGGAACATACTGCTCGATCGCTTCGCGCGAAACCTTGCCAGTGGTCTCGAGTAGCCGCTCGACGATACGCAGACGCTGCCGGTCGGCCCAGATCTCGGCACCGATCGCGATGACGACGGTCATCAGGTTGTCGAGATGCGGATTGCCGAGAAAGACGGCGGAATCGGTGTCGCTTCTGATCGCGGGCGTCGTGTAGGTTGGACGCTGCGGCTTGCTGACCTCTGCCATGGAGCCATGCCCTCCTGTGCGCGATCGATGATACCTCGTTGCCTCGGCCGGCCACAGAGCCTAAACCGGATGACCGCAGGCGGACAGCACGCGAGGGACGTTAAACTGGGCCCGGTTGGATTCGAACCAACGACCAAGGGATTATGAGTCCCCTGCACTAACCGCTGTGCTACAGGCCCACCCCTGCCGATGCTAGCATGGCGGCCCGTCACGACTGCTTTTCGGTGTCTGCGTATGAAGCTCTATTACTCTCCCGGCGCCTGCTCGCTCGCGGCACATATCGCGCTGCGCGAAGCGGAGCTGCCGTTCGAACTCGTCCGTGTCGAAGGCCGCGGCCAGAAGACTGCGGGCGGCCTCGAGTACGCGAAGATCACGGCCAAGAACTACGTGCCCGCGCTGCAGTTCGACGACGGCACAGTGCTCACCGAGTGCACGGCGATACTGCCCTGGATAGGTGATCAGAAAACAGGACTGGCACCGCCGCCCGGCACGATGGCGCGTTACCGGCTGCACGAATGGCTCGGCTATCTGAATTCCGAGGTTCACAAGGGTTTCAGCGCGTTCTTCACACCCGGCACGACGGACGACCAGAAGGCGGCCGCCAAGGAACGGCTCAGCCAGCGGTTCACGTTCATCGAGAACGAGCTCGGCAACCGCCCCTACCTGCTTGGCGAGCAGTTCACGGTCGCCGATGCCTATCTGTTCACCGTGCTGGGCTGGACGCAGTACGTCGGCATCGATCTCGGTGCCTGGCCCACGCTCAAGGAATACCACGCGCGCATCGCCGCTCGATCGGCCGTAAAGGCCGCGCAGCAGGCCGAGGGGCTCCGCAAATGAGCGCCTCGCGCCCGGGATACCTGCTCGTGCAGGGACAGGTGACGGACGTCGAGGGCTTCAGGGCGTACAACGCAGCCTTGCCGTCGATCTATCAGAAGTACGGCGGGCATTACCTGACTGTCACGCCAGCGGCGAAAGTCGAAGTCGCGGAGGGCGAGCCGCGCCACGAAAGCATCCTGATCGCAAGGTTTCCGTCTAAGGAGGCGGCCTGGGCGTTCTGGAACTCGAGCGAATACGCGGCGGCCAAGAAGCTCCGCGAAGGCAAGGGGCGGTTCTTCG
>CAZAWM010000109.1:4756-10207 GCA_964488605.1 uncultured Steroidobacteraceae bacterium | reverse complement strand
CGACCCGCACACGGTGCGGCTGATAGGGCAACACCTCCATGAACTCGCCGGCGCGGACGCGCTCCTGCACGCCACGCCAGAACTCGGCGGTGAGGATTTCGGCGTGGAATTTCATGAACGCCGCGCGCTGCTCGTCGCTGAACGCCAGGAAATTGATGAAGGTTTCGGGAAACACGTCGTTGTCGGCGACGTAGAACCAGGCCTCCCCACGGATCTCGTCCTCGTCGTGGCTCGCCTGCGGCAGCTCGCGGAAGCGGCAGTCGGTCACCCGGCACAGCTCGTCGTAATCGTAGAAGATCACGCGACCATGCCGCGTGACGCCAAAGTTCTTCAGCAGCAGGTCGCCGGCAAAGATGTTCGTATAGGCCAGATCGCGAATGCACTGACCATAGTCGATCACGGCGCTCTCGGCCGCCTCGGCCTGCGCCTCGCGCAGGAAAAGATTCAGCGGCACCATGCGCCGCTCTATGTACATGTGGTCGAAGATCAGGTCGTCGCCATCGGCATGCACCGTCTCCGAGGTTTCCGTGAACAGCTCCTCGAGGAGTTCGGGCGCAAACCGCGAGCGCGGCAGGCGCACCCGCTTGAACTCCTGCGCGTCGACCAGCCGGCCTGCACGATCGTGTTTGAAGACGAAGCGATACTTGTCGAGCACGTCCTGACGCAGGATGTTCTTGGGGTAGGGGAAACGGTCGCGGATCACCTTGAAGACGACGTCGAGCGACGGCAGCGTGAAGCACACCATCACGAGTCCACGCTCGCCCGGTGCTTGGATGAACAGGTCGTTGGACTGCCCGAGGTGACGCATGATCTCTCGGTAGCGCTCGGTCTTGCCCTGCTTGGCGCGCCCGAGGACCGTGAAGAGCTCGCTGACGGGTTTGCGCGGCATCAGGGTCTTCAGGAAGGCAACCACGTCGACGACTCGCTCGAGGTCGGCATGCAGGTAGGAGCGCGTGAAGCTGAAGACGATCGAAATGTCGTCCTCGGTCAGCATCGTCGCGTCGACCAGGATTCCACGTTCGGTGCTCTTGAGCGCGAGCACGAGCGGTCTGGTCCAGTCGCGCCCGAGAATGCGCCCGACCACGTATGCGCGCGTAAACTGGTAGAAAACCTGCGGGATGATCTCGACGGAGAGCACCCCGCGGCGCTCGCCGCTCGCGGCGAGCCTGGCCGTGACCTCTGCTGCCACCTGCGCTGCGCTCCTCTCCAGATCGCGCCACGGCACGCGGAATCGCAAATCGCCAAGCAGGTCCTCGAACAGCAGGTTCAGTGCGCCCCTGTTGTCGTAGCCGCGGGTGACGGGCGTATCGAGGCGGCCGGCCAGCGGATCGAGATCGGTCGCGACAAACTCGACCTCCGGCGCGACACCGACCGTTCCGAACAGACGTCGCGTGATTGAGCTGAAGAAGGTCTTGGTGAATTCCCGATCGGGGAGCGATTCGATCTCGATCGCGAATGCATTGCGGATTGCGGCCCAGAGGACGCGATCCAGTGCCCGTTCGCCGAGCTTCATCCGAAGTTCGGCGATGGCGACGTCGACCCAGCGGTCGTAAAGCTCGATGCGCTCGACGGCGTCCGACTGACTGCCCTTCCAATCGCGGGATTCGAATCGCTGCGGCGCCCGGCGCGTGATCGTGCGGAAATCGGCGTTGTAGCCGGCGAACGCCTCGGCGATCTGCCGGGCGCAGGACTGTACGAGGTCGTTCGCCTGGCTCAGCGCGGCAGGTCCGTCAGAGATTACGGATCAGCGCGTCGCCAAACTCGCTGCATTTGACCTCGGTTGCGCCTTCCATGAGGCGCGCGAAATCGTAGGTGACGGTCTTCTGGCCGATCGTCCGATCCATCGCCGCGATGACCGCGTCGGCCGCCTCGGTCCAGCCCAGGTAGCGCAGCATCATCTCGCCCGACAGGATCACCGAGCCCGGATTGACCTTGTCGAGGTTGGCGTACTTCGGCGCCGTGCCGTGGGTAGCCTCGAAAACGGCATGGCCAGTCATGTAATTGATGTTGGCTCCCGGCGCAATACCAATGCCACCGACCTGCGCGGCGAGCGCGTCGGAGAGGTAGTCGCCGTTCAGGTTGCAGGTAGCGATCACGTCGAACTCGTCCGGCCGCGTCAGCACCTGCTGGAGTGTGATATCGGCGATCGCATCCTTGATGATGACCTTGCCGGCTTTCCTGGCCGCATCCTGCTCCTCGTTGGCGGCCTTCTCGCCTTTGGCGGCCCTGGTTCGCTCCCACTGTTCCCATGTGTACGTCTGGCCCGGAAACTCGCGCTCGGCAAGCGCATAGGACCAGTTACGGAACGCGCCCTCGGTGAATTTCTGGATGTTGCCCTTGTGGACGATCGTCACGCTCTTGCGCTTGTTGGCGATCGCGTAGTCGACCGCGGCGCGGAACAGGCGTTCCGTGCCTTCCTGGGAGACGGGCTTGATGCCGATTCCCGACGTGTTAGGGAAGCGGATCTTCGCATACGCCTTGGGGAAGTGCTCCTTGAGCAGATCCAGGAACTTCCGGTTTTCGGCGGAGCCCTGCTCGAATTCGATGCCGGCATAGATGTCCTCGGTGTTCTCGCGGAAGATCACCATGTCTACTTTCTCGGGTGCCTTGACGGGCGAGGGCACACCCTTGAACCAGCGCACCGGGCGCAGGCAAACGTAGAGGTCGAGCAGCTGGCGCAGCGCGACGTTCAGCGAGCGGATGCCACCTCCCACGGGCGTCGTCAGCGGGCCCTTGATCGAAACGAGATACTCGCGGCACGCAGTGACGGTCTCGTCGGGGAGCCAGGTGTTGAACAGCTTGTTCGACTTCTCGCCGGCGTAGACCTCGAGCCAGTGTATCTTGCGCTTGCCGCCGTAAGCCTTCGCCACCGCCGCATCGATGACCCGCACGCTCGCGCGCCAGATGTCGGGACCCGTGCCGTCGCCCTCTATAAAGGGCACGATCGGCTGGTCGGGAACGTGAAGCCTGCCTCCCTGAATCGAGATCTTGGCACCTCCGGCGGGCGGCGTGATGACGGGCTTGGCGGGAGTCGACATGCTGGAACATCTCCTCAAAATCAGGGCGCGAATCCTAGCACAGCCGCACCGGGCCCCCCGCCGGCCTGTGGCCGTGTCGCTTGGCTACAATGCGGGGATGCCCAGAACACTCGACACGACGCCCGCCGCCGATGGTTTCCGGATGCCTGGTGAGTTCGAGCCGCACGCCGGCTGCTGGATGCTCTGGCCCGAGCGGCCGGACAACTGGCGCGAGGGCGCGCTGCCGGCGCAGCGCGCGTTCGCGGCCGTTGCCGCGGCGATATCCCAGTTCGAGCCCGTGACGGTCGGTGCCTCCCAGGCGCAGTTCGAGTTCGCGCGTGCTGCGCTTCCGGCCGGTATTCGTGTCGTGGAACTCAGCAGCAACGATGCCTGGATGCGCGACGTGGGTCCGACCTGCGTGGTCGACGATCGCGGCGGCGTCCGGGGCGTCGACTGGCGTTTCAACGCCTGGGGTGGCCTGCGCGGCGGGCTCTATTTCCCTTGGGATCAGGACGATCTCGTCGCGCGCAAGGTGCTCGAGATCGAAAGGCTGGACCGTTACCGTGCACCGATTGTCAACGAGGGCGGCGCCATCCACAGCGATGGCGAAGGCACGCTGCTCGTGACCGAGCAATGTCTGCTCCATCGCAACCGCAATCCGGCTCTCACGGGTGCGCAGATCGAGGCAGCGCTGCTCGCGTATACCGGTGCCAGACACATCGTCTGGCTCGGGGACGGCTTGTTCAATGACGAGACCGACGGGCATATTGACAATATCGCCTGCTTCATTCGGCCCGGCGAGGTCGCGCTCACCTGGACCGAAGATACCCGCGATCCGCAGCACCGCATCTCGCGCGATGCGTTCGAGCGCCTGGCGGAGCAGCGCGACGCCCGCGGGCGTCGGCTGCGCGTGCACAAGCTGCCGATGCCGGGGCCGCTCTACATGACGCGCGCCGAGGCGGCTGGCGTACTGACGCGCGCGGGCGCGCGACCGCGCCGTGCACGCGAACGGCTGGCGGCGAGCTACGTGAATTTCTACATCGCCAACGACGGCGTGATCGCGCCGCTGCTGGATCCGCTTCAGGACGGCCGCATGCTGGCGATCCTCAGGCGCCTGTTTCCGGGCCGACGCGTGGTCGGCGTGCCGGCACGCGAGATCCTCCTCGGTGGCGGCAACATCCATTGCATCACTCAGCAGATTCCCGCGGCCGGCGCCATTCGTCGCACGCGGCGCGAGGTTTGACGTCGGAGATCGGCATGGGCGCCCGTACCCTCTCACGTCGCGAACTTCCTTCGAGGCTGCGTGTCGAGCCCGGCACACGGCCACGCATCCGCGATGCCTATGCCGTGCAGTCCTGGGGATGGGAGCGCGAGGCTGCCGAAGCCGCGACGGCCGAGAATCTCGGACGCCTCGGCGAGTTGCAGTACAAGATGTTTGCGGATGGCCGTTACGCGTTGCTGGTCGTACTGCAGGCCATCGACGGTGGTGGCAAAGACAGCACTGTCCGGCGCGTCTTCGGGGCCTTCAATCCCCAGGGCTGTATGGTGACGTCTTTCAAGACGCCCTCGGCCGCGGAACTCGCCCACGACTTTCTCTGGCGCGTGCACCCGCGCGTGCCGGCGCGCGGCGAGGTCGCTGTGTTCAACCGTTCGCACTACGAAGACGTGCTGATCGTGCGCGTGGACGGCTTGGTACCCGAGTCGGTCTGGAGCCGACGGTACGCGCAGATCAACGACTTCGAGCGCCTGCTGTCCGAGTCCGGCACGCGGGTGGTCAAACTGTTCCTGCAGATCAGCGAGGACGAGCAGAAGCGCCGCCTCGAGGAGCGGCTGCGGGAGCGTACCAAGCAGTGGAAGTTCCATGTCGATGATCTGCGCAAGCGCGACCAGTGGAACGAGTACCGCGCTGCGTTCGAAGCGATGCTGGCCCGCTGCAGCACCGACTACGCGCCGTGGTATCTCGTACCCGCGGACCGCAAGTGGTTCCGCGACTTCGCCGTCTCGCAGATCCTGCGGCAGGAGCTCGAGCAGCTACCGCTGCGCTGGCCGGCGCCGGAGCCGGCCTTGCGCAGCGTCCGCATCCGCTAGCGACATCAGGCGTGCGTGCCGCGGGCGAAGCGCTGCTCGGCCGCCGCTGGGCCTTGTGGGTCGCGCAGCGCATGCGGGATCACGCAGCGCACGATGACCCCGCCATGGCGGTGGTTTTCGACGGTCAGATCGCCGCCGACCACGTGAGCACGGTAGTGCATCGTACGCAGGCCGAGGCCGTTGTCCGGTGCGCCCCCGGGCGGCAACCCGCGGCCATTGTCACGGATGCTCAGGCGTACGAGGCTCGCGTCGACGGTCAACTGCAGCGTGATGCGGCTCGCGCGACCGTGGCGCACCGCATTGTTGATCGACTCCTGGACGATTCGGTAGAGGTGATTTGCGGCGC
>CAZAWM010000109.1:0-4746 GCA_964488605.1 uncultured Steroidobacteraceae bacterium | reverse complement strand
GCCGGCATCTATGCGCAGCGGCTGGCTCAGGCGCGTACGCAGCGAGATGGCCGCGGCAAAAGCCTCGCGAGAGCGCGCTGCGAGCGTGCGTAGCGCGGGGATCAGGCCGCCGCGTTCGAGCGACACGGGCGACAGGCCGCGCGCGAGCGCGCGAGTGCTCTCGATACTGCGGTTGACGAGTTCGACGATGTCATCCACCTCGTGCAGCGCTTCGGGGTGCTCGCGGCGGATCCGCGTGGCGAGCGCGCGCAGCATCAGCGCGACTCCGGTCAGCTCCTGACCGAGGCCATCGTGCAGGTCGTTACCTATGCGGTGCTGCTCTCGGTTGCTGACCTCGAGGATCTCGCGTTCCAGCACCTTGCGCTCGCTGACGTCGCTGAGAACGGCGAGCCAGTGGTCGCGCCCGTCGATCAGGACCGGCGTGACTACGCAGGATGCGTAGAAGGTCGTGCCGTCGGCTCGCGTGCATTCGAACTCCACAGGATTCGGGTTCGGCACCGCGAGTTGCCGCAGGAGTCCGGCGCCGGCGCGGCGCATTCCCGCGCCGTCACCGCCGAGTAGTGACCCGATCGGCCGGCCGAGCAGCTCCCCCGGCGCGGTGGCGAACAGGCGATCGAAGGCCGGATTCGTCAGACGGACGTGATTGCGATCGTCGAGAAGTACGACGCCCTCGCGCATGGTCTCGAGAATGCGCGCCTGCAGTTCGAGTAACTGCCGCTGCCGAAGCATCTCGGTCAGTTCGGTCGCCGTCACCGCGATCGCAACGGTGCGGCCCTCGTGCCGAACGGACTGAGCGCGAATCAGGAAATGTCGGGCCGGCCCGGCTGCGGTCGCTACGGCTTCGTGCATCTCGCAGACGCCGTCCGAACGGAGCGTCGATTCGAGGAACGCAGCAATGGCCGGACGGCTCGCCGGCTCGCTGACGTCGACGGCGCTTCTGCCTATCAGTCGATCCGGGGCGATACCGCGGAATGCGCGGTTGGCGGCGACGATGCGCATATCCGTGTCCAGCAGAAGCAGCCAGTCCGATGAATTCATCGCGATCGCCTGCAGCCGCATCTGCGAATCTCGCAGCTCGTGCTCGGCAAGCTTGCGGGCGTGGATGTTCAGGCAGGTGCCGACGACCCGCAGCGGATGACCATCGCGGTCGCGTTGCACGGCGCGGGACCGCTCCTGGATCCACAGCCACTGGCCGCTGCGCGTTCTAACGCGATACTCGCTTTCGTACTGGTCGTGGCGATTGTCGAGCAGCGCCGAGAAAGCTGTCGCTGCCGCTGCACAGTCGTCCGGGTGGATGTTCGCATCCCAGAGTGCGACGTGGTCGGGACCTTCGCAGGGGTCGATGCCCTCGATCTCGCACCAGTTGCTATACCAGCGCGCGCGGCCGCTCGGTACGTCGAGCTCCCAGAGGCCGATGTGCGCGGCCCAGATGGCCGTGCCGAGTCGCGCCTCCGCGTCACCGAGCGCGAGCTCTGCACGGCGCGAGGCGTCGACGTCCATGAAGATCCCGGCCCAGCGCAGCGGGTGTCCATCGGCGTCGCGTTCGACGACCTGGGAGCGGTCGAAGAACCAGCGCCACAGTCCGCGCGGCGTCCGCACACGATAGTGGCATTCGGCGAACGGCGTCAGGCCGGCTGCATGACGATTGCGGCTGACCTGCCAGTCGGCCAGGTCGTCTGGATGCATTGCAGCGGCGAGGCGCGAGCCTCTATATCGACCATGCGCATCGCGCAGGCCCAGCAGATCAAACCATTCGCTGCTGCCTTCGATACCGTCGTCGGCCACCGACCATTCGTAATAACCGATGACCGCGCACTCGAGCGCAACGTGGAAGCGCTCGCGCGAGCGAAGCAGATCTTGCTGGATGCGCGTCTGTTCCGTGACGTCGATGACCACGCCGCGGATCAGCGGAGCGCCAGAAAGGGGGTCGTTGCCGGCACGGTGGCAGCGCTCGAGCACGTGGCGATACTCGCCGGTCGCCGGCATCCTAAGACGGAAGCTGACCTCGAATCGGACCTCCCCGGAGCGCTCGAATCGCGCGTACTCGGCGAGCACCCGCTCGCGGTCGTCGGCATGCACCGCAGCGAGCCACGCGGCCTCGTCGTGCGTGTGCGCGAGCGCACCAAATGAACTGAGACTGTCGGGAGCGCTCAGCCAGCGGATGCGGCGCGTGACGAGGTCCTGCTCCCAGACGAAGACTTCGATCCCTTCGAGCGCCGCGTCGCGGTCGGTCCGCGCGGTTCGCCGCACATCGACGTCGCGCGCGACGAGCAGCAGGCCGGCGACGTCCGGATCGTCTCGCAGGTCGGTAACGTCGACCTCGAACCAGTACCAGGAGCCCACTGCGTCATGCAGCGGCACTGTGATGGAGCCTTCGGTGGCACGGCCCGTCGCGAAACGGCGCGCGAACCGCAGCGCGTCGGCGCGATGGCTGCGATGCACGCTACTCAGCAGCCGACGGGTAGACAGATCCGGGGAGGCCAGTCCGAGCCGGCGCGCGACGGCAGGGCTCGACCAGCGCAACGCGCCACTGCGGCCGAGCACCAGGATCAGCTCGCCGGAGTTGGCCAGCAGCTTCGCGAGCAGCCGCTGCCCGCGCACCGTTGCGGATGAGTCCGACGCGTCACGGGCGGCGGCGTCAGACATCGATGATGGCTTCAAGGTGCGCCGACGGCATATTCGACGTCGAGCACGAGGCTGCGACCGACGCCCGGGAAGTAGCGGTAGTCTCCCTGCGCGAAGTCGGCCCGATCCGCATAGCGGCGGTCAAATGCGTTGATGAGGCGCAGCGAGGTTCGCCAGGCGCCGGCGGAGCGCCAGTCGATGCGGAGGTTGGCAAGTATGTGACCGGGATAGCGGCGCGCGTTCGAGGCGTCGACGAAATACGGCCCGACATGGATCAGCTCCAACTCGGCCACGAGGGGGGCCTGCGGCGCGTACTCCAGGCGAAGGTTGTTCAGTGTCCGGGGCGCCGTATCAACGTCGCGGCCGGAGACGATCTGCTCGCCGCCTTCGATCACGGCGTCGAAATCGTACCGGTGCCGCGCGTAGCTGCCGGCGAGTGCAAGCTGCCAGCGCGGCCCGAGATTGGCCGACAACTCGTACTCGATGCCGTCGTGCTTGGTTCGGCCGCCGCTGATGTTGAAGCCGTTGCTGTCACGGATGACAAGGCCACGTTTGCGCATCGTGAACGCCGCTGCGGCGGCACGCAAGCTGTGCCACTGGCCAATCCAGCCCGCCTCGAGGTTCTCGAGCGTCTCCGAGTCGAGGTGCGCGATGCGCTGCTGGCGCTGCAGACGGTAGAGTTCCGTGGTCTCGGGCGGGCGGAATCCGCGACCGGCGGCGACGTAGAGCCGCTGCGTGCCGGCCGGTGCGTACGCCAGCTCGAGGCGCGGCGACAGATCCGCGAATCGGTCAGTGCGATCCGCGGGACGGCTGAACAGACAGCCGCCAAAGCCGCAGGGCTGGCCGGACTCGTCGGTGTTGCCATCCAGCATACGGTTGTCATAGCGGTAGCGCGTGCGTTCGGCACGCAGCGCCGCGCCAGCGGCCCAGCGTTCGCTCGGGCGCCAGCGCAGATGGCTATATGCGGCCAGAGTACTGCCCGCGACGGTGTAGTCGTAATGGCGGCCGGCAGGACGGATCGCCCGCGCCGCCGCACTCCCTTCCGTCGTCGGGCCGGACTGCACTTCGAGCAGTTCTGCAGCGCTGAGCTCGAGGTCGACTCCTGCGCGCAGTTCCCATCCGTCGCGCAGCGAACGCAATGTCCCCGCCGAGAAGGCAAGACTGCGCTGCGCATTGCTCTCGAGCGGCTTGCCGAGCAGGAAGTGCTGCAGGAACTCCATCGCCGATCGGCGCAGCACGACGCGAACCTCGTGCGCGCAGCCCTCGCATCCGCGCCAGGAGGCCTCGGCGCCGAGCCGGGTGCTCCAAGCATCGCGAAAGGCCTCCGGATTCGGGTTCGAGCGGCGCAGCAGGGGGTCACGGTAGGCGTCGAAGCCGCGCACGAAGCCCGCCGTTTCCTGATTGAGGACAGTGCCCGCGGCGCGTAACCGCAGCTTCGCCTCACCGATCTCGCGGTCGTAGAGCAGGTTCAGCTTCGCCTCTTCACCTCCGGAGTCGGCACGGTAGCCGGGGTCACGGCTCCAGATGCCGTATGCGCCGAAAGCGCCGGAGCTGGTTTCGAAGCGCAGGCGTCGGAGGCTGTCGGTACCGAGATCGGCCCCGATCCGCAGCGGAGCAAGTTCGGCGACCGCGGGCGTCAGGACGTTGACGATGCCATGCACGGCATTGGCGCCGAACGCGACGCTACCCGGTCCTCGCACGATCTCGACGCGGTCGGCCTGCGCGATGTTGAGCTCGAAGAACTCGTTGACGTTACAGAAGCCGACCGGGCGGATCGGCATGCCGTCCTCCAGCACCAGGACGGCGCCGCAGGCGCCGGCACCGGTCAGCACCGGGGAACGAATCGCGGTCAGGCTCTCCTGCCCGCTGCCGCGCTGCAGGTAGACACCGGCGGCGCGGTTGAGCACCTCGACGGCGTGCGTCGCGCCGATGCGGTCGATCTCGATGCGATCGAGTACCGAGACGCTGCCGGAGTAGTCCAGTCGCGACTCGGACCTGCGGCTCGCCGTGACGATGACCTCCGATGGTAAAGACCCGGATTCCGCGCCGGAGGGGCCGGCGTCGGTGGCCTCGACGCGATGGGCGAGCGCGCCGAGCAGCAGCATGACCGACGATCGCGGC
>CAZAWM010000108.1:0-10232 GCA_964488605.1 uncultured Steroidobacteraceae bacterium | reverse complement strand
TGGCGACAAGGTGATCTGATCCTCGGCATAGAGCGCGTACTGTGTCTGCGTCTCGCCGAAGGTCGCCGGCCGCAGTTCGACGCCGTAGTCGAGGACGGCGACCGTCGCGGGCAGGTCGGCCGGCGCCAGCGCCGCCCCACGGCCGAGCGCGCGGATGGCCGCAAGTTCGGCGGCCGTCAGTCGTACGCGGTAGTTGCCATTCACGTTGCCGCCGCCAGCGAGCTCGAACTCCGAGCGCAGCACGTCGAGTCCGAAATTGAACGCGTGGCGGCCGCGCTCGAGGCCGAACTTCTGCTGCAGTTGCCAGCTGCGCTCGAGATCGTCGAAGACAAAGCCTGGGTGCCCGATCACGGCTGCCGTCAGGCCGGCCGGGTCCTCGACGACGACCTGCGGACCGGGGCCGGCGAGCGCGCGACCGTAGTTCCAGCGGAAACGGCTCGCGGCAAGCTGCGTCTGCGCGGTCCAGCGGCCGTTGTCGAAGATCGCCGAGGCGGCGAATAGCAGCGATCGCCGATCCTGCGCGGAGCCGGCGGACGGGAACAGCACGCCGCCGTCGAGACCGCCGCCCTGGCGCTCGATCGTCACGTCGCCGACGTGGGCGCGAGCTGCGAGCCGCCAATGCTCGCCGGCGAGGTGCTCGAGCTTGCCCGAGACGAGCAGGCTCGTGTTCTCGCCGGGCACCGTCGTCGCCACGCCGAGCGCCGGCGAGACCAGCCGGTTGTCCTTGCGATCGCGCGTGTACTCCGCGTTGAGGTAATAGAATGTGCGGTCCGGTGCCAGTGCACCGCCGAGACCGAATCCGAACTGGTCGCGCTCGAAACCGTCGCGCACTGCATTGCCCGACAGGTCGCGCTGCGGGTACGGCGAGGACGCATCGAGCGGTTGACCCGGACGTGTCAGGTAGAAGAATTCGCCATCAAGTTCGTTGCTGCCGCTGCGCGTCGTGACATTGACGATGCCGTTGCCGGTGCGGCCATACTCGACGGAATACGACGCGGCCAGTACGGCGACATCCCGCGCAAAGCCGCTCGAGATCGGGAACTTCTGGCCGCCGAGGAAGTTCTCGTTGTTGTCGAGACCGTCGATCAGGTACTGCGTGTAGAGCCCATTCGCGCCGTTGATCGCGATGACCGGCGCTTCGGGGTAGAAGCCTGTCGAGGCGACCACGTTGGGCAGGCGCACCAGCGAGCGCACGAGGTCGCGTGCCTCGATCGGCAGCGCCGCGAGCTGCTCGCGGGCAAGCCCTGCGGCGACCTCCGCGTCGGTCGCATGGATCGCGATGGTCGCTCGCCGTGCCGCCACCGTGACCTCGGCGAGACCGGCCAGCTCGATTGCAACCGTCTGCGCTTCGTTGGCGCGCAGCGTCAGCTCATCGAGCCGTCGTTCACCGTCGATCCAGACTTGGTAGCGTCCGGAGGCAGGCAGCGTCGCGAGCCGCGCGAAGCCGTGTTCGTTGCTGCGCAGCCGCGCGAGGAAGCCCGTCGCCGCGTCGCGCAACTCGATGTTGCGGCCCGCTGCTGCGCGACCGTCTTCGGTGATGACGAGATCGAGCGTCGCGGTCTGGGCGCGCGCGGCCGGCGTCAGGCCGGCGCAGCATGCCACGAGCGCGAGTAACGACCGCGCGTCCCGTGCGGCGCCGGCGGCGCGGCGTTTCGGCTGTGGAGCAGGTCTGCTCATGGCGGCACCCCAGGGCGATATTCTCGACTGCGATGGGACCCATTGCGCAATGAATTTATTGCGTACGTCGATCTGCCATATCATGGCCCGCATGGATACCAGACAGCTCGTCGAACTGCTCACCAGGAACCCTGCGGCCGGTGCTGCCGTGGGCGGCCTCGCTGGCAGCCTGCTCGGCAACGTGCTGGGCGGCAGAGGCGGCGGCAAGAAGATGCTCAAGTACGGCGGTCTCGCGGCTGTCGGCTACATCGCCTATCAGGCCTGGCAGAAGAATCAGGCGCAGAAGGCTGCGGGCGCCGCCCCCGGCGGAGGCGCCCACCCGAGCGGTTCGGCCCTCGGCGGCTTCGGCGCGCCGCTGCTCTCCGCCGCGGCGCGGCCGTCGCTGCCGGCCAGTTTCGATCTCGAGACGCCGGCGAACGCGAGCAATGCAATGCGCGTCGTGCAGGCGATGATCGCTGCAGCCAAGGCCGACGGCGTCGTCGATGCGATCGAGCGCGACCGCGTGTTCCAGCGCGTCCGCGAAGCGGGCCTGTCCCAACCGGATCAGGACGAGGTGCTGCGGCTGCTGACGCAGCCTATGGACATGGAGTCCGTGGTACGCGACGTTGATTCGCGCGAGCTCGCGCTCGAAATCTACACGGCCTCGGTCTTCGTCGTGTCGCCGGCGAGCCGGGCCGAACGGGCCTATCTCGATCTGCTCGCCGCGCGCCTCGGCCTCGAGAGCGACCTCACGATGCAGGTCGAGCAGGGTGTCGAACAGATGGCGCGGAGCGTGGCGTCGCCTTGAGGCCTTCCGGGCTGAACAGGTCGTTGCGCGCCGCGGCCGTCAGCATCGCGACCGCCGGGTGCCGTATGCGCCGCTCGGTCGTGATCGCGTAGAACCTCGCGCGCAGATCGCCGAGCCGCCCGATCTCGCGGACGCCCTGCTGGGCCGCGATCTCGGCGGCGATCGCCGCCGGCGCGACGAACGCGCCGACGCCATGCTGCCCCAGGGTCTTGATCAGCGCGCTGTCGTCGAATTCGCCGACGATCGTCGGCGTGATGCCCGCAGCCTCGAGCCAGCCATCGAGGACGCGCCGCGAGGCGCTGCGGTCGGTCGGCATCAGCATCGGCGCGCCGTCCAGACTCTGCGGGAAGGCGGCGGCCAGCCGCCGTGCGAGTGGCGGTGCGGCGAAGAACGCGAGCTCCGATTCGCCGAGCAGGTGACTGAAGACCCTCAGTCTGGCGTCGGCCGGAGCCGCACTGGTCGACAGCACGAGATCGAGGCGATGCGCCGCGAGATCGGCGAGCAGCGCATCGAGCGATCCCTCGTGGCAGATGAGACGGAAAGGGCCCGGCCCCTCGGTCGCGGCGCCAGACCGGGCCGCCGTGCTCGGCGTCGGCAGCAGTGGCGCGAGCACGCGGAAGGCAACGAGCTTCGGTACCGCGTCGGAGACCCCGACCGTCACGGAACGGCGGCCGCGCGGCAGCGCCCCTCGCAGCACACTCGCGAGCTCGAGGCCGCGCGGGAAGATCTCGTCGGCGTAGCCGAAGGCTAGGCGACCGAGCTCGGTCGGCACGAGCCGGCGCCCCTGCCTCTCGAACAGCGGCCCGCCGAGCTGCTCCTCGAGCAGCTTGATCTGGCCGCTGATGGTCTGCGGCGTGACGTGCAGCGACTGGGCCGCCGCGGCCACGCCGCCTGCGCGCACGACGGCCCAGAAATACAGCAGGTGGTTGTAGTTGGGGTGGCGCAAGGTCGCAAAAGTTCGGTAAATCCGAAAGCAGACAAAAGAATAAACGATTTTTCAGAACGTTGGACCCTGCCTATGCTGAGTCACATGAGCCTCCTGCCGAAGCCCTGGACCACGATCGGCCGTCATGCGCTGCTGCCCGAGGCCGGGCATGACGAGGTCGCGCGCTTCAACAGCATTGCGCACCTCAACGCCTTCCTCGCGCAGCGTCTCGTGCGGCGCGTCAGGGACGCCTACGAGCATCGCGCTGCCGTCCGCTGGCGCATGAAGCACGGCGCCGCGCCGACGCATCGCCACGAGGTCGCCGAGGCGCTGGCGGGCGATCCGGCGTACCGGAGCTGGAGCACGCTGCGCCGGCAGACCATGGAGATGCGCCAGCAGTATGGCCGCGCGCTCGTGCAGCGGCAGGCGCAGTCGCTCGCGGAGCGAGCAGCCGCCCTCAATGATGCGCCGACGCTGCGGCTCGATCCCTCGCTTGAGATCCCGCGTCACGTCGCCTCGGTCGACGTGCACCTGATGCCGGGCGGCTATACCGGCGAGCAGTTCGAGGGTGACGTCGGTGCCGGCGCGAGCTACGACGCCGGCATGTACGCGACACTGGGCGGTGGCGCCGGCCCGTGGAACGATGGCGCAGGACGAGCGCTCGCCGGCTGGCTGCGCCGCAAGCACCCGGATTTCCGTCCGCGGCGAATCGTCGACCTCGGCTGCGGCGTCGGCCACAACACGCTGCCGATTCGGGCCCTCTATCCCGAAGCCGAAGTCATCGCCATCGACGTCGCGGCGCCGATGCTGCGTTACGGCCATGCACGCGCTCGCGCGCGCGGCGTCGACGACGTGCAGTTCTGGCAGCAGGATGCGAAGCGCACCTCGCTCGAGTCCCACTCTTGCGATCTGGTCTACACGACCATGGTTCTGCACGAGACCTCGCGCGATGCGCTCGCGCGGCTGTTCCACGAGACCCGCCGGCTGCTGCGTCCGGGCGGGCTGACCCTCCATCTCGAGCAGCCGCCGTATCGCGGGCTGCCGCCGTTCGAGCAGTTCATGCGCGACTGGGACGGGCGCTACAACAATGAGCCGTTCTGGTCGGCGCTGCATTCACTTTCGCTACCGGACGCACTCGAAGCCGCGGGTTTCGCGCGCGCCGGTATCTTCGAGAGTGCGTGTCGTCTGCCGTCCGTGGACGGGTCCTCCATCCCGTCCCGGGCGGGTCACGGCCAGGAGGATTTCGGGCGAGCGCCTCGCTGGTACCTGGTGGGCGCGTGGCAAGCGGTGCAGGGAAGCACCGTGAATGGAGCGCATGGAACATGGACTGTGCGGACGCAGGAGACCCCCTGACGATGGACCGACCGTTCGCTGCTGACCCCATCCAGTCTGCCGCCCAGCCGGCCAGGGGGCGCCGCCCGGAATTCACTGGGGATCCGATGACCGAGCGCCTGTTCGGCATCGCCCTTGCGCTGACGGCCGAACTCGCCGTCACGCGCGAGCGGCTCGACACGCTCGAGCGCGTGCTGCTGCGCCGCGCCGTCATCGACGGCGCCGAGATCGAGCGCTTCGAGCCGACCGATTCCGAGGCCGAGGTCCGCGGGCGATGGCATCAGGAATACCTCGCGCGGGTGTTCCGGGTGCTGCTGCAGGACGAGGCCGCGCTGCGGGCGGGTAGCGAAGACCTCGCCTGTGTCGCGAATTCGCAACAGGATGAGCCTGCAGTCGCGGCAGCCCGCCACGGCTGACTGTCCCGGTTTTCGTTGTCGCCGTACTGGCGTAGCGCTTCGCTGCAGGCCAGCGCGATCGGATGCGCGGCACGAGTCCTTCAGCTATGCTGGCGCGCATCACGGGCGGGCGGGCCATCCGTCTGCCGGAAGCAACAAGGCTGATGCCGAATCGGACCATAGATCCGAAAAGGGATACCCAGTAACCGCTTGTGGCGCGAGTGACGTTGCCGCAGGCCATCCAGTTAAACAGAGAGGGTCCAATCATGACCGGACGTCGCAAGACCATCGATGACGCAGGCTTCGCACTCGGCGTCGGTGCGCTGCTGTCGCTCGGTGCGCTTTTCGCGGCGCCGTCGCTCGCGCAGGATCAGGATCGGGACTCGAGGCGTTCCGAATCCGACAACGAGCAGAGGCTCGAAACCGTGCTCGTGACCGGCTCGCGGATCCGGCGCGCCGGTTTCGACACGCTCGAGCCGGCGGGCGTCGTCACCGCAGAGTACATCGAAAGCCGCGGACTCACGAACATCGCGGACGCGCTCAACGAGTCGCCCGGCTTCGGCACCGGCGTGACTCCCGAAGGCGGCCAGAGCACTTTCGGCGTCGGGCTCAACTTCGTCAATCGGTTCGGGCTCGGTACCAACCGGACGCTGACGCTGATCAACGGGCGGCGGTTCGTGTCGTCGAATCCGGCATCGATCTTCAGTCCCGCGGCGCCGGGATCGCAGGTCGACCTGAATTGGGTACCGACCATACTCGTCGACCGGATAGAGAATCTCGCCGTGGGCGGCGCGCCGACCTAAGGCGCCGATGCGATCGCCGGCGTCGTCAATGTCAAGCTCAAGCGCGATGTCGAGGGGCTGCGCTTCTTCGCACAGTACGGCCAGCTCGAGAGCGGTGAGGGTCAAAACAGCAGCGTCGGTGCCGTGTTCGGTACGGCGTTCGCGGGAGGTCGTGGCCACATTACGGCGTCGGTCCAACGCAGCGAGGTCGACGGCATCCTTGCCACCGACATCGACCGTTTTGCAGCGGCGTACAGCTATGCCGTCAACCCGACCGTGGCGCAGGTGGCTACACAACCAGGCCGAACGCCGCAGAATGACGGCCGCGTCAACACGTCGATACCGTTCAACACGAGCTCCAGCGATGGCATCCCCAACGCGGTGCTGATTCGTAACCGTCGCATCTTTACCCTGAACTTCGGCGGCGTGGCCCTGCCCACCGGTGCGACCAACCTCGCCGACGGGCGCTTGCGCTGTTTCGGCGCCACCGCAACCACGCAGGGCACCTGCCTGCAGTTCGCGCCGAACGGCAACCTCGTGCCGTATGACCCGGGAGTCAACTTCGGGACGGTCGATGCTTCGGGCGGCGACGGGCTCTATCTGGTCGAAACACTGCAGGTCGGGACCAAGGCAGAGCGGCTCAGCGGCACCTTTTCGGCCCGCTATGAGCTGAACGACGGCATCGAGGCGTTCTTCGACGCCTACGGGTACAAGGGCAAGGCCACGGAAATCGTCGATCAGACGCCTTACAACGCCACGCTGTTCGGGGGCGCGAGCTCAGCGATCACCTTCCCCGCGAATCACCCGACGCTGACGACGCAGGCCCAGCAGACGCTGGCATCGCTGGGCGTGACCGCATTCCGCATCTCGCGCGCGCACCGCGATCTTGCGGAGAACTCGGCGAACGGCAAGAACGATCTGTTCCAGCTCGTTGCCGGTCTGACAGGGCAGTTCTCTGTCCTCGATCGGACCTTCAACTGGGAAGCCTACGCCAACTACGGCAAGAACGACCTCGTCTACTTCAGCCAGCAGGTCAACCGTCAGCGTTTCGTCAATGCGCTGAACGTCGTCTCGGTCGGCGGGCAGCTGCAGTGCAGTCCGAATCCGGGCTATACGGGTCTGCCGGCCGCACAGGGCGGGCGCGTATTCGTGGGCGCTGACGCGCCGGTAGCGGATCCCAACTGCGTGCCCCTCGATATCTTCGGTGAGGGCCGGCCGTCTGCTGCGGCACGCGCCTACATCAGCAGCCTGCAGCGCGCGGACGCCGAGATCGAACAGCGGATCTTCAATACCAACATCGGCAGCAGCCTTTTCGACCTCTGGGGTGGACCGGTCGGGTTCAACGTCGGTTTCGAATACCGGCGCGAGGCGGGTCAGTTCCTACCTGACGCCTACCTCGCCCAGGGTCTCGGGCGCAGCGCGGCGATTACGCCAAACAGCGGAAGCTACAGCACCAAGGAGGTCTTCGGCGAACTGCTCGTGCCACTGGTGGCGCCGGGCAACGAGCTGCCGTTGGTGCATCGGTTGACCCTGACCGCAAAGGGAAGGCGCGTCGACAACACGGTCAATGGGCTATTCACGTCGTGGACTGGCGGGCTGCAGTGGGCGCCGATCGAAGACCTCGAAATCCGCGGCAACGTGACACGCTCGCTGCGTGCGCCGGCGCTGACCGAACTGTTCACGCCGGTTGCGCCGATCTTCACGGCCGTGCCCGATCCTTGCGACTCGCGCAACGTCACGGGCGGCACGCGGCCCGAGAACCGGGCGCGTAACTGTGCGCAGTTCTACCAGGAGTACGGAATCACCCCGCCGTGGCAGTCGACAGCGGTGTCGGCGACCGTGCAGGGCTCGCTGCAGGGTGATACGGGATTGCGTAACGAGGCGGCGAACGCCTGGACGGTAGGTTTCGTCGCGCGGCCTCGTTTCCTACCAGGTCTTGAGCTCGCGCTCGACTGGGTGGATATCCGGATTGACGACATCGTCACGAACCTCAATGCCACGGACCTGGTCACCGCGTGCTTCGACAACGACAGCTATCCAAACGAGTACTGCTCGCGCTTCACGCGCAATCCAGCGTCGACGGCGGATCCGCTGCAGCGCGGCCAGATCACCTTCGCGCGCACCGGCTATGCGAACGGGGATTTCCAGTCGATGGCGGGCGTCACGCTCGAGGCACGCTACAGTAAAGAACCTGGCCGACTGGGGCCTCGAGAACTTCGGCACGCTGGAGGTCGGTGCGAGCTACTACCGACTTCGCGAGGAGCTGCGGTCGGCCACCGGTATCGTCACCGTCGATTCCGAGGAGGTCATCGGCAGCCCGACCGACTCGGCACAGCTCAACCTCGTCTACTCGCGTGGCCCGTTTGCGGCGCGCTGGCAGGCGAATTACCAGAGCGCGCAACTGTACAGCCGCACGTTCACGGTCGAGACTCGCGACATACTCGAGGTCGAGGACGTCTGGACGCACAGCCTGTCCCTCGCGTATGACTTCTTCGACCGAGCGGTGGTGCGTCTCGCCGTGACCAACATTTTCGATGAGCCGGCACCGTTCCCGATCGGAGCCGACGCCTTTGGCGGTAACTACGACTTCCTCGGCAGACGGTACTCGCTATCCGTGACCTACAAACTCGACCGCGGGAACTGATTCGGCGCGAGCGTGGGGGGAGAGCGGGGCGGCAATACGACCGCCCCCTCCTCCGTTTGCAGCAGGCGCCGGACCGTGCCTCGCCATGGCCGGCGCCGGCCGAATCGCGGCTTACGATGGTCGGAAACGATTCACTCAATCGATACCTGCCCCTTGGTCTCGCTATCCCGCCGCCGGAATCGACGTTGTATTTGTGCAACAAAAATGCAACTAGCGGTTTTCCCTGCTAGCATCGCGCGCCATCGAGAGCACATCGTGGGCGTCGCGCCCGCAACACGTCGTCCGCCGTTCGGCCTGGAGGAAGGCCGCAGTCAGGCATCGCGGCGCTGCTCCCCACGGGCCTGCTCAGTTCAGCACGGACCGACTTCAGTGGAGGTTTAACATGACAGCAAACAACCAAGTAGCGCGGGCTGTTCGCCGCGCAATCCTGCTCGGCGCCTGTGCGGCGACCACGACGGTCGCACCGCTTGCTGCTGCGCAGGGTTCGGATCGGCTCGAAGAGGTCATCATCACCGGCTCGAGAATCGTCGC
The DNA here is from genome assembly GCA_964488605.1 of uncultured Steroidobacteraceae bacterium. GTDB lineage: Bacteria > Pseudomonadota > Gammaproteobacteria > Steroidobacterales > Steroidobacteraceae > UBA964. The sequence goes on along the minus strand of CAZAWM010000108.1, from coordinate 1,159 downwards.
ACCCAATCTCGAGGCGATCAGCCCCGTGACGGCGATCAGCGCCGAGGATCTCGCTGTGGCCGGCAAGAGCCGCATCGAGGATATCCTCAACCAGTTGCCGCAGGTGTTTGCGGCTCAGGGTGCGGGCGTCTCGAACGGTTCCGACGGCACGGCCAGCGTCGACCTGCGCGGCCTTGGCGTCAACCGTACGCTGGTGCTTGTCAACGGCCGTCGCCTGATGCCGGGCGACCCGGACGGCGGCAGCGCCGCGGACCTCAATCAGATCCCGCTCGCGCTCGTCAAGCGTGTCGACGTGCTGACCGGAGGTGCGTCGTCGGTCTATGGCGCCGACGCGGTGTCGGGTGTCGTCAACTTCATCCTGGACACCGAGTTCGAGGGCGTACGCGTCGATGCGAACTACAGCTTCTTTCAGCACAAGAACGACAATCCCGTTGGCGCGATTCCGCGCGCGCGGGGTTTCGCGATGCCGGACAGCAACGTCACGACCGGGTACGCAAAGGACGTCAGCTTTGCGCTCGGCTTGTCTGGCCTCGATGGCCGCGGACATGCCTCGTTCTATCTTGGCTATCGAGACATCGACGCGGTGCTGCAGGCCGAGTACGACTACAGCGCCTGCACGCTGAATAACACCGCGACGGGCTTTGCCTGCGGCGGCTCTGCGACGACGGCGCCGGCGAACTTTCTCGTCTTCGATCCGAATTTCGACAACGCCTTGAGCGGTCCGTGCGCGGGTGGCGCATTCTGTATCGTCGATTCGACCACCGGGCTGCTGCGTCCATTCGCCGCGGCCGATCAGTTCAATTTCGGCCCGTACAACTTCCATCAGCGGCCCGACACGCGTTATACGGCGGGCTCTATCGCGAGCTTCGACGTCAACGACAAAGCGACCGTCTACGGCGAGCTGATGTACATGGAGAACCGCACCGACGCGCAGATCGCGCCGTCCGGCGCGTTCGGCGTGAACGTGCCGATCTATTGCGGTAATCCGTTCTGGAACGCCAACCTGTTCCAGAATTTCTGCGGCCAGTTTGGACTCACGGCGACCGACTTCAATCCCGGCATCTTCGTGCTGCGGCGTAACGTCGAGGGCGGTGGCCGGAACGACGATATCGGGCACGAGTCGATCCGCTTCGTCGCGGGAGTCCGTGGACAGCTGACG
>CAZAWM010000107.1:0-10297 GCA_964488605.1 uncultured Steroidobacteraceae bacterium | reverse complement strand
TTCAGCGCATGGGCGAAGGCGGCTTGTTCGACCAGCTCGGCGGCGGCTTCTTCCGCTATTCGGTCGACCGCTACTGGATGATCCCGCATTTCGAGAAGATGCTGTACGACAACGGCGCGCTGCTCGCCTGTTATTCGCAGGCCGCCGTCGCCACCGGTGAACCGCTGTTTGCCCGCATTGCCGCGGAGACCGCCGACTGGTTGCTGCACGAAATGCAGGATGCCGCAGGCGGATTTCACTCGAGTCTCGACGCAGACTCGGAGGGTGAGGAAGGTCGATACTACCTGTGGCAGCGGGCCGAGGTTGGGGCTCTGCTGCCGGACATGCGCCAGTACGCGGCGTTCGCCGTCCGCTTCGGCCTCGATCGCGAACCTAACTTCGAGGGCCGCGCCTGGCACCTGCACGCGTGCCGATCCGTTCAGCAGATTGCCGCGGAACAGTCGCTCGACGTCGAGGCGACGGCGGCGCTGATCGACACGGCGCGCGTAACGCTGCGCGCGGCGCGCGCACGTCGGGTGCCGCCTGCCCGCGACGACAAGCTGCTGACCGGCTGGAACGCGATGGCGATCCGCGCCCTCGCAGTCGGCGCCCGCGCGCTGCGGCGGGGCGCGCTGGAGGCCGCTGCCACGCGCGCACTGCAGCGGATCCGTCGCGACCTGTGGAGAAACGGCCGCCTGCTCGCAACCTGCCGCGGCGGGCGCGCTCATCACGCCGCCTACCTCGATGATCATGCATTCCTCGCCGATGCGATTCTCGAACTCGCGCAACTGCGCTGGCGCAGCGACGAAACCGAGTTCGCGCGAGCCCTGCTCGAAGCGATGCTCGAACGCTTCGAGGATCGCGACGGTGGTGGGTTCTTCTTCACCGCCGACGACCAGGAGCGGCTGATTCATCGCAGCAAGAGCTTCGCCGACGAAGCGACGCCCTCCGGCAACGGCATCGCCGCCAGGGCACTGCTACGCTGGGGATGGGTGCTCGGCGAGACCCGCTATCTGGTCGCAGCCGAGCGCACGCTGCGTGCAGGCTGGCGTCCTCTCGAGCGCTACCCGCTAGGCCACCTGAGTCTCGCGACGGCGCTCGAAGAGTTCCTCGAGCCCCCAACGATCATCGTGTTGCGCGGCGCAGTCGCGGAGCTCGACTGCTGGCGGCACGAACTGGACCGGCTCTGGGATCCGCGCCGGCTGATCCTGGCGATCCCGGCGGACGCCACGGCGCTACCCGCGGCGCTGGCGGCCAAGCCGGCGTACGCGGGTCGCACGGTCGCGTATGTCTGCCGCGGTACGAGCTGCTCGGCACCGCTCGAGTCGCTGCAGGAGCTCGCGCGCGACCTGCGGCTCAACCTCGGGACGGAACCGGATTCGCCCGCGACAGCAGATCCGCACTGACCTCCGCGACGCGCGCGCAGCCGGCGAGTGCCATCGCCACCGAGAACTCTTGGCGAAGCAGCTCGAGCACGCGGCGCACACCATGCTCGCCACCGACCGTCAGACCCCAGAGAACGGGCCGACCGATCAGCACGGCCTGCGCGCCGAGCGCGAGCGCGCGCAGCACGTCCACGCCCCGACGGATGCCACCGTCGACGAGCACTGCCGCCGAACCATCGCCCTCGGCGTGCACGGCGGCGGCAACCGCCGGCAACACGTCGGCGGTCGCGGGCGACCCGTCGAGCTGCCGGCCGCCATGGTTCGAGACAATTACGCCGCGCGCCCCGCGGCGCAGTGCCTCGCACGCGTCATCGGGCCGAACGACGCCCTTGACGAGCACGGGCAGTCGCGACTGCGCTGCGAGCCACTCGAGGTCTTGCCAAGTCAGCGCGGGATCGAACAAGCGATCCAGATAACCCATGAAACCGCCGTCGGACGGTCGCGGCTCCGAATAGTCGCTTCCGGCGCCCGCGAGGTTGCGCATGGGCAGATGCGCAGGAAAACTGAACTGGTTGCGAAGATCGCGCTCGCGACGGCCTGCGATCGGCGCATCGACGGTCAGAACGATGGCGCGGCAGCCCGCCGACTCGGCGCGTCGCACGAGATCGAGCGTGACGCCCCGATCGCGGTAAACGTAGAGCTGGAACCACCAACCGGCCATGGCCGCACGGCTGACCTCCTCCATCGGGCAGTTCGAAAGCGTGGAGAGGACCATGGTCGTGTCGGTGGCGGCTGCGGCGCGCGCCGTGGCGAGTTCGCCGTCGTCGTGCGCCATGCGGTGATAGGCCGTCGGCGCGAGCAGCACCGGCCACGCGAGCGGCTGCCCCAGCAGCTGCGTGCCGAGTGAGCGCTCCGCGACATTGCGCAGCACGCGATAGTGCACGAGCCACTGCGACCAAGCGCGCCGATTCGCCGCGAGCGTCTGCTCGTCCTCCGCCCCGCCGGCGTAGTAGCCACGCGACCCGGCCGCGAGGCGCGGCAAGGCTGCACGCTCGAAGTCATCGAGATTGATCAGCTCGTCCAAGTCAGTTCCCTGCGCCGAGCGCCGCGACGAGGCGCGCGCGCAAGACCGCGTCGCGCTGCGGATCGAAGCGCGGCGCCGCACTCCAGTCGTAAGCCCAGGGGTGCGCCGAGCGCAGTGGTTCGGCCTCGTCGGCATTGCGCGGGATCACGTGCGCGTGCAGTGCCGGCTCTACATTGCCGAACATCGCGTAGTTGATGCGCAGCGCGCCCGTGACCTCGAGAACGGCATCGCCAAGACGCGACATGTCGACGAGGAATGCTGTGCGAGCGGCCCGCGGCAAGGCGTTAAGATGCGGCACTACCGGATCGGGTAGCAGCAGGCAGTAGCCGCGCAGGAACTGCTGCTCGCCGAATACCGCCCAGCCGGAGGGCAGCCGGGCGATCACGGTCGGGTCCTGGCCTGCGCGTAACGCGTCCACGCGTCGATGAATCGCCGTGATCACGACGGTCTCCGGAAAATGAAGTAGGCCGCCCCCACCATGCACAGCGCCGCCCAGAGGTAATCGAGCTTGAGTGGCTGGCGCATGTAGAACACCGCGAACGGGACGAATACTGACAGCGTGATGACCTCCTGCAGAATCTTGAGCTGCCCCAGCGACAACGCCGCGTAGCCGATGCGGTTGGCCGGCACCTGCAGCAGGTATTCGAATAGCGCTATGCCCCAGCTCGCGAGCGCCGCGATCCACCATGGTCGGTCGTTGAGATCCTTGAGGTGCGCGTACCACGCGAAGGTCATGAACACGTTCGAAAGGATTAGCAGACCGACGGTAGGGGCGATGACGGACATGCGCAGCTCGCGGACAGGCAGGGACGGCCATTCTAACGTGTCAGCACCCAGGCGCCGCCAAGGGTCGGATCGCGCCGGCGTCGCACCGCGAAATGCAGACTGTCCAGCGTGCTGCAGTAGTCGAAGTCCGATGCGGGTGCCCAGCTCGCGGCCGGGTCGAAGAACTTGGCCGCGGCGGGCGCCGCGCGTAGCCGGACCAGTAGCTCGGCGGCGTCGGTGACAGGCCGATCGGCGAGTCTCGCGGCAAACCACTGTGCACAGAGGTCGTCCTCGACGCACAGCTCGCGCGCCTCCTGACCCATGGCGACCAGCCAGACCTCCGCGGGCCGCAGCGCGCGCACCGCCGCAACCGTCGCGGACAGATTGACGAAGGCGCCGGCGAACACCGTCTCGGCCGTCGCCGCGGTCAGACCCTGAGTACCGGCGTGCGTCGTGTGGATCAGCGTGCGTCCCTCGATCGGCAGCGCCAGCACCTCGGTCGGCGAATTGCCGGCATCGAAGCCCGGCAAGGGCCGACCGTGACGCTCGCCGATCAGCCACCAGTCGGGATGCGCCCGCTTGAGGTCCCGGGCGGTTCCGACGGCGGCTACCGGCACGATCTTCTCCGCGCCGGCAGCGAGCGCATGCGCGATCACCGTGCAGGCGCGGAAGACGTCGATGATGACCGCAACACCGCGCGAACGGAGCGCACCTTCGAGATGATGGACGATTCGTACGTTCATCGGTCGCAGCTTAACTCCTGCTCCGGACACATGCCGGGAGCAGCTACAATCGTGCCGGTGAAGCCCGCCCGTATCGCACTGCTGCTGACGCTGCTCGGCCTCGGCTCGCCCTCCCTCGCGGCGGCGCCGCGCTGGTTCCAGGGGACGCAGCCGACGCGGGCCGCGGCGAATCTGCTCGCGGAGATACGCGCCGCCGAGAGCCGCGGACTCGTCTCCAGCCATTACCGTGCCAACGAACTCGCGGTCGCGATCGCAAGGCTGCGTCCCGACGCAGACCCGGCTGCGTTGGCGCGCCTCGATGCCGCGTTCGACGCCGCCGCCGCGCGCTTCATCACCGATCTGCACGCCGGCCGCATTTCCCCGCGCGCTGCCGGGCACGACCTCGCCGTACCGCACGCGGCGCTCGATCTGCAGGCGGCGCTCGGCGCGCTCGCCTCGACTTCGGACGCCAGTGCAGTGCTCGACGACTACGAACCGGCATTGCGCCATTACCACCTGCTCAAGCAGGCCCTGCAACGCTACCGCGAGCTGTCGCTGGAGCCGCAGCTCACCGCGCTGCCGCCTCTTGGCCGGCGCAGCGTCAAGCCGGGCGAATCCTGGGAAGGCGTGCCGGCGCTACGCCGGTTGCTCGCGGCGCTCGGCGATCTGCCATCTGCCCCTGCGCCACCTGGCGCCGAGCCGCTGGAACTCGACCCGCAGACCGTCACGGCGCTGCAACGCTTCCAGAGGCGACACGGTCTCGAGGTCGATGGCGCCATCGGCGCGCGCACCTACGCAGCGTTGACGCGCCCGCTCGCCGAGCGTGTTCGGCAGATCGAGCTGTCGCTCGAGCGCGCCCGCTGGTTGCCGCCGCGGCTCGACTCGCCGCCCATCATCGTCAACATCCCGCAGTTCAGGCTGTTCGCGTTCTACACGACCGAAGACCGCGAGGACGCGATGCTGCAGATGGACGTGATCGTCGGGCGCACGGCTCCTACTCACCGCACGCCAGTGTTCGCGGCCGACATGCGCTACGTGGTCATGCGTCCGTACTGGGACGTGCCGCCGTCGATCGTGCGTGCGGAGTTTCTCGGGCGCCTGCGCGCCGACCCCGGTTGGGTCACGCGCAATGGCTTCGAGATCGTCGCGGGACCCGGCGACGATGCGCGCGTCGTTACGCCAACCGCCGAAGCCGTCGAGGCCCTCGCGCGCGGCACACTGCGGTTGCGCCAGCGGCCGGATCCGGATAACGCCCTCGGACTCGTGAAGTTCATGTTTCCGAACCGGCACAACGTCTACCTGCACGGTACGCCGGCGCAGTCGCTATTCGCGCAGGCACGGCGGACGTTCAGTCATGGCTGCATCCGCGTCGCCGACCCGGTCGGGCTCGCCGAGTACGTGCTGCGTGACGATCCGAAATGGACGCGTGCGGCCATCATCGCCGCACAGCAGGCCGGTGGCCCCCAGCGGATCAATCTGTCGAAGCCGATACGGGTGATGGTGCTTTACGCGACCGCGCTCGCGACCGAGTCGGGCGACGTGCTGTTCTTCGAGGACATCTACGGGCACGACGAGCGGCTGCTGAGACAGCTCCGCGCACGCGATCCGCTGCCGCCGCCTGTCTGAGCGACACCGTCGACGCGATCAGCCGGCCCACGAGCGGACGTGACCGGTGTCGAGGTGGACGAAGTCCGAACGGCAGTAGTAACCGACGCCGCCCCGCCCGGCAGCCAGCGCCAGATCGCGGAGCGTGGCGCAGGGGACCCCATGCAACCGGACGTCGATGGCGCGGCCGTCCATGTGCAGGCTGCGGCGGGAGACGCCGCTGCTCGCGCGGGCAAGACGCGCGTTGGTGGCCGGCGACCGATAACCGGAGATGACCTCGTAGCGCGGTTCGACGCCCGCGGTCTCCGCGAGGTCGGCGAGCTGATCGAACAGCGACACGTCCATCGGATGCGCCTCGTTGGCGCGATGGTCGCGCAGCAACCAGTTGAGCTTGTCGACGGCGGCGGCCGCGTACCCGGTGGCCACCCGGTAGGCGACGGCAAGCTGCTCACCGGTGTGGGTATTGCGCAGTTCGAGCCAGCGCTCTCGCAGCGTGGCGGCCCGCGCCCCGTGCGGCATCACGCCGACCGCGACGGCTGCGGCCGAGACGGTCAATAGACGGCGTCGCGTCAGCAGGACGCGGGGCGGTTTCTCGACGGTCATGTGCCGAGATGGTCTCAGACCACGGGGCGACGTGACAACTCCAATCCGATCGCCGTCACGGACGTTCCCTCGGAACTAGACCGGGATCACGCTTCCCGCGTCCCCAGGCCGGGTGTTGACCGACACGACCTTGGCCCTGGGGAAAAAATTGAACTCCGATGCGCTCGCCCAGGTATACGCCCCCATGGCCCGGCCGACGATCAGGTCGCCCGGCTGCAGTTCCGGCAGCATCAGGTTTTCCGCGATCACGTCGATGCTGTCGCAGGTAGGACCCGCGAGCACCGAGGGCAGCCGCTCTTCGCCGGCCTTCAGCGCCTCGACCGGATAGCGCGCGTGGTCGAACATCTGGCCGCTGTAGCTGCCATACAGGCCGTCGTCGAGGTAGTACCACCAGTGGCCTTCACGGCGCGCGCGGCCCATTACCGATGCGACGCCGATCGCGGCCGGCCCGACAATGAACCGGCCGGGCTCGGCGATCACGCGAATACGGCGCGGCAGCGAGGCGAGCGCCGCCCGGATCGGAGCACAGAAGCGCTGGATCGCCGGGGCGCGCTGCCCGTAATCGATCGGGAAGCCGCCCCCGATATCGAGCGTATCGTAGGCGCCCAGCCTTTCGCGACGCGCGGCCGCCATCAGCTTGCCGCACGACTCGATCGCCTCGACGTGCTTGCCAGGGTCCGCAGCCTGCGAGCCGACATGGAACGACAGGCCGCGCACGCGCACGCCGATCCGCCTCGCCAGCCGTGCCAGCGCGAGCAGGTCTTCGGGGTCGCAGCCGAACTTGCGCGACAGGTCACAGACGGCGCCTGGGCTGCGGAACGAGACCCGCAGCAGCAATTCGGCGCGGTCACGATAGCGTTCGAACTTCTGCACTTCGTCGGGGTTGTCGGCGACGAACGTGCGCACGCCGCGCGCCAGCGCCGCAGTGATGTCGACGTCGCGCTTGATCGGGTGCGTATGAATGCAGCGCGCCGGATCGACGCCGAGGCGCATCACCAGCTCGAGTTCGCCGGTCGTCGCCAAATCGAGGAAGCCGCCGAGCCCGACGATGGTCGCGACGACGGCCGGGTGCGGCAGCGGCTTGAGCGCATAGTGCAGGTCGACGCCCGGCAGCGCCCGATGCAGCGCACGGTACTGGCGCCGCACGCGCTCGCAGTCGACGACCAGCAGCGGCGATCCGAACTCGGCAACCAGCCGCCGGATGTGGCGTTCCTCGAACGGATCGATCCAGCGCGGCGCGCGCCGGGCGCTCAAGGCAGCTCTTCCGTCACGGGCATCGGCGCGCTCGCGCGCGCGAGGCGATCGCGCACGGCCGCCCAGGGCAGGCCGTCGGGCACTTCCTCGACGAGGATGGCGGCTGCTCCGGCCTTGTCTAGCGAACGCAGGTTCGCGTAAAGGTCGTGCTGGTAGACATCGGCCCGGCGGCCCGCATTGATCCAGGTGACGTTCGCGCGCGCGAGCCGCGGCGGCCGCTGGGCGAGCACGGCCACTCGACGCTGCGCTGCCAGCAGTTCCTCGATGCGCGGCTCGAGCTCGGGCGTCGAGACGATTACGACACGCGTCTGAGGTGCGTAGTGCTGCGCCATGGAACCGGGGGTGCGCGGGGTACCGGGTGCCGGTCCGACCTCGAGGTCCGGCAGCAGTTCGCGAAGCTGATCGAGACGCACGGCCCCGGGCCGCAACAGTCGCGGCGGCCCGTCGACGAGGGAGACGATCGTCGATTCGAGGCCGATCGTCGACTCGCCACCGTCGAGAATCACGCTGACGGCATCGCCGAGTTCCTCGCGCACGTGTTCGGCGCGCGTCGGCGAGAGCCGCCCGTAACGGTTGGCCGATGGCGCGGCGATACCGCCGCCGAAGGCCGTCAGCAGCTGCAGCGCCATCGGGTGCGACGGGATGCGAATGGCAATGGTGTCCTGGCCGCCGGTCAGCACCTCGGACACCTCGGGATTGCGCTTGAGCACGAGCGTCAGCGGCCCCGGCCAGAGCCGGTCGGCCAGTACCTCGACCTGCGCGGGTATTTCGTGTGCCCAGCGCGGCAGGAAGCGGATCGAATCGAGATGCAGGATCAGCGGGTGGTTGGCAGGACGACGCTTGGCCTCGAAGATCCGGCGCAGCGCCGAAGGGTCGCGCGCGTTCGCGCCGAGGCCGTAGACGGTCTCGGTGGGAAAGGCAACGAGCTCGCCATTCCGCAAAGCGGTGACAGCGGCCTCGAGCTCCTGCTGCGTGGCGCGACGCAAGCGACTCATCGACTCATTCTAGCAACTGCGCCGGCGGCGCGGATTCGATCAGTTCCCGGGCGAGCGCTGCAATGCTGAGCGGTGCGCAACCCTCGGCCTTGTTGTTGACGACGACCAGCGCCTCCTCGCCGCGCGATAGCGCCGCCGCCACACGGTCCGCGATCTCACGACGGGTATCGGGGTCCGGGTCGACGAGCCGGTCAAACGGCGCGTAGCGATCGCGGGCCTCCGCGTACGCCCGGCCGCGCTCGAGCAGCCAACGGATCAGCAGCGGGCCAGGCGTGGGTGCGGAGAGCTGCGCCGTGAGCCGCGGCATGCGCGGATGAGCGCTATAGCCATGCACGGCGCCGGTGTCAGCGAGCAGCGCCTCGTAGTCGGGTCCGAGCATGGCCGCGTCGCGCCACTCGATCGCCCAGGTCACCCCCGTCGGCAGCGCGCGCAGGAACTCATGCAGGCGCGCGAGCAACCTGCCGCGCTCGCGCAGCAGCGCAGGCGGCAGCGGCGAGAACTGCAGCACGATCGCACCGAGACGCGGGCCTAGACCCTCGACGGCGGGCGACAGGACCTGCCGCTGCGCGTAGGCGGCGTCGAGAAATGCCTCGGGCGCGCGCTCGAGGAACGCGGGCCGGCGCACGCCAGGCGGCACGGTCAACGCCGCATGGGCCTTGACGATGAAGCGGAAATCGGCAGGCACCTCAGCCGCGAACCTCGCCCATTCCTCACGCTTCAGCGGACCATAGAAGGTCCGGTCGACCCCGACCGCCCGCAACAGCGGGTGACGCGCATAGGCGCGCAGTCCGTGCCGTGCGAGTTCAGCCTCGCGGTACCGACGTGCGTAGACGAGTCTGCACCAGCCCGGAAACGACCAGCTCGAGGTACCCATGCGCAGCGCACGCGGCAACCGCGACGCGAGCTCGGCGAGCGCTGGCTGCGGCGCGTCTTCGACTCTCTCGTCGGAGCGCAACCCGGCGAACAGGTCCTTCTGCGGGTCGAAGCGGCCCACGGTTGCGGTCGGCAGCCACGCTACTCAAGATCGCGGCGTTCCCAGCCATCGACGCCGCGACGCAGCTCCGAGGCGGGCCAGTAATGGCGATCGAGCTTCAGCGTGATGACGTCCTGTGCGTTGTTCCAGTTCACGGTGCGCAGGCGCACCGACGAGCGATCCGGGCGACCGGTCACTACGCTCAGGAAGGCATCGAGATCCAGCGTCGCGACGCCATCGACCTCGACGATTCGTCGGCCCGGCGACAGGCCGTGGCGGGTCGCCGGCGAGCCGTAGGCGAAATAGCCGACATAGACACCTTCGGGCGGCATGCCACGTTGCGCGAGCATCGCTCGGTGCGGCGCGTGCAGCGTTGCGCCGGCCCAGAGCACGACGCGGTCGATGTCGCGTCCCGTCAGCGGAACCGTCGGTACCTCGAGCGTCAGCTCGGCGCTCTCGCGCCAGACCGTGACCGACACGCTAGGCCGGTCGGCGACCGCCCGCTCGACATCACGGAACCCGGTCACGACCTCGCCATCGATCGCGAGCAGTAGGTCGCCCTGGCGCAGCAGGCGCTGGGCCGGCGAGCCGCCGACGAGCCGCGTCACGCTGAGCAGCTGACGGTCATCCGGCCGCGCAGCCGCGATTCGCCCGAGCCACTCGTCCGGCAGACCGAGACGCCGCGCAATGGCGAGCGGCGTCCGCGCAAACTCGGCTTCGAGCGAGTGCAGCGGCCGACCGCTCCTGGCCCGCTCCAGCATGTCGACCACGAGGTCGATCCCGACGCCGCGGCTCGTCTGTTGCATCTCGCGTCCGCTCTCGAATGCGAAACTCGACCACATAGCGACGACTCCGCCGTCGCGATCGACGAGAACGCCGTCATCGACGCCGGCGGCCGTCGTCAGCGTCGCGACCTCGAGATTGGCGTCGCG
>CAZAWM010000106.1:0-10497 GCA_964488605.1 uncultured Steroidobacteraceae bacterium | reverse complement strand
TCGCCGAGCCAGTCGGAGCCCTTGATGGTGTCGTAGAAGTGGAAGCGCCAGTCGTCCTCACCCATGTTGCCGAGCGCGGCAGAGATGCCGCCCTGCGCCGCAACGGTGTGGCTGCGGGTAGGGAACACCTTGGTCAGACAGGCCGTCGACAGCCCGGCTTCCGCCAGACCGAGCGTCGCGCGCAGACCGGCACCACCGGCACCGACTACCACGACGTCGTAGGTGTGATCGATGAATGGATAGGCAGTCATGAGAGCGCGACCTTGACGATGGCGAACACGCAGGCGACCGCGACGACGCCGTGCACGAACTGCGACGCAAGCAGGGCCGCGATCTTGAGTCCCTTACCGTGGATATAGTCCTCGATGACAACCTGGACGCCCGAGAGCGAGTGATGGCAGAGCACGAGTACGAGCAGCGTCAGCCAGACTGGCGTCCAGCCTGCACCGATCCACGCGCGCACGACCGCGTGCTCGAAAGACGTCAGGCCCGCGAGCCCAAACAGGAACCACAGTGTCAGGGGCACGAGCGCAATGGATGTCACGCGCTGCGCCCACCAATGATGCACACCGAGCTTGGCCGACCCACTGCCGAGCACACGCGCGAGCGGCGTGCGCAACGTGGGCCGGGTTTCGATAGGGCCGCTCATGACGCAGCTCCAGTGGAGCCACCGGCAACCGTGAACAGCAGCCAGGCGAGCGCCGCGTACACCAGGACGGTTGCGATGATTGCCAGCTTCGCACTACGTCGCGCCTCGTGCCGCTCGAGCCCGATGCCTGCGTCCCAGGTCAGGTGACGGATGCCGTTGACGAGGTGGTAAACGAAGGCGAACAGCCAGCCGGCCAGCAGGATCCTGCCGAGCGGCGAGCCGAGCACTGTGGTCACCGTCGCGTAGTCCGCGGCATCGCCGGCTACCGCCATCAGCCACCAGGCCAGCAGCAGCAGACCCAAGGAGAGGATCACGCCCGTGATGCGATGCGCGATCGACAGCGCCATCGTGTACATGAAGCGATAGACGGACAGGTGCGGCGACAGGGGTCGTTCGCGCATGTGTTTCTCCTCGGCAGGCCCGACCGGCGCTGGGCCGGCACGAGCTTTCGTCAGATTCTCAAAAATCGATGCAGCGACCTTTCTTTTCCCAGTCCCCGAAGCGCGTCGGTTCGGGCCCCGAGGGACCGCCGATCTCGCGGACGAGGGACAAGCCGCCGGTTGGCACCGCGGCGGTCGACGAAGCTGGCTGCGATTCGACGGAGGACGCGGCTGATGGCGACGCGGGGCGGGATGAAGGTCCGTCGGCACGCGCGCCGACAGACGAATCGACAGAGTTCTGCATCGACACTTATTCTGCCAGACTTTGACGCACCGGACTACTTCGTCCACGCCGAAACGTCACCTGTGTCAATGACCGCTGAATGGTCCTTACTGCCGCTCGGCGTGCTCGCCTTTCGGGGCAGCGACGCACCCCGCTTCCTGCAGGGCCAGCTGTCAGCCGATGTGCTGAAACTCGCGCCGGGCGAGTTACGCTGGAGTGGCTGCCACAACGCGCAGGGCCGCGCGCTCGCGCTGCCGCGACTCTGGTGCGACGGCGCGGACGTCTGCGCACTGCTGCCGCGCGAGCTCGTCGCTGACCTGGTACAGCATTTGCGCCGCTACGTACTTCGCGCCAAGGTCGCGTTGTTGGACGAGACCGACCTCTGGCGTGTGCATGGCATTTTCGCCCCGCCCGCATCGATGCCAAGTCTCGGTGCCGGCGTCGCCATACTGCCGGCCAATCCGGCCGGCACGCGCACGCTTCTGTTGCAGCGTGAATCCGGCCATCCGGCTCTCGCTCTCGAGCCCTCCTCGCAGCTCCCCGTCGAGCGGTGGCGGCGGCTCGACCTCGCCGATGGTCTGCCGCAGGTGTACGCGGCAACCAGCGGTCATTTCGTCGCGCAGATGCTCAACCTCGATCTCGTTGGCGGTATCGCGCTCGACAAGGGCTGCTACACCGGTCAGGAGGTGATCGCCCGGGCACACTACCGCGGCCGCGTGAAACGGCGCATGCAGCGCTTCCGCTCGGGTGCCACGCGTGCCGCCGACTGGCCGCCCGGGGCCACCGGCGAACTGCCCGATGGGCGGCGCTTCGAGATCGTCGACAGCGTCGACCTCGACGAGGGCGGCTGCGAGTGGCTGGCGGTCGCGGCGACCGTTGCCGCTGCGGGTGCCGAATCGAATGCCGTAGCCGATGCCTCGGCGGCCGCGACCGATTCGCGGCAGCGGCTCTGCGACGACGCGGTCCCTTTGCCGCTGCCCTACCCGTTACCGCAAGACTGAACCGCCGTCACAGGTCGACCAGCATCACGTCGCGCGCCGCGATGGCCTCCCCGAGGAAACGCGCGCCGACACGTGCGAAACGCTCCACACCGTCGGTGGCAAGCAGCTCCAGCGCGCCGCCGGCGGCGCGCTCGCGCAGCAGTCCGCGCCTGGCGAGCAGCACCATGACATCCGCCGCGGTGGTGCTGGCCGAATCGACGATCGCCGTTGCCGGGCCCACGTATCGTTCGATGACGGGTCGCAGCGCCGGAAAGTGTGTGCAGCCGAGCACCAGCACATCGGGTCGTGGCCCCAAGGCACCGGCCTCCGCGCGCCGATCGAACAGCGGGGCGAGGTAGGCCCGCACGGCCGCCTCGGCTACCGGACCCTCGCTCCAGCCCTCCTCGGCGAGCGCCACGAACAGCTGGCAGGCCAGCGCATGCACCTCGGCATCCGCCCTTCGCCGCAGGATCGCCTGCTGATAGGCGCCGCCGCGAACGGTGCCCTCGGTCGCGACGACCGCGATGCAGCCATTGCGCGAGGCAGCACAGGCTGCGGCTGCGCCGGGCTCGACGACGCCGACGATCGGCAGCGACTCGAAACGCCGCTGCAGCGCGGGCAGCGCCGCGGCGGACGCTGTGTTGCAGGCCACGACCAGCGCCTTGACGCCACGTTCGACGAGCACCTCGCTCGACTGCAGCGCATAGCGCACCACGGTCTCGCTGCTCTTGGTGCCGTAAGGCAGTCGCGCGGTGTCGCCGAGGTAGACGAAGTCTTCACCGGGCAGCTGTTTGCGCAGCGCGGCGAGCACTGTCAGACCGCCTACTCCGGAATCGAAGACCCCGACCGGAGCGCGCGCGGCACCTCGCGATGCGCTCAATCCGCCTCCGGCCGCAGCTGCGGGAACAGCAGCACGTCGCGGATCGAGCTGCGGTCAGCGAGCAGCATCACGAGCCGGTCGACGCCGACGCCGAGTCCCGCCGTCGGCGGCATGCCGTACTCGAGTGCACGGATGTAGTCGGCGTCGTAGAACATCGCCTCCTCGTCGCCGGCCTCCTTGCGCGCGACCTGGGCAAGGAACCGCGCCGCCTGATCCTCGGCGTCGTTGAGCTCGGAAAAGCCGTTGGCAAGCTCACGGCCGCCGACGAAGAACTCGAAGCGATCGGTCAGAAAGGGGTCGGTATCGCTGGCCCTCGACAGCGGTGACACCTCCGCCGGATAGGCATGGACGAAGGTTGGATCCTGCAGCGTGTGTTCTGCGGTCTTCTCGAACAGTTCCGTGAGCAGCTTGCCGGCACCGTCGCTCGCCCGCCATGGAATGGCGCGCCTATCGCAGGCGCCGCGCAGGTACTCGACATCGCGCAATCGCCGTGGATCGAGATCGGGATTGCATTCGAGGACGAGGTCGGTGACCGTGACGCGACGGAATGACCGGGTGAAGTCGTAGTCCCGACCCTGGCTCTTGAACCTCGCGCTACCGACGACTGCCTCGGCCGCGCCGCGCATCATCCGCTCGACGAGATCCATGAGGTCGAGGTAATCGGCATAAGCCCAGTAGAGTTCCAGCATGGTGAACTCGGGGTTGTGCCGCGTGGAGAGACCCTCGTTGCGGAAGTTGCGATTGACCTCATAGACGCGCTCGAAGCCGCCGACCATGAGCCGCTTGAGATACAGCTCCGGCGCGATGCGCAGGTACATGTCGATGCCGAGCGCGTTGTGATGCGTCACGAAAGGACGCGCCGCGGCGCCACCCGGAATCGGCTGCATCATCGGCGTTTCGACCTCCATGAAGCCGAGCGAGTCGAGCATGTCGCGCAGGAAGCGCACGGTGCGCGTGCGCTTGCGGAACACCTCGCGGCTCTCCGGATTCATGATCAGATCGACGTAGCGCTGGCGGTAGCGGGCCTCGGTGTCGGCGAGCCCATGCCACTTGTCCGGCAGCGGCCGCAACGACTTGACGAGCAGACGCAACAGCTCGACGCGCACCGACAGCTCACCGGTCCTGGTGCGGAACAGCACGCCCTCGGCGCCGAGGATGTCGCCGATGTCCCAGCCCTTGAACTGCTCGTAGACCTCGCCGAGCGCCTCGCGCTGCAGGTAGAGCTGGATCTGTCCCGAGCTGTCCTGGATCTTGACGAAACTCGCCTTACCCATGATCCGCCGCAGCATCATGCGTCCGGCGACGCGCACGCGGACGGGTGCGGCCTCGAGCGATTCGGCGCTCGAGGCACCGAAGCCGGCGAGCAGCTCGTCGGCGAGCGCATCGCGGCGGAAATCGTTCGGGAATGCCGACCCCTTGCTGCGCAGAGCCGCGAGCTTGGCGCGCCGCTCGGCAATCAGCTTGTTGTCGTCTGACGATGGCGCACTGTCGGTCATGGCGTTACAGCCCGGCCTTGAGCGAGGCCTCTAGGAAGGGATCGATAGCGCCATCGAGCACCGCGGCAGTGTTGCCGATTTCGACGTTGGTACGCAGGTCCTTGATTCGCGACTGGTCGAGCACGTACGAACGGATCTGATGCCCCCAGCTGACGTCGGACTTGGAGTCCTCGAGCACCTTCGCGGCCGCGTTGCGCTTGTTGACTTCCAGCTCGTAGAGCTTGGCCTTCAGCATCTTCATGGCCTTGTCGCGATTCTTGTGCTGGCTGCGCTCCTGCTGACAGGCGACGACGATGCCGCTCGGCAGGTGGCGGATGCGGACCGCGGACTCGGTCTTGTTGACGTGCTGGCCACCGGCACCACTCGAGCGATAGACGTCCATCTCGATGTCGGCCGGATTGATCTCGATCTGAATATCGTCATCGATCTCCGGCGAGACGAATACGGAGGCGAATGACGTATGACGACGATTGCCCGCGTCGAAGGGCGACTTGCGTACCAGCCGGTGCACGCCGGTCTCGGTGCGCAGCCAGCCGTAGGCGTTCTCGCCGCGAAAGCCGAGCGTCGCGCTCTTGATGCCAGCGACCTCCCCGGGATTCGAATCGAGTACCTCGCATTCGAAGCCGTGCGCGGCGGCCCACTTGACGTACATCCGCATGAGCATCTGCGCCCAGTCCTGGGCCTCCGTGCCGCCGGCGCCGGCCTGGATATCCATATAGGCGTTCCGGGAGTCCATCTCGCCGCGAAACATGCGCTTGAGCTCGAGGCCGCGGACCTGCGCCTCGATCACGGGCAGCCCGGCCTCGATCTCGCGCGCGGTGGTCTCGTCGTCCTCCGCCTCGGCGAGTTCCAGCAGTTCCTCGGACTCGGTGACCGCGGTACTCGCGCGATCGACGGCGGCGAGCGTGGCCTCGAGTCGTGATCGCTCCTTGCCGAGCTCCTGGACGCGGTCGGGATTCGACCAGACGGCCGCGTCCTCGAGCTCGCGCGTCACTTCCTCGAGACGCTCCTTCTTACTGTCGTACTCAAAGAAACCCCCTGAGCGCCGCGACGCGCTCACCGAGGTCCTTGAGCGTGCGCTTGACCTGGCCGAGTTCGATCATGGGGCGCGAATGCTAGCAGATCGTGCCGCGCCAATCAGGCCGGCGCGGCTGCCAACAGATGGTCGACGAGCAGCTGCAACCGTCGCTCGCCAGCGTATTCGTTGACGTCGAGGCGATAGACGAGGCGCACGCGCTCCGGGACACGGCCGAGGTCGCGGCCCGGTTCGAGCACATTGAACGCGATCGCATCGAAGCGCCTGCCCGTGCCGGGGACCTCGACCCACATCTTCAGGTGACGCTCACCGACCTGACGGGTACGCGCGACGACAAAGTCGCCGTCGAAAGCCGGCTCGGGGAAGCCCTGCCCCCAAGGCCCGCCGGCGCGCAACGCCTCTGCCGTGGTGAGCGAGAGCTCCTCGACCGTCAGCGGCCCGTCGGACTCCACCGAGTCGGCGGGCGATGCGCCGATCGTCACGCGCTCGACCTCGGCCTCGAATGCGCGCGCGAACTCGTCGAGACGAGCGCGCTCGAGCGTCAGACCCGCTGCCATCGCGTGTCCGCCGAAACGCACGAGCAGCCCGGGATGGCGCGCCGCCACTGCGTCGAAGACGTCGCGCACGTGCACACCGGCCACCGAACGGGCTGAGCCGCGCAGGGTGCCGTCGCCACCATCAGCGAACGCGACTACGGGCCGCCGCAGCCGCTCCTTGATGCGGCCGGCCACCAGCCCGACGACGCCCTGATGCCAGGACGGATCGTAGAGGCAAACGGCAGCGCGTCGACGGCCGCCCGCGGCTCCTGCGATTTCAGCCGCGTCCAGGCCGCGTACCGCAGCGAGCGCCGTCTCCTGCATCCGCGCCTCGATTGCCCGGCGCTCCTCGTTGAGCTGGTCCAGACGCGCAGCGAGCATCGCGGCCTCGGTCGCGGTCTCGGCAAGCAGGCAGCGGATGCCGATGCTCATGTCTTCGAGCCGTCCAGCCGCATTGAGACGCGGTCCGACCGCGAAGCCGAGATCCGCAGCCGTGAGCTGCGCGAGGTTACGGCCGGCGACCTCTAGCAAGGCACGGATGCCGGCGCAGCAGCGGCTGGCACGAATGCGCCGCAACCCCTGGGCGACCAGGACCCGGTTGTTGAGGTCGAGCGGGACCACATCGGCCACGGTGCCAAGGGCAACGAGGTCGAGGAAGTCGGCCGCAGACGGCGCGCCCGGCGGCAGTATTCCGCGCTCGGCGAGCCGCCGGTGCAGCGCGGCCACGACGTAGAAAGCCACGCCAACGCCTGCGAGCGCACGCGAGCCGAAGCGCGCATTCGCGACGTTCGGATTGACGATGACCTGCGCCGCAGGCAGCGTCGCCCCGGGAAGGTGGTGGTCGGTGATCAAGACGTCGATGCCGGCCGCTCGCGCCGCGTCGACCCCCGCGACGCTAGAGATTCCATTGTCGACCGTGACGATCAGGCTCGGCGCACTCCGCGTCGCCAGGGCGACGATCTCCGGCGTCAGCCCGTAGCCGTACTCGAAGCGGTTCGGCACGAGGAAGTCGACGGCCGCGAATCCCCAGGCGCGCAGCGCGAGTACGATCAGCGCCGTGCTCGTCGCGCCGTCGGCGTCGAAGTCGCCGACGACGAGCACGCGCCTCGCGCGGTGGGCGAGCACCAGTTCCGCAGCCTCGACGACCTGCTCGAGCGAACCGATCGGCAGCAGCCGTTCGAGTGACAGGTCGAGGTCGCGCGGGCCGGCGACGCCCCGCGCCCGATAGGCTCGCGCGAGCACTGGATGAAGTCCCGACCAGACCGACGCGTCGCCGCCCGCGCCGATCGGGCGCTGCACGATCCTGAGCCCCGAGCCCCACGTCGAGGGACCCGGCGCCGCGCGCTCAGACATGCTTCACCGCCGCCAGCTCTGCGACCGTTCGAGCGGGCTGCCACCAGCGCCAGCGTGCCGTTCGATCGAGCTGCCAGCAGCGTGCGCCGTGGTGCAGCGAAACCGTCGCGAGCGCACCCCGCGTCTGAACATGACGGGCCGGTGCGAGCCAGCGGCGCTCGAGTTCGTCGATTCCGCTCTGGCCGCGCCATAGAACCGCAACGCCTGCGGTGTCTGCGCCCGAGGCCAGCACGGTCTCGAAGTCCTCGGCTGCACAGAGCGCGCAATCGCCGTGCAGCGCGGGCCGCGACGCGAGCCAGGGGTCATCGCCGATCAGCCACCACCGGGCCGTGCGGCGCGGCCGCACGGGGCGCGGCCAGGGCGCACCGCCGGCAGCGGCTACGCGGCCACCCCAGAGCCATAGCCCGGTCACCGGCAGGCGACCGCGGCGCTCGCGTTCGCGGTTCCAAGGCTCGGCATGTAGCCACAGTTCGAGCTCGCCTGTCAGCGCCCGCCAGCGCGCGACCCCGGGGCCGCGGGGCAGCCGCTGCCGCAGGTCCTCGCCGACGCATTCGGCGGGCTCGTAGGCTTGCAGTTCGCCGAGCGCAGCGCCGCGCAGCAAGGCCACGTCGCTGGCCACGCGCTCGAGCCACAGCCCATCGCGACCGAACTGTCGGGCAAAACCGCTGCACATTGCCTGCCATTCGTCGTCATCGAGCCGCAGTACGCCATTCGGTGCAAGGAAGGCGCGATCGATGCCCGCGAACAGATGGACCGGAGTCGCGAGCCAAGCGGCCTCATCCGGCCGCCCGCGGGCCAACGACACGGTCAACGCGCAGTGCGCCGCAAGCTCGGTCGGTGCATCGAGCGCCTGTAGCAGTCGTACCCGCCATGACGGCGCCACGTCCGCACGCTCGCGCCAGCGGGCGCGGCCCGAAGGCGAGCCGGTGGCGCCCGCCGCATCATCGGTCGTGCCGCCGGTCACGATGAGCATCAGTTCGTGCACATCGCGTATCTTAACGACCGATGCGCTTCACCATGGATCCGACGGCCGCCCCGCTCAGCGTGCGCCGTTACGACGACAACGGCGTCGTGATCGGCGAGCGGCTGCTGACACGACCCTTCGTCGTGACTGCAGACCGCCTGATCGCCGAGTGGACGACACAGCCACTCGCGGCGCTGCAGGTGGCCGACCTGGACCCCGTCTTCGCGCTCGACATCGAGCTGCTGCTGATCGGCACCAGGGCCGCGGAGAGCATTGCCCCTCTGGCGATCCGTCGTCTGTGCCGCGCGCGGGGACTCGCGCTCGAGAGCATGGAGCTCGGGGCAGCTTGCCGGACGTTCAACGTGCTGCTGGCGGAGGGCAGGCTCGTCGGCGCCGCGTTGTTCCCCTGAGCGGGGGAACGGGAAGAAGACACAGGGAGAAGAAGCTCGTTTCGCTCACCGATCGCCCGAAGCTGACAGACTCGAACAATCGTTTTCTAGTTCTTGTTCTTCTTGGTTTTTCTACTTCTGTTTTCCGACTTCCCCCATCATCCCTATGTCTTCTTCGCGTGCCCCCGCGGGCCGCTGACGCCAGACGCCGACAGATGTTAAACGGGTCGCAGTTATGGTGGCAACCGTACGATTTCCAAAGTGTTTTCAACGATGCGCACCCCGGCATCGGCTCGACGTCTGGGCGAGCTTTGAATTGCTTTCAATACAAAAGCTTATGACGATAAGCTCAGCTTACTTATAAAAATCCGCCTTGCGGTCGCGGAGCTTTAGACGATACCGCCGAGCAACGGCACGAAAGCGACGGACCCAAGGGACTGACGGTCGAGCTTCTGCTCGCGCTTCGTGAACCGCACCAGCTCCTGCGCGCCCTCGGGTCCCACCGGCATGATGAGCCGGCCGCCGACCGCAAGCTGCTCGATCAGCGCCTCCGGGACGCGCAGCGGCGCCGCGGCGGCGAGAATGCCATCGTAGGGCGCGTGTGTCGCCCACCCCAACGTGCCGTCGCCGTGCTTGAAGCGCACGTTCTTGATGCCGAGCGCCTTGAGTCTCTCGCGGGCACGCTTGAGCAGCGGTCCGATCCGCTCGACCGTCGAAACGCGGCCCACGAGCCCGGCCAGCACGGCCGTCTGGTAACCGCAGCCGGTGCCGATCTCGAGCACGTTATTCAGCGGCCCGCCCTCGAGCAGCGCTTCGGTCATGCGCGCCACGATGTAAGGCTGCGAGATCGTCTGGCCGAAGCCGATTGGCAGCGCCACATCCTCGTAGGCACGACTGGCGAGCGCCTCGTCGACGAAGATATGCCGCGGAACGTTGCGGATCCGGTCCAGAACTTCGAGGCTGCGGATCCCCTGGTCCCGCAGCCGCTGCACCAGCCGGTCGCGGGTGCGCGCCGAGGTCATGCCGATGCCGGCAAAACGCATGTCGGTCAAGCCGGCATCTCCTCGAGCCAGCGCTCGACGGCCGACAGTGCCGAGTGACGCGTCAGGTCGACCTGCAGAGGCGTCACCGAGACGTAGCCGCAGGCGACCGCGTCGAAGTCCGTGCCGGGACCGGCATCCTGCCCCGGCCCGGAGGGTCCGACCCAGTAGACCGGTCGGCCGCGCGGATCCTGTGCCTTGAGCACCGGCTCGGAGCGGTGGCGGAAGCCGAGCCGCGTGGTCCGGAAGCCCTTGAGTTCCTCGTAGGGCAAATCCGGTACGTTGACGTTCAGGATCATGGAGCGGTCGAGCGGGCGCTCGAGCAGGTGCGAGACGAGACGGCGCGCGACACGGGCCGAGGTCTCGAACTTCGCTGGACCGCCACCGGCCGGGCGGCACTGCGAGATCGCCACGGTCGGCAGCCCGAGGAAGCGGCCCTCGACGGCGGCAGCGACGGTCCCCGAGTAAAGTACGTCGTCGCCCAGGTTCTCGCCGTCGTTGATCCCGGAGA
>CAZAWM010000105.1:0-10674 GCA_964488605.1 uncultured Steroidobacteraceae bacterium | reverse complement strand
GCGGTCGTTGCCGCTGAAAGTCCACGTCGCGTTCTCGAAGTTCAGCCCGGTTGCCCGCGCCGCGTCCGCGCTCACGCGCGTCATGCCCTGGGTGACGACCACGTCCCGGAAGTTCACGGTGTTGCTGCGGTAGTCGACGTCCGACGAGGCAGCGTCGAGCGACACGGCCTGGTCGCGGGTCGCGCCGGTCGGGGTGCTGCCGGAGGCCCGGGGCTCCGCGAGGGGCGGCACTGCGAACGCGCTGGCGCTCGCCAGGGCCGCCGTCAGCACCAGAACCGTCGGCGGCCAGCGATCAAGGAGAGAATCGACCATGTACGTCCGATTCTAGCCGCACACGCTGCTCCTTCAAGCGAGCCTCCAGACCGCGCGCGGAGAGCTGCTGGCCGTTGTAGCGGATCGTCACCTCGGTATCACTGCGCGCCACCGACGAGTCGAACTCGTAGTGGACCTTGTCGCTGCGGAGCTCGAGCGGGGCGCGGCCGCCATACGGCAGTCCGCGAATGTTCACGTCACCGCGCAGTTCGATGGCATCGGCCTCGGGCGGCATCAGACCATGCAGGGCGGCGATATCCCAGCCACCCTTGGCGTCGTCCTCGACACGCATTCGCACCGAATCGAGCCGCACGACGCGGCTCGCCGGGTCCTGCGTCACGGTCCGCGCGCTGACACGATAGCGAGGCGCGCCGTCCGCGCCGGTCTCGACGATTTCGGCCTCCCGCGCCTCGAAGCCCGGCGTGCCGGTCTCACTGGCCAACAGATCGTCGCCGGCGGCCTTGCCTCCGGTCGAACAGCCGCCGAGCATGGCGGCGAACGCGCCGACTGCGGCAACGGCGGCGCGACGCTTCATGCGAGCCGCCGCGTCAGCAACCAGTCGCAGACTTCACGGACGGCGCCCCTACCGCCTGCGCTGCGCGTGATGTAGCGCGCGGCGTCCTGCGCGTCGACGTGGCCATCGGCCACCGCGAAACCATAGCCGACCCGCGCGAGCAGAGGTGCGTCGGGCGTGTCATCGCCGACCGCGGCGCAGTCGCCCGCGCGGATGCCGAGCTTCGCGCACAGTGTCTCGAAGCAGCCGAGCTTATCGTCGACGCCCTCGAAGACGTGGCGCACGCCGAGCTCGCGGCAGCGGCGCCGCACCGCCGCCGAGCGCCGGCCGGAGATCACGGCGACTTCGACGCCGCGGCGCAGCAGCAGCTTGATGCCGTGGCCGTCGCGGACGTGAAAGGCCTTGAGCGTCTCGCCGCGTGGTCCGTAGAACAGCCGCCCGTCGGTCAGCACGCCGTCGACGTCGAGCACCAGCAGTCGGACGCGGCGACGGGTCGTGCGGCTCACATGACCCCCGCGCGCAGCAGATCGTGCACGTTCAGGGCACCAACCAGTCGGCCGTCCGCTGCGACCACTGGCAGCGCCGTGATCCGGTGCGTTTCCATCAGCCGTACGGCCTCGGCGGCGAGCTCGCGTGGGCGGATGCTCTTGCAGGGCCGGGTCATCACGTCGCTCATCGCGGCCGCATGTACGTCTACGCGGTGGTCGAGCGCGCGGCGCAGGTCGCCGTCGGTGAATACTCCGATGACCCGATCGTCGGCATCGACGATGACCGTCATGCCGAGGCCCTTGCGCGACATCTCGAGCAGCCCGTCGGCGAGCGGCGTGTCGGGATGCGAGCGGGGCACGGCGTCGCCGCGCCGCATGACGTCGTCGACATGCAGAAGGAGCTTGCGACCGAGCGAGCCACCCGGGTGCGAGCGCGCGAAATCGTCGCGCGTGAAGCCGCGCGCCTCGAGCAGCGCGACCGCTAGCGCGTCGCCCATGGCCAGAGTCGCCGTCGTGCTCGCAGTCGGCGCGAGATTGAGTGGGCAGGCCTCTTCGGCGACGCCGACGTCGATGTGCACGTTCGCGCTCCGGGCCAGCGTCGAGGCGGGGTTGCCGGTGAGCGCGATCAACGGCACGCCGAGCCTTGCGACGTGCGGCAGCAGCGTCAGGATCTCGGGCGTCTCACCTGAATTGGACAGCGCGACCAGTACGTCGCTGCGCGTGATCATGCCCATGTCGCCATGGCTGGCTTCGGCCGGGTGCAGGAAGAAGGCCGGCGTGCCGGTGCTTGCGAGCGTCGCGGCGATCTTACTGCCGACGTGTCCGGATTTGCCCATCCCGCTGACCACGACCCGACCGCCGCACTCGAGGCACAGGCGGCAGGCACGGGCGAACTGCGGGCCGACGCGCTGCTCGAGTGCCGCCAGGCCGCGCAGCTCGATGGCGAGGGCGCGCCGCCCGGCGGCAATCAGCGCGGCATCGGTCACAGAGGGGGTGGGATCCATCGACAGGCAGCTCGCGGCGGTGACCGATGGCATCATAACGCCCCGAGGGTGATCGTGGCTCGATCGCCCGGTCAGTCAGTCCTAGGAGCCCGCCCGTCCATGCATCCGGAAAAGGTCGCCGAAATGATCTGCGCCGCGCTGCCCGACGCTCTCGTGCGCGTCGAGTCGGACGACCAGACGCACTTCAAGGCGCTCGTGGTTGCGCCGCAGTTCGCGGGCAAGCGCAGCATCGCCCGCCATCAGATGGTCTACCGCGCGCTCGGCGATCTGGTCGGGCGCGAAATCCATGCGCTGTCGATCGAGGCGCTGGCCCCAGAGGAGTACCAGGGCACGGGTGGCGCGCGTGGATAGGCTGCAGATCACCGGCGGCGTCGCGCTCGAGGGCGAGGTTCGCATCTCGGGCGCGAAAAACGCCACGTTACCGGTCCTCGCCGCAGCGCTGCTTGCCGACGGTCCGGTGTCGGTCGGCAATGTGCCGCACCTGCAGGACGTCACGACGATGATCGAACTGCTCGGCCGCATGGGCGTCGCGGTGACCATCGACGAGCGGATGCGTATCGAGGTCGACGCGAGCCCGCTGCGCGAGCCGTTCGCTCCCTATGACCTCGTCAAGACGATGCGCGCTTCCATTCTCGTGCTCGGGCCGCTGCTCGCCCGCTTCGGGCGCGCCGACGTCTCGCTGCCCGGTGGCTGCGCGATCGGGGCACGGCCGGTGAACATTCACGTCGCCGGTCTGCAGGCAATGGGTGCGGACATTCACATCGAGAACGGCTACATCCGCGCGCGGGCCGACCGGCTCAAGGGAGCGCGTCTGGTACTGGATACCGTAACCGTGACCGGCACGGAGAACCTCATGATGGCCGCAACGCTCGCCGAGGGCGAGACGGTGCTCGAGAACGCGGCCCGCGAGCCCGAGGTCGTCGATCTCGCGGAGTGCCTGATCGGCATGGGCGCAAGGATCAGGGGCGCCGGAACCGACAAGATCGTCATCGAGGGCGTCGAGAGGCTGCGCGGCACGCATTACGACGTACTGCCCGACCGGATCGAGAGCGGCACGTACCTCGTCGCCGGCGCGATCACGAGTGGCCACGTCAGGCTGCGCAACACGCGTCCCGAGCATCTGGATGCGGTGACGGTCAAGCTGCAGGAAGCCGGTGCCACGGTGACCAGCGGCCGCGACTGGATCGAGCTCGACATGCGCGGTCGGCGGCCGAAGTCGGTCGACGTCCGCACGGCCCCTTACCCCGCCTTCCCGACCGACATGCAAGCGCAGTTCGCGGCGCTCAACACGGTCGCCGACGGCGTCGGCACGATCATCGAGACGATCTTCGAGAACCGGTTCATGCACATGCTCGAGATGCGGCGCATGGGCGCGGAGATCCGCCTCGAGGGCAACACGGCGATCATCAGGGGCGTGCCGAGGCTGCAGGCCGCGCCGGTCATGGCTACGGACCTGCGCGCATCGGCCTCGCTGGTGCTGGCCGGCCTGGTCGCCGAGGGACGTACCGAGATCGAGCGGATCTACCACATCGACCGAGGCTACGAAGCCATCGAGGAGAAGCTCGCGGGACTCGGTGCGCAGATCCGGCGCGTGCCGCACTGAGTGGGCGCCGCCGCGCCTGGCTCCATCCTTGCCTCAGCGCCGCGCGCGCGGTCTCTCGGTCACGTCGACCGGAAGATCGGCTAGCTGCGCGCCGCGCTGCACCCGCAGCGTGATCTTGCGGCCGGGCCGCAGCTGAGCGATCCGTGTCAGCGCCTCCTGGGCGCTGCGCACTTCAGTGCCATTGATCGCGATGATCACGTCGCCGGGCTGCAGGCCTGCTGCAAGCGCCGGACTGTCGACATAGAGGTTGGTGATCACGACGCCGCCGCGCGCAAGGCCGAGCTGGCGCGCCTGTTCATCGGCGATGTCCTCGGGAGCAATGCCGATCCAGCCGCGGATCACGCGCCCCTGCGCGATGATCTCCCGCAGCACACCGCGCACCAGGTTCACCGGGATCGCGAAGCCGATGCCCTCGACGCCGAGGTTCTTGGCCACGACCGCGGTGTTGATGCCGACCAGCGAGCCCGCGGTGTCGATCAGCGCGCCGCCGGAGTTGCCGACGTTGATCGCCGCATCCGTCTGGATGAAGTTCTCGAACGTCGCTACGCCGAGCTGACCGCGTCCGGTGGCACTGACGATGCCGAAGGTCACGGTCTGCGAAAGGCCGATGGGGTTGCCGATGGCGAGCACGACGTCGCCAACGCGCAGCTGGTCCGAGCGCCCGAGCGGCATGACCGGTAGATTCCCGAGGGAGATCCTGAGCACGGCGAGATCCGTGTCCGGGTCCCGGCCGACGATTGTCGCCTCGGCCTCGCGCCCGTCGGCGAGCTGTACGCGGATGGAATCGGCGTTCGCGATCACGTGGTTGTTCGTGACGAGGTAGCCGCGCGGGTCGACGATGACTCCCGAACCGAGTGCGCGCTCGACGCGCTGCCGGTATCGCGGCCCGAGGTCGCCGAAGAACTCGTCGAGAGGGCCGCGGTACAGGCGCTCGGTGACCACGCGCGCGGTGTAGACGTTGACGACCGCGGGGGCCGCGCGCTCGACGGCCGGAGCAAAGCTGCGCGGCGGCTCGGTGCGGCTGGTCGTCGGCGGCGCCGCCTCTTCGGAGGCCGTCGTCGCGGTCTCGGCGACGACCTCGGCTCTGCCCGCCGCGACCGCAGCCGAGGTGGAGGAGCCCTGCGCGCTTGCGTGCCGTGGCAGCAGATCCGGCCGCAGCGCGACCGCCACGAACGCGAGCGCGAGACCGCCGACGATGGATCCGGCCAGGAAAACGAGACTCGAATGCGCGCGGTTCATTGAGCAGGGAGTGGCGGGCGGGGCCGGCGGTACTGACACCGTGTATAATGCGCCGCTTCCTGCAGATTGGCACCGCGGCCGGTCACCGTGACGGCCGTGCTCGTCCATGTCAACGGCGATGGGGATGGACCCCGGGGTCTGTGGGCGTTTTGGAGAGAACAGGATGACCGATCACGCTGATGCCCTGCCGGTCGAGGTCGACGTCAGTCGACGCAAGTTCCTCGTGGCCGCGACTGCGACGACCGGCGGAGTGGGAGTGGTGCTGGCCGCCGTGCCCTTCGTCGCTTCGTGGAAACCCTCGGAACGGGCCCGTGCGCTCGGCGCCCCCTACGAGCTCGATGTCAGCAAGCTCGAGCCAGGGCAAATGGTCACGTTCACCTGGCGCAAGAAGCCCATCTATGTCGTGCGCCGCACGCCAGAGATGGTTGCTGCACTGCCGAAAGTAGACGCCGTCCTCAAGGACGCGGCCTCGGCCGAATCCGAACAGCCAGAGTATGCGAAGAATCCGGTGCGTGCGCTGAATCCGGAGTTCCTCGTGGTGATCGCAACCTGCACTCACCTCGGGTGCCTGCCTAAACAGCACTTCATGCCGGGTGACCCGACGCTCGGGGCCGACTGGCCCGGCGGCTTCTTCTGCCCGTGCCACGGCTCGAAGTTCGACATGGCCGGTCGCGTCTTCAAGGGATCGCCGGCCTCGGTGAATCTCGTGATTCCGCCGTACTCGTTCCGGGACGAGCGCACCCTCGTGGTCGGCGTCGACGCCGGAGTCCAGACCGCTGAAAAGGGAGCTGCCTGATGGCCGCCAGTCCAGACGCCGTGCCGGGGCAGAAGTCCGGCGGATTCCGCGCATGGCTGAACAAGCGCATGCCGATCGACGAGTTCATCGAGTCGCAACTGACCGGTTACTACGCGCCGAAGAACTTCAATATCTGGTACTTCTTCGGTTCGCTCGCTTTGCTCGTGTTCGTTCTGCAGATCGTGACGGGCATCTTCCTGACGATGCACTACAAGCCGAGCGAGGCCGCCGCGTTCGACTCGGTCGAGTACATCATGCGAGAAATCGAGTGGGGTTGGCTGATCCGCTACCTGCACTCGACGGGCGCCTCGTTCTTTTTCATAGTCGTCTACCTGCACATGTTCCGCGCCCTGATGTACGGCTCATACCGCGCGCCGCGTGAACTGCTGTGGATCCTTGGCATGTTTGTCTACCTCGCGCTGATGGCCGAGGCCTTCATGGGCTACGTGCTGCCCTGGGGGAACATGTCGTACTGGGGCGCTCAGGTCATCGTGAACCTGTTCGGCACTATCCCGGTAATCGGGCCCGGTGTCGTCGAGTGGATCCGCGGTGACTACGGCATCGCCGACGCCACCCTGAACCGCTTCTTCTCGCTGCATGTCGTCGCGCTGCCGTTCGCGATCGCCCTGCTGATCATGCTGCACCTCGTGGCCCTGCGGCAGACGGGCTCGAACAATCCCGATGGGATCGAGATCAAGGCCAACCTCGGCGCCGATGGCAAGCCGGTCGACGGCATCCCCTTCCACCCGTACTACACCGTCAAGGACATCGTCGGGGTTGGCGTCTTTCTGATCTTCTTCTGCGGCGTCGTGTTCTTCGCGCCGACCTTCGGCGGGCTGTTCCTCGAGAAGCCGAATTTCGAGCAGGCCAACCCGCTGTCGACGCCCGAACACATCGCGCCGGTGTGGTACTTCACGGCGTACTACGCGATGCTGCGCGCGGTGCCGGACCAGCAATTCGGTGCGCTGCTGATGCTGCTGTCGATCGTTGCCTTCTTCTTCCTGCCCTGGCTGGATCGCTCGCCCGTCAAGTCGATCCGTTACAAAGGCTGGATGTCCAAGGCAATGCTGACGCTGTTCGTGATCGCCTTCCTCGGCCTTTCTTACCTCGGACTGCAGCCGGCCGAGGGTATCTATGTCGTATTCACGCGCATCTTCACGGTGATCTATTTCGCGTTCTTCCTGCTGATGCCGTGGTACACGCGTGCGGAGCAGTGCAAGAGTGTGCCGCAACGGGTGACTTACCATGCTTGAGGCTGTCACCATGAAGCAGATCCGCGCGTCCGCCGCGATCTCTGCCATAGCGCTGTTCTCGATGCTGTGCGCTGCGCCTTTGGCGCTCGCCGCCGTCGGTCCGATCGCCGAAGGCGGCGTGAACTGGCAGGCCTGGAAGGCTGGCAACGAAATCGACAACCTCGCCTCGCTGCAGCGCGGTGCCCGCAACTTCATGGGCTACTGCTCCGGGTGCCACTCGCTCAAGTACCAGCGCTATGCGCGTATGGCCGAGGACCTGCGCATTCCCGAGGAAGATCTCGAGGAGTACCTGCTGCTGCCGGGCTCCAAGAAGAACGACTACATCACGACATCGTTGCCGGCCGCTGATGGCGAGGCCTGGTTCGGCAAGGCGCCGCCTGACCTCTCGCTGATCGTCCGCGCGCGTGGCGCCGACTACGTGTATCAGTACCTCAAGACGTTCTACGCCGAGCCGGACGCGCCGACCGGTGCGAACAACCTCGCGCTGCCGGGGACGGCGATGCCGCACGTACTCGCGGATCTGCAAGGGGTGCAGAATGCGGCATTCCAGACCATCGAGATCAAGGGTGCCGACGGCGCCGTCTCGACGCAGAAGGCTTTCGTGAGGTTCGAGCCCGGCACGCCGGGCTCGCTGACGGAGGCCCAGTACGACGAGTTCGTCCGCGACACGGTGAATTTCCTCGACTATGTCGGCGAGCCGGCGCAGCTCGATCGCCGCAGCGTGGGCATCTGGGTGATCCTGTTCCTGCTCGCCTTCACGGGTATCGCCTACCTGCTGAAAAAGGAATACTGGAAGGACGTGAAGTAAAGTCACCCGGATCCGCGGACGCGGACCGGGCTGCGGAGCACTGACACTTGTCCGGTAGACGCTCGGTCATGACCCTGTTCTCGTCTCCGCATGATCCGTGGAGCCATCGCGTGCGGATCGTGCTCGGCGAGAAGGGCCTCGACATCGAGATCGTCGACGTCGCACCCGGCAGCCTGCCGGAGGACCTGCTCGACCTCAATCCGTATCACAGTGCCCCGACGCTCGTCGACCGCGACCTCGTCCTGTACGACTCGCGAGTGATCATCGAGTATCTCGACGAACGTTTCCCGCACCCGCCCCTGATGCCCGTCGATCCGCTCTCGCGTGCGAAGACGCGACTCGCGCTCTACCGGATTGAGCGCGACTGGTATCCGGCGGCACTCGCGATCGATGAGGAGCCCGACCGCAAGCAGCGCCCGCGCCTCCGTCAGGTTCTGCGCGACACGATCGTGCAGAGTGCCGAGCTGTTCAAGGTGCGACCATACTTCCTCAGCGCCGAGTATTCGATGGTCGATGCGACGATTGCACCGATACTCTGGCGGCTGCCGTACTACGAGATCGATCTGCCGCCTCAGGCCGCGCCGGTGCTCAAGTACGCCGAGCTCGTATTTTCTCGCCCGGGCTTCCGTCGCAGCCTGTCGGCGGCAGAACAGGAGATGCGGCTCGGATGAGCGAACAGCGCCTTTCGCGCCGCCCGTACATGCTGCGGGCGATGCATCAGTGGATGACCGACAGCGGCCTGACGCCGCATCTGATCGTCGATGCCCGGGTGCGCGGCGCCGAGGTGCCCGCTGCCTACGTCAAGGACGGCAAGATCGTCCTAAACGTCAGTTACAGCGCGACCCAGCGTCTCGACATGGCAAACGACTGGATCGAGTTCGACGCGCGATTCTCGGGCATTGTCCAGCACGTACGCTTCCCGGTAGCGGCCGTGCTCGGCATCTACGCGCGCGAAACCGGCGAGGGCATGGTCTTCTCGAGCGAGGACGGCGGATCCGAGCCGCCGGACCGCCCGCCGGTCAGCGACGAAGGGTCGCGGCGTCCCCAGTTGAAGGTCGTCAAATAGGCCGCGGCCCGCTGCCGCGTGCAGCGGTGACGGCCGAAGCCTACGGGCGGATCAGGCCGTAAACGCGTGACGGAACCATTCGACCTCGAAGTCGACCGTACCGACGCGCGGCCGTAGGGTCAGCACGTCGAAACGCACGTGCAGTCTCGCTAGATCCGGTCGGGCCTGCAGCAGCCGCGCCGCGGCAAGCGCGATTCGCCGCTGCTTGCGCGCGTCGACACTCGCGGCGGCACCGCCGAAGCGTGCGTCGCGGCGCGTGCGCACCTCGACGATGGCGAGCACGTCGCCCTCGCGGATCACAAGGTCGAGCTCGCCACGTCGGCACCGGTAGTTGCGCAGCAGCAGGTCCACGCCGCGGTCGGCGAGCCAGCGGGCGGCGAACTCTTCGGCGGCCGCGCCGACGGCGCCGGGCGACGGCCGCTTCAGTCCGGCGCGCCGGCGAGCAGCCGCGGCGTGCCGTTGCGGATCTGGGCCCATTCGAGCTCCCGCCGGGAGCGGCCATCGGCGTCGAGAGTGATTTGGCCCGTGGCGCCGTCGACGACGATACCGGAGAAGTCGCGTGTGCCGCGCGCGCGCAGCGTCGCAGCCAGTAGCCAGGCGTCGTGACCGAACGCGTAGAGCTTGCCACGCGTACGCGCGGCTTCGCTGTAGGCGGCCTGAGTCGCCGCACGCAACCGGTCGACGGCGGCGCCGCCCGAGAGCACCCAGGGCATATCGGGAAAGATCAGCCCCTCGAGGTCCTGGTTGGCTGTCAGACCCGGCTCGTAGGCGTCCGAGGTCGCATAGGCTGGAATGTCGCCGGCGTAGTGGAACCGGACCTGGGGCCGCAGCAGCCGGGCGGTGGCCGCCGGCGCCGGCGCGAACAGGAAATCGATGTCGCCGCGACGGCGCGGCAGAAACTCGAAGGTAGTGCCGAGCAGGCTCTCGAGCCGGCGCTCGCGGGCCCGGCTCTCCGACAGCCGCAAGACGTCCTGGATCGCAGCCGAGTAGTCATGGCTTCCCGGGGCGTACTGGGCCGCGGACAGCAGCACGCCGCCGCCGCGCTGGAACTCGTCTCTGAAGGCCGCGAGCACTCGTGCACCCCAGTCGCCCTCGGGCACGAGCGCGACCCCGCGCCTGTGCCCGTCGGCGAGCACGCGTCGCGCCGCGAGGCGCGCATCGTCCTCGGGCGAGAGCGCATACTGGAAGAAGCCTTCGGGAGCCGGGCGCTCTGCCGGCAGGTAGTTCAGCGCCAGGATCTCGACGCTGCCGGTCGCCGCGTCAGCCGCTGCGATCACCTCTTCGCGAAGCAGGGGGCCGATGACGAAGTCGGCGCCGGCGCGCACGGCCTCGTCGAGCGCTGCGGCGACACCGAGCTGCTCGGTGTCGTAGAAGCGCAGCTCGGGTCGGCCCCATTCCGGCTCGCCGAAGACTGCCGCCTGCAGGCCGTCGCGGACCTGCGCTGCGGCCGCCGCTGCGCGACCCGAAAGCGGCAGCAGCACGGCGACGTGACCTGCGACCCCAAGGACGGCGCTGCTGGTCGCGGCGGTGGTCTCGGCGCGAACCAGCTCGCTGGCGGGGTGGCCGGGATAGCGTGCGCGCCAGGCGGCGA
>CAZAWM010000104.1:897-10927 GCA_964488605.1 uncultured Steroidobacteraceae bacterium | reverse complement strand
GACGATCTTGCGCTCGCGGCCGGCGAGCACGTTCGGAAATAGAGCTTCGGCGACGCGAATCGGCCCGTGCGCGTTGAGCTCCATGAGATAACCGAAACGGTCGTGGGCGAGCTGGCCGAAGCTCTGCCCCCTGAATTGGTCGGTGTCCCCGGCATTGTTGATCAGCACGTCGATGGCTACCCCTTCGAGCCGCTTAGCGAGCGCGGCGACGCTGGCCGCATCGACGACGTCGAGTACCTCGATGCGCACGTTCGGCTGGCGCTGCGCAAGCTCGGTCAGACGCGACGCCGTCTCCGGGCGCCGCGCCGTCGCGATCACGTTCCAGCCCGCCTCGGCGTACTGCTTCGCTAATTCGAAGCCGATCCCTCGGCTCGAGCCGGTCACCAGCACGGTGCGTGGAACCGCGCCAGGCACCGTCCCGGCCGCGCGGGCCGATGATGGCGCCAGGGCTGGCAGGCCGAGGAACACGGTCAGCAGGACGATGATCCGGGTCGACATGCGGCACCTCACGAAGTCAGGCTCAGAAAGCGCGACGGTATCGAGAATGCCGGGCGCCCGGTCCAGCCCTCGACGCGCGCGGCCACCAGGTAGTGCGTGACGCCTGAGTAGATCGGAATGACGGGCCATTCGCGGAGCAGGATGGCCTCGACCTCGCGATATCCGCGCAGGCGGGCGGCGGGGTCGGCGCTCCGTTCCGCCGTATCGAGCAAACGGTCGACCTGCGGGTTCGCATAGCCCGAGTAATTCAGGAACGAGTCACTGCGAAATCGGCCCACGAAACTCGTCGCGCTCGGCACGACCGAGAACGGCGCATAGTCCATCAGGTCGAACTCGCCGGCGCTCAGTACCGCACTATAGGCCCGCGATTCGAGACCGCGCGCTTCGACGCGCACTCCGAGTGGCGACCACATCGCATGCAGCGCGAGGAAAGTGCGCTGCGTCAGCGGATTCGCCGAGTAGATCGCGACCAGCCGCAGCGGCCGACGCGGACCCACGCCGGCCTGCGCCAATAGGCGTCGCGCCTGCGCGAGCCGGCGCTCGGCAGGCTCTTCGGGCGGCGCGGCGCCCGCACCGGTGTGGTAGTCCACGACGGCTGCCGGCACGAGGCTGCCGGACGGTACTTCGCCGAGTGCGCGCACGCGTTCCGTGAGCATGTGCCGATCGATGGCGAGCGCGAGGGCCTGCCGCAGGCGCACATCGGCCAGCGCCGGGCGACGCAGGTTCAGGCCGATCCAGCCGCCAGCATAGGCCGGCGCGGTGCGCAGCCGCGTGGCGAGCTCGCGCCGCGCCACGCCGAGCTGCGCACCCTCTGCGATCTGGGCGACGTCGAGCTCGCCGGCGCGAAACATCCGCAATCGCGTCGCATCGTCGACGCCCATGACCCAGTGGACTGCCGACAGCGGTGCGGCGCGCGCCTCGCGGAACGCGACATTACGCTCCAGCTGCAGGGCGCCACCCTGCGACCACGAGACCGGCCGGTAGGCACCGTTGACGACGATCTGCCCGGGCTTGGCCCAGTCCCGGCCGGCACGCGCCAGCACGTGGGCCGGTACGATGTAGGCGACGGCCAGCAGGCGCAGCAGGTCGGTATCGGGGTGATCGAGCGCGATGCGCAGCGTGCGCGGCGCCTCGGCGATGACCCCGAGTCCGTCGGGTTCGCCCTCGCCACGACGCAACGCGCGGGCGCCGCGTATCGCATCGAAGCGGTAGCCGAGCAGCGCACCCGTTCGTGGCGCCAGAAGGCGGCGGAAGCTCGCCACGACGTCCGCGGAGGTCAGCGGCGCTCCGTCCGACCAGCGCAAATCGTCGCGCAGCTCGAACCGGTATTCACGTCCATCGGGCGCGATGGCCCAGCGTTCGGCGCAGGCGGGCACGAGCGTGCCGCGCGCATCGAACGCTGTCAGGCCTTCGAACAGATCGGCGGCAATGTCCATATCCGCCGCGGAAATCGGCCGGTGCGGATCGAGAGTCGTCAGGCTGCCGGCACGCGAGCGCCGCAACGGCGTAGCTGCGGACGCGACGCCGGTCCGCGCCGCCAGCGCAGCGGTGATGAAAGCGCCGCCCGCCGCGGCGAAGGCCCGACGCGTCAGCGCCCGCGCGCGCGGACCGCAATCTGCAACGCTGCTCACGCGAGCGCCAGAAAGTCCGATGGATGGGCGTGACCAGGGTGGTCGGTCCAGCCGCGCACGCGGGCCGCAACCAGTCGGTGCGACTCGCCGCGAAAGAGCGGCAGGACCGGCAGGTCGCGCGGCAGCAGAGACTCGGCCCGCGCGTACTCGCGTGCGCGCGCCGCGGTCGTCAGCAGTCGTTGGGCGCTTTGCAGCAGCGCGTCGTATTCGCGGCTGCGGTAGAAACAGACATTGACCGGCGAATCGCTGGCGCAGCGATCGGGAAACACGCCAGCAGTCGGCACGAGCGCGAATGTCGAGTAGCTGAAGACGTCGAACTCGCCCTTGAGCAGCGCAGCGGTGTCGGCGCGCCCATCGAGTGGCCGCGGCTCGGTATCCACGCCGATCGCCTTCCACATGGCCGAGACGGCGAGGAAGACCTTGCGCAGCGTGGAGCTCGCCGGGTAGCCAATCGTTAGTCGACGCCAGGCGCCGGCCGGCGTCCGCAAGGACTGCATGAGCTCGCGCGCCGCGGCGAGGCGCTGCGGCACCGGCCAGGGCGCGTAGTCCGGCAGCGAGACCGTCGGATGGTCGGGCAAGCCCGGCCGCAACGCCGCATCGGACGGCGTCTCGCCGAGGTCCCGGACGCGCTCAGCGAGCACGCGCCGGTCGATCGCCAGCGACAGGGCGCGGCGCAGGCGCGCATCGTCGAGTGGGCTGCGCTGCGTATTGATGCCTATCCAGCCGACCGCACTCTCCGGCGAGCTGCGCAGCCGCGCGCCGAGCTCTCGCCGTGCGATCGCGAGCGTGCTCGCATCCTCGATCGAAGCGATGTCGGCTTCGCCGAGCCGGAACAGTCGCAGCCGCGTGGCATCGTCGTAGCCGGTGAGCCAGTCGACACGCTCGACCGCGACCCGCGCGGCGTCATGAAAATGGCGATTGCGGCGCAGATTCACGACCTTGGCCCCCGGCGCCCAGGCTTCGACGTAATATGGACCGTTCGTGACGAGGTGCTCGGGCTTGGCCCAGTCGCGACCGAGCGCGTCGATGACGTGCTGTGGCACGAGATAGGCGATGCTGAGGGCCCAGGGCAGCCCGACGTCGGGACCCTCGAGCTCGATGCCGAGCGCATCGGTACCGCGCGACGCAGTCGGCCGCCCGGCGACGCCGTGTGAGCGAGCACGCGTGGCAGCGGCCCCGCAGCCAGAGCGCCGAGGCCGGCGCGCAGAAACTGTCGACGTTGCATGAGCCGATTATAGGCAGCCCTCGTCAGGCAGCGAGGCTCGTGGCGGCGACCCGGAAGACCGCGGCTCCGCCTAGGCGGACGGTGTTCGTGACCCTCAGCCGGCAGCGTCGCGCGGCGGCGCCGCGGGCGGCGCGGCTGCGGTCGCCGCGACACTGCCCGCTCGCGCATGCGCGCGGCTCAGCAGCAGACAGCCGAGTAGCGTCAGCGCCGCGCCCGCGACGAACGGTGCTGCAGGACCGAGATTGAAGTAGAGCGGACCCGAGACCCCAGGCCCGATGATGCGGCCAGCGCTCGACGCCGAGTTGAACACACCCATGACGGCGCCGCGGTTCTGCGGCGTCGTCTGGTAGGAGACGAGGCTCGACACCGACGGCAGGAACAGGCCATTGGCCATGCCAAACAGTGCCATCGTCACCCACACGAAGCCCGGATCTGTGACGACCGCGAACATCGCCAGACTCAGCGCGACGCCGCCAGCCGCCAGCATCGCGACCCGTTTCTCCCCGAGTCGACGCACGAGTGGATCGATCAGCACGACCTGCCCGACGATCGAAAACGTCGCGAACAGCATGAACTGCAGACCGATCAGCTGCAGCGGGAAGCCAAACAGGTCGCGTCCCCAGAACTGATAGATCGACTGCATCGCGGCGCCGCCGACCGATACCGCGAGCGCTGCGATCGTGAGCCCGAGCAACACGCCCTGACCGCGCAATGCGCCGAGCGGCGAGCCGGCGCGCGCCACCGCGCTGGCCGCTGCGCGCCAGGGTTTGCGCTGCTCGCGCGGCAGGCTCTCGGGCAGAAACAGCCAGGTGGCGAGCAGCGCGATGAAGGACAGCAGTGCCGAGGCGAGCGCGGGACCGTACAGGCTCGCGTTGCCGCTGGCATCGGTGCCGAGGAAGCCACCGAGCGGGGGACCGATCGCAAATCCGACGCCGAAAGCCGAGGCGACTATACCGAGCCCCTTGGCCCGGTTGCTCTGGTCCGTGACGTCCGTCGCATAAGCGTAGGTCGCCGCGAGGTTGCCGGACATGATGCCGCCGAACGCTCGCGCCACGAGCAGCGAGACCAGATCGCCCGCATAAGCGAGCCAGATGTAGGCCAGCACCGATCCGGCGAGACTCGCGAGCAGAATCGGCTTGCGGCCAAGACGATCGCTGTATCGCCCCCAGATCGGAGTCGCCAGCAACTGGAAGATCGAGAAGACGCCAGGGCCGCCAAAGGTCTTCCAAAAGTCCGAGGCACCCATCTGCTCGGTAACGAGCGGAAACGGAATCGTGGTGACGCCAAAGCCCATCAGGCTGATCAGCACCACGAGCCAGAGGATACCGAGTCGTTTCATGCGTCGTTCCAGCGCCACCGAGCGATGATTATTACGGCGCGCGCCCTCCGACTGGCTGGCGGCTCCGGAGCCGACCGCGGCTCGGTCGCTGCCAGCGAGTCGCGACATCGAAGACATGCGCGACGAGCGCCAGGGACAGCCAGCGCGCGATGCGGCCCGGGTCCGCGCCGGTCAGTGCCGCACGCAGCGCAAGCATCAGGCAGATACCCGCGGCGATCATGGCGACGCTGCCGGTCGCGGGCACGCCGCCACCGGAGCGCCAACGCCAGAGCAGCAACAGGCCTGCCTCGAGCAGCATCAGCAGCACGATCAGCTCGACGAGCCGGCCCGTGGTGATCGCGCGCAACAGGGATTCCATGTCAGGTGCCCGGACCGCCGAATGGCCCGTTGAGATCGACGATCGAGGCGTTGAGCGCCGCCGCAAACGACACCCAGAGCAGATACGGCAGCAGTAGACCGATCGTGCGTCGACGCAGCGGTCCACAGTAGACGATCAGCGACACGATCGACAGCCACAGCAGAGCGACCTCGACCAGTGCCCAGTCGGGACGTCGTAGCCGGAAGAACAGCAGACTCCAGAGCACGTTCAGCGCGCCATTAATGGCGAATAGTATGCCGAGCATCCGCCGCTGCGCCGGCGCAGCGACCTGCCAAGCCTCGACGCCGGCCAGGGCCGTCAGCGCGTAGATCAGCGTCCAGGCGGGTCCGAACAGCCAGTCGGGCGGGTTCCAGGCCGGTTTGGCCAGAGCGCGGTACCACTCGCCGAGATCGGTAGCGAGACCACCGAGAATGGCGACACAGAGCGCCCCCAGAGCGGCGTACCAAAGTGCGCGCCGCCGCGGGGACGCCACCCCGGTCACGGGGTCACAAGCCCGAACAGGTGCGCGAGGTCCTTGAAGAAGATGCGCACGTGCGCCAACGGCCTGGCGCGCACGAGCTTCTTGTGCATGTAGGCCTGCCAGGTCAGCATCTGCACGTCCTTGTCCTCGCAGATACTGACGAAGCGCTCACGTCGTTTGTCGCTCGAGTACCAAAAGCGCTGCATGATGCCGAGGATCCAGAACACGCGACCGTGGGCACGCATGAAGATTCGCCGCGCGCTCGCCAGTTCGCGCGCATTGCCGGTTGCGAGGCAGCGATCGACTGCACCGGCGACGATACGTCCGCAGGCCATCGCGTAATAGATTCCCTCGCCGGATGCCGGCGCAACTACACCGGCCGCATCGCCTGCAACGACGACGTCGCGACCGTTGTCCCAGCGTTTGAGCGGGCGCATCGGAATCGGCGCGCCCTCGCGTCGGATCGTGCGCACCTGATCGAGTCCCGCCGCCTCGCGCAGCTTCGTCACCGCAGAGCGGATCGAAAAACCCTTCTCGGCCGATCCGGCACCGACACTGACGGTGCGACCGTGCGGGAACACCCAGCCATAGAAGTCGGGCGAGAGTCGCCCCTGATAGTAGACGTCGCAACGCTCGCCGTCGTAAGAGGGCACCGCGTGTTCCTCGGGGGCGCTGACGATCTCGTGATAGGCGAACACACACTCGACGTCGTCTCCACCCGGGATCGCCTCACGCGCAACGCGCGAGCGGGCCCCATCGGCGCCGACGAGGATACGGGTCCGTGCCTCCAGATGCGACGGCCCCGCGCCACGGTCCGGTGTCGAGTAATGCACGACCAGGGTACCGTCGGGGTCGCGGGCGATGCCGTCGAAGTGTCCGTTCTCGCGAACCGCACCGGCCGAGGCCGCTCGCTGGCGCAACCACTCGTCGAAGTGCTCCCGATCCACCATGCCGACAAAGCCGCCGTCGATCGGCATGTCGACCTCGCGCGACGTCGGCGACACCATGCGCGCCGAATGAATATGCGCCACCAGCAGCTCGTCGGGAATGTCGAACTCCTCGATCAGCACCGGGGGAATCGCCCCTCCGCAGGGCTTGATGCGCCCGGCACGGTCGAGCAGCAGTACGCGTCGGCCGGCGCGCGCCAGCTCGTGCGCAGCCGTCGCGCCGGCAGGACCGCCGCCCACGACGATGACGTCCCAGATTCTCGATGCGTCCATGCCTGGCTCCTTTCAGATCAGCGACCGGCGACCGGCACCGCGTAGCGATCCACCGCCGCCGCCTGCTCGGTTTGCGGCTCGAGATCCTCGTCGCGGACGCGCGCCGCGGCGGCAAGCCGGCTCGCGACGAAGAACATCGCGCCCTCGACTGCAAAAACGACTCCGTAAGCGACCACCACCGAATCGAACAGCAGCCGTGCGATATCGACGAGCGCGGTGGCACCTAGTCCGCCGAGTGCGAAGGCGACGGCCTGCGCGGCACCCCACAGGCCCATGCGCACGCCCTCCCGCGAGCGGCGTCCGGAGCCGACCATACCCATCATCGTGCCGATCGCGCCGACCGCGAACACGCCGTTCGAAAGTCCGAGCATGAATACGGAGGCCTGGATCGGCCAGCCCGGTCCGACGAATCCCGCTACCGCCAGCGTCAGCAGCGACATCGCCGAGGCGACGCAGCCACCAATGGTCCACGCTCGAAGCGAGCCGAAAGCCTTGTCGGGCCGCGAGCAGACGATTGCGACGAGCAGCATGCCGATCAGCACGCCCGAATTCTGCACGCCCGACAGCTTGGTCGACTGCCCGGGCGTCATCCCGAAGATCAGCCCCGCGAACGGCTCGAGTATCAAGTCCTGGGCGCTGTACGCGACCATCGAAACGAAGATGAACAGCGTCAAGCGCCGCGAATGCGATTCGCGCCAGACCTGGCGCAGCGCCTCTCTGAACGGCGTCGCGGCCTGCGCGGCGGGGGTCGACACGGGCGGCCGTACGCGCTCGACACCGAGCACCGCGAGCCAGGTCATCAACGTCGCTGCCAGAGCGACGCCCCCGGTGACCTCGATCAGCCTCAGCGTCGTGAAAGGATCGAGTGCATTGCCTGCCACGATCGACGTCGCAATGAAGCCGACGATCATCATGATCCACGTGACCGTAGCCGCAGCCGCACGGCGGTTTTCCGCGACGTGTGTCGCCATCAGCACCAGCATCGCGGTGCCACTCATGCCGACCCCGATGCCGATGAACAGGAACGCGAGCACGGCCAGCGCCACGCCGGCGATCGGGCGGTTCTGCATCAGATGGATCGCCACCGCTGCGGTCGCCGCCGCGGCGCCAAGCAGTGCCATGCCGCCGACGATCCATGGCGTGCGCTGTCCGCCGACGTCCGAGCTGTAGCCGAGCCTAGGTCGCAGGATCTGTACCAGGTAATGCATGGCGACGAGCACGCCAGGCAACATCGCCGGCATCGCGAGCTCAACGACCATGACGCGGTTCATCGTCGAAGTCGTCAGCACGACGATGGAGCCGAGTGCCGCCTGCACGAGACCGAGACGGAAGATGCCGAGCCAGCCGAGTGCCCTGTTGGAGTCCCTGTTCACTGCATCCCCCCGATTCTAGTTGTCGTTATCGCAGCGCAAGGGCTTGTCGTTATCGCAGCGCAAGGGCGCTGACCATCATGCCCGCGACGAACAGCGGTACGCCCGTCGCGTTGTACCAGTAGTCGCGCTCCGCTGGAGCCTGTAGCAGGCGCGCCATCATGAGGATCTGAATCACGAGCAGCACGGCGATCGCTAGCGCGTGATAGGGCCGCTGCCACGATGCGAGCAGACCGAAGACGACGAGCTGCGGCACCACCATGAAGATGCAGGCCACCCAGGCCGCGCGCGGCACGCCGAGCTGTACCGGCAGGGAACGCACGCCCATGCGCCGGTCGCCGTTGACCGACTTGAAATCGTTGAGCGTCATGATGCCGTGGGTGCCGACGCTGTAGAGCAGTGCCAGCGCGATGATGCTCGGCTCGGGCAATGCGCCGGCCATGACCGCGGCGGCGGTGAACCACGGCAGTCCTTCGTAACTGATCGCTACGGCGGAGTTGCCCCACCAGCCATTCTGCTTGAGGCGAAGCGGCGGCGCGCTGTAGGCCCAGGCGAAGGCGAGTCCGACCGCGGCGGCAATCAGCACCCAGCGGCCGAGCAGTGCAGCAAAGGCGAGCGAGACCAGCGTCCAGCCGATCGCCATGTACAGACCCCAGCGGCCCGGAATGCGGCCCGAGGGGATGGGCCGACCTGGCTCATTGATCGCGTCGACATCGCGGTCATACCAGTCGTTGACGGCCTGACTGGTGCCACAGACCAGCGGACCCGCGAGCAGGATGCCGGCCAGGATCAGCCACCATCGCCCCTCCGTCGGCACACCGCTCGAGACCACCCCGCAGGCGAACGCCCACATCGGCGGGAACCAGGTAACGGGCTTGAGCAGTTCGACGAACGACGGTATCGCCGGGCGCGCTTCCATTACCGTCGCGGACACGGGACGGGTCATGGCTGGACGCTAACATTGACATTTTGGACTGTCAATCAAACATGACAGGGGAATCGAGGTGCGACTCAACCGGTCTGTTCGCGCTCCGGAACCGAGTCGACGAGACCGTAGCGGCGCAGCTTGACATACAGGCTCTGACGCGACAGCCCGAGCATTTCCGCAGCCGAGACGCGATTGTTGTGCGTGAGCTCGAGTGCCGCCTCGATGCACAGTTTCTCGATTACGTCGGTGGTCTCACGAACGAGTTCCTTCAGCGAGACGCGACCGACGAGTTCGGTCAGCTGCTCGACCGAGCGCGGCAGCTCGCGACCGGTCCGGAGCTCGCCCGTGGACGCGCGCCGCCCGACATTGCGGATCACGAAACCGAGGCAGGGCGTATCGCCATGCGGCACCGCCACGCCCGAGATCTCGACATCTACCGCGGTGCCGTACTCGGCGCGCAGCGTGGTCGCGAACAGCCGCACCGTGCCGTGCTGGCGCAGGTTCGCGAGCAGTACGTCGAGATCGACGCCGGGGCGTCCGAGCCATCGGTCGAGCGACTCGCCACGCAGCTGCTCCTCGGTGGCCATCTGCGTAAGGTCTAGGAAGGCCCGATTCGCGCTCAGCACCCGGCCCTGCATGTCGGTGATCACGAGACCGTCGGGCATCCGCTCGATGACGTCGAGCGCGCGCGAACGCGCTTTCGGCACGACCGTCGCGCCCGCATCCGCGCCGACCGGCCGCAGCCGGACGAGGAAGTAGGTGTTCTCCTCCTGCCGGAACAGTGACGCGGCCACGAGGAAGTCCCGTCCCAGCTCGGCCGACTGGATCCTGACCTCGTCGGCGGTACCCGAGGTGCGCGCCGCGGCGAGCAGGCTCTGAACCGAGCGCGCGTTCTCGTCGCCGAGATTTTCGGGGAACGGGCGGCCAACCAGACGGCGGGCGGGAACGCCGAGCAGCTCGGCGCTGGCCGGATTCGCCTC